>CAZAWP010000023.1:15416-19398 GCA_964488855.1 uncultured Sangeribacter sp.
GAATCCGAATTGACAACCTGTTTGCTCAGCAATTTTATATTATCACGAGCTAAGAGTATATTGAGGCAGTTAAGTTTCACCTGAGTTGCAATTTCGCTCCTCAAGGCCTCAAATTCCAAATCGAGTTGCTGTTTATCGGCATCTATGACCTTTGACCTGAGTCCATATTGAGAAGGAAACTCAAACTCCTGCTGTACGATGAGTTCGGAGGATGCCATCCCTTCATAACCGCTTTCAAAAAACGGGCTGAACTCTACCGAAAAATCACCGGGGGCATTTTCTGCCTTTGACGTTGCCACCAACGCTGCATTATCCTTAGCCTTTATCTTGAGTTCGGGGTTATTGCCCAAGATTTCCTCCACGACATTATCAACGGTTCGGGGATATCCGGTAGCCGCAGCCGCACCGATTATTATAGTTATAAAAAAAGCTCTCATTTATCTGCTTGATTATTGTTATCCGCTTGATTATTGGCGTTATCTATATTGTTTCTATGAAGTCGTAAATACATTATCGGTATGATAAGGGCATTGAGGATGGTCGAGGTTACTAACCCTCCCAAGATGACCATTGCCATGGGTGACTGTATCTCGTTGCCCGGGAGGTCACCGCGGACCGCAAGTGGTATCAGCGCTAATGCTGATGTCATGGCAGTCATCACAATCGGATTTAGTCGGTCCAGCGAACCGGTGACCACTGCCTCATGGAGTTTCAACCCGTTGTCTTTGCGAAGGGTGTTATAACGT
This sequence comes from uncultured Sangeribacter sp., assembly GCA_964488855.1. Taxonomy (GTDB): domain Bacteria; phylum Bacteroidota; class Bacteroidia; order Bacteroidales; family Muribaculaceae; genus Lepagella. The sequence goes on from CAZAWP010000023.1 coordinate 16,163, forward strand.
GAGATCAACAGCATTCCGTTGCGTGTGGCAATACCGAAGAGGGATATGAACCCTATGATCGAAGGGATGCTGATAACGCCGGTGGTGAAACGTATCATCAGCACTCCACCAATCAACGCAAAGGGTAAATTGAGGAGGATGACGGCACTCTCCTTAAACGAACCGAACTCCATATACAGCAACAGATAAATGACAAGTATGCTTATCAGTGATGTCCATAAGAGTGTATTACCGGCTTTACGGCGTGCCTCAAATTGTCCTCCATACTCGATATGATAACCCTCGGGGAGCACAATCCGGGTATCTATTACTTCCTTTATATCATTGACTACGCCGCTCAGGTCACGACCTGAGGTGTTGGCAGAAATCACCAACTTCCTTTTCACATTCTCACGATTTATCGTATTCGGACCCGGTACTGACTTTATATCGGCTACTTCGGCGAGTGGAACTTTCTTTCCATCGCCGGTGTCGATCAGCATTTTCTCTATCTCATCTTTAGTGCGCATGGATGCATCCCCGGCTTTAACTGTCAGGTTATAGTTGCGGTTTCCTTCGTAAACTTGCGAAACCACTTCTCCACCTAACATTACCTCGATAAACTCATTGAATGCCGGCTGATTGATTCCGTACATCGCAAGTATCTCAGGTTTCGGGATAATACGTATTTCCGGCCGCTCTACCTGCTGCTCGACGTTAAGATCGGCTATTCCTTTTACGCTCTGTATCTCCTCTTTAATCTTATTACCGAGGCGATACATGGTCTGCAAATTATCTCCATATAGTTTAATGGCGATATTAGCCTGCGTACCGCTCAACATGGCGTCGATGCGGTGACTTATAGGTTTTCCGATCTCTATATTGGCACCTTTTATGACCGCAAGTTTATGCCGAACCTCCTGCTCCAGTTCATGGTGCGAACGACCCTTGAGTTCAAAGGGTGCCTCGATTTCGGAAACGTTTACTCCCAAAGCATGTTCATCGAGTTCAGCCCTACCGGTTTTACGCGCCACCGTCTTAATTTCGGGTATTGTCAGCAGTATCTCTTCTGCCTGTTTACCTATCCGGTCTGACTCTTCAAGCGAGATACCGGGCATCGAACTGATATTGATGGTGAAACTTCCTTCGTTGAAGGGTGGCAGGAAGCTGTTTCCTAAGGTAAGGAATATCCCGATTGTGCCGAGGAGGGCGACTATTGTAAATGCTATCACACCTTTCTGATGAACCAATACATAATCAAGTACACGCGCATATCCTTCTTTCAACTTGCGTGATACCCACGGCTCACGATCCAGTTTACTTGCTATCGCCTTATCTGTAAGCAAATAACTGCATAATACGGGTGTCAATGTAAGGGCTACGACAGTGGAGGCTATGAGAGCAACAATAAACGCTATTCCTAACGGAATTAGCATCCTACCCTCCATTCCACTAAGGAAGAAGAGGGGAACGAAGCTCACAATTATGATGAGGGTCGAATTAAGAATCGGAGTACGGACCTCTCGCGACGCGTCATATATGACTTTAAGGGTATGTAACCGCGCCTTTTCTTCTCTGCGGCGATTGATTCTGAGTCGTTTCCATACATTCTCAACATCTACGATGGCATCATCGACCAACGAACCGATTGCGATTGCCATACCTCCCAACGACATCGTGTTGATCGTGTTTCCACTCAAATGTAATACCAAGAGTGTCACCATCAATGATAACGGAATTGTTATCAAAGATATGACTGTGGTGCGGATATTGGCAAGAAAGAGGAACAAGACAATTACTACAAATACAGCACCCTCCCACAGAGAGTCCTTCACATTGCCGATGGAACTCTCTATAAAGTCGGATTGGCGGAAGATGTTGGTAGAGATATTTATATCCTTCGGGAGGCTCTTCTTTAATTCGGCAATCGTATTATCTATTCTCTCCGTGAGGTCGATTGTACTCACTTTAGGTTGCTTGGTGACTGTAAGCAATACTGCGGGCTTTCCCCGCTCGGAGGCAACACCTAACTTAGGGCTTTCTGCTCCTATCACTATTTCCGCTACATCTCCCAACAGTACAGGATTTCCGTTATTTGTACTAAGGACACTCTTGCTCATCCTGTCTATCACGTCGGGACTCTGCATTCCTCTTACCTGATATTCATTGCCATACTCATAGATGATACCGCCGTTGGTATTGCGGTTAGCATCGCGTACAACCTCTAAAACATTATTGAGACTGATGCCATAATGGCTCATGCGGAGCGGATCAAGCTGTATCTGATACTCCTTAAGGTCACCACCTATCACCGACACCTGCGCCACTCCTCCGGCTGAAAGAAGGCGCGGTCTTACAGTCCAATCGGCTATAGAGCGCAGATCCATAAGTGAAACAGAGTCGGATGTGAGACTCACTATCATCATTTCCCCTAATATGGATGATTGCGGACCAAGAACCGGTGTATTGGCTCCCTTGGGAAGTCGGTCGGCTACTTCCGCTATCTTTTCGGCGACTATCTGACGGTCGATATAAACATCGGTATCCCAATCAAATTCCACCTGCACTGCCGAAAAACCGGATGTCGATGAGGAGCGTACGCGTCGTACACCCACTGCCCCATTCACGGCTGTCTCTATCGGGAAGGTTACCAATTGTTCTACCTCCTCGGCAGCCATGCCGGGAGCTTCCGTCATGACTACCACGGTGGGTGCGTTGAGATCCGGAAATACATCTACCTCAGTCTGACGGACGGCATAATACCCCCAAATCAACACTGCGATAGCTCCCAAAACTATAAACAGTCTGTTTTTTAACGAAAAGGCTATGATCTTATCTAACATCGATGTCGATTTTAATGTTCGTGTGTATGACCGGGGATTGTGTTGGCGGCGCCTGCCAACTTGACTCTGACTGAACCCTTAGTAACCACGTTTTCGCCGGCACTTAGACCGCTTATCACTTCATAGTCATTGCCGTCGAAATCGCCTAACTTTACTTCGCGCTGTAAGTAACAGTCGTCATCACCGGCTTTTTGAACATACACAAAATATAGCCCCTGGTTTTCGGTAACTGCTGATTTAGGTACGGTTATCACATTCTCTTTTGGAGAACCGAGGAGATACACTTCAGCGTATGACCCCGAGATAAGATCCTTGACATTGTTTATCCTGAAAGTAACAGGAATCATCCCCGAGGTTGCATCCGTCATGCGTCCGCGGGCAAAAACACTACCTCCAAGGGAAGATACTGAATAT
>CAZAWP010000024.1:0-3439 GCA_964488855.1 uncultured Sangeribacter sp.
AACTCCCGACACCGTAGTTCCTGAGGTTGTAGTTATGGAGAGACCCAAACGCAGCAGAGGTTCGTTCCTATGGGGTGTAGTTGTAGGTATAGTGATAGCGGCAATAGCAGTGGCATTCCTTTATTTTACTCTGTTTGATAATCTGCTTAATACTAAATTAAAGGAGAATCAGACCACCGCTCAACTTCAGGAGGATGAATACGTGGCAGATTCCACGGAAACCGGAGAGTCGGAAGACATGGCAAATATCCCTGCCACTCGACCCAGCGATTCACCGACAACCGTACAATCGCCAAAGGAAGCGCCTGTGACAAACGCCGCCGAAGCAGTCTATGATACCATAACGCACACGCGCTATCTTACCACGATGGCACGCGATCATTATGGCAACTTCAACCTGTGGCCTTACATCTATGAGGAAAACAAAAACATCCTCGGGCACCCTGACCGCATTCGCCCCGGCACACCCGTTCGCATCCCCGATTTGAAGAAATATGGCGTAGATCCCAAAGATCCCGACGACATCGCCGAGGCCAAGCGCAGAGGCGCCGCCATCTACAGCCGCTACAAGTAATCGGATAACCACCTTCTTCACAATAGCCTCAGAAGGATTAATCTAAAACCTCGCGCCTCTAAACATGATTAGACAACAATATACGATATGATTAGGCAACTATATACAATATACAATATTATTAGACAATTATATACGATTTGATACACGATAAAAATATAGGAATTAAAAATAATTTTAATAAAAATTTGTAAAGAATAAAAATATATATTATCTTTGCATTCGCAACAGCAAAGGGTTCCATGTCCGAGTGGTTAGGTACCGGTCTGCAAAACCGTTCACACCAGTTCGAATCTGGTTGGAACCTCCAAAGAGAGTCGTCCGCACGGATGACTCTCTTTTTTTTGATAATGATTGTGGAGGGAAATGATGGTGGAAAGTTATTGGGGGAAATTGGACGATTTTTGCGAAAAAACTATTAAATTTGCAAAACCAAAATACAGATTACAGCAACAAACTTTCAAAATACAGATTATAACAACAAACTATATCGATAATGAAAAAAAGTGCGCTTCAGAGAGTAAGGGCAGAATATCAGCCCAAGTTACCCAAGGATCTCCAGGGTTCGGTCAAGATCAAGGTAGGTGAGCCTACTGAGTCTGTAGCTGACCAGGAGGAAATTAAGAAACTTTTCCCTCATACATACGGTATGCCGGTTGTGCAGTTCGAGCACGACGCTAACCCGGAGCGTGTTGAGGAACCGTTCAACGTTGGTATCATCCTCTCGGGTGGTCAGGCTCCCGGCGGACACAACGTGGTAAGCGGTATTTTCGACGGTATCAAGAAACTTAACAAGGAGTGCCGTCTCTATGGCTTCCTGATGGGTCCCTCGGGCTTTATCAACCACCAGTATATGGAGCTTACTGCCGGTTATATCGCCGAATACCGCAATACCGGCGGTTTCGACATCATCGGCTCAGGTCGTACCAAACTTGAGACTCCCGAGCAGTTTGACGCCGGTCTCAAGATTCTTAAGGAGCTTAACATCAAGGCTCTCGTTATTATCGGTGGTGACGATTCAAACACCAATGCCGCTATTCTCGCCGAGTACTACAAAAACATCGGTGCCGGTGTTCAGGTAATCGGTGTGCCCAAGACCATCGACGGCGACCTCAAGAACGAATGGATCGAGACTTCTTTCGGTTTCGACACCGCTTGCAAGGTTTACTCTGAGGTTATCGGCAACATCCAGCGCGACTGTAACTCAGCCAAGAAATATTATCACTTCATCAAGCTGATGGGTCGTTCGGCATCTCACATCGCCCTCGAGTGCGCTCTTGAGACACAGCCCAACTACTGCATCATCTCTGAGGAAGTTCAGGCAAAACGCATGACACTCGACAACATCGTCAGCTCTCTCTGCTACATGATCGCCGAGCGCGCCAAATTAGGCTGGAACTTCGGTACAGTCCTCATCCCCGAGGGTCTTATCGAGTTCATCCCCTCAATGAAGAAACTTATCAGCGAGCTCAACGAGGTACTCGTACACCATGCCGACGAACTCGAGGGTCTCACCGAGGATGAGAAGCTCAACAAGATTCATTCACTTCTCGATGCAGATAATGCAGCTCTCTACAAGTCGCTTCCCAAGCATATTGCCCTTCAGCTCAGCCTCGACCGCGACTCACACGGCAACGTGCAGGTTTCACTCATCGAGACAGAGAGCCTCCTGAGCGACATGGTAGCAAAACGTCTCAACGAGATGGCAGAAGAGGGTCAGTACAGTGGCAAGTTCGCTGCACAGCACCACTTCTTCGGCTACGAGGGTCGTTGCGCGGATCCTACCAACTTCGATGCTGACTATACATACGCACTCGGTTACAACGCAGCGATGCTCATCAACTCCGGCCTGACCGGTTACATGTCGAGCGTACGGAACCTGTGCGAGAAACCCGAGAACTGGATCGCCGGCGGTATTCCTATCACCATGATGATGAACATGGAGCGTCGTCACGGTGAGATGAAGCCCGTAATCCAGAAGGCACTTGTGAACCTTAACGGTCGTCCCTATCTCAAGTATGCTTCTATGCGCGAGACACTCGCACTCAATACCCTTTATCAGTATCCCGGTCCTATCCAGTACTTCGGTCCCGCTGAGGTTTGTGACCGTCCGTCGATGACACTGCTTCTTGAGCACGGTTACGAAATCTGATACACATATACGGCATCTTGTAAAAGATTGTCAAGGATAAACGGAAATACCGTTCAGGTTAAATATTGAAAGGTATTTCATGTCACAATAGAGAATTTGTTTGTTAAATACAAACAAATTCTCTATTTTTGTAGCCATAATCCAATATACACTGACTAATCAAATAAAAAACTGACTTAATCGAAATAAACTAACTTAATATGAGTGAAAATAGTACAGCCGGAGTCGTGGCGGCTACCGGGACTCTTCGTGACAAGAGTTGGGCACGGTGGACAGCCTTGGGATTACTGGCGTTCGCAATGTTCTGTTCGTACATCTTTATGGATGTACTGTCTCCTATCAAGGATCTGCTGCAGTCCACTAAAGGGTGGGATTCAACTGCGTTCGGTACGATGCAGGGATCCGAGACATTCCTCAACGTATTCATATTCTTCCTCATCTTTGCCGGTATCATCCTCGACAAGATGGGAGTACGCTTCACCGCTGTATTATCGGGAACGGTAATGCTTGTTGGCGCAACTATCAACTGGTATGCCCTGACCGATATGTTTGAGGGAAGCAGCCTCCAGACATGGTTTAACAATCACCTTAATTATATACCGGTTTTCGACCAATTAGGAATCTCACCTTTCTATAAAGGTATGCCGGCCTCGGCAAAACTTTCGGCGGTGGGCTTCATGCTCTTCGGTTGCGGTGTCGAGATGGCTGGTATT
>CAZAWP010000024.1:3449-5668 GCA_964488855.1 uncultured Sangeribacter sp.
GGTTCAAAGGTCGGGAGGTGGCACTCGCAATGGGTTCGGAGATGGCATTGGCGCGTTTGGGTGTGGCAACCTGTATGATCTTCTCCCCGATGTTCGCCGAGATGGGGGGTACAATCAACGTAAGCCGTTCGGTAGCATTCGGTGTAGTGCTGCTCATGATCGCCCTGATCATGTTTATCGTCTATTTCTTTATGGATCAGAAACTTGATGCTCAGACCGGAGAGGGAGAGGAGAAAGATGATCCGTTCAAGATTTCGGATATAGGCAAGATTCTTTCGAGCCTCGGTTTCTGGTTGGTGGCACTCCTGTGCGTGCTCTATTACTCGGCAATCTTCCCCTTCCAGAAATATGCGGTAAATATGCTCCAGTGTAACATCGAGTTTAACGCCTTGGCTGAAGATTCGTTCTGGAATACCGACGCCGTTACATATATCCAGTATGCAATAATGCTTGTAGTAGCGGCTACAGCATTCTTTGGCAACTTCGCCAAATCTCAGAAAGCCAAGATGATGCTTTTCGGTGCCTCAATCATTTCACTGATTGTTTACTGCTGGATGGGTTATGAGAAACAAAGTGCGGGAGCGATCTTCGCGGTCTTCCCCCTTCTCGCCGTGGGCATTACCCCGATTCTCGGTAAATTCGTGGATCACAAAGGCAAGGCAGCGTCGATGCTTGTTTTGGGTTCGTTGCTCCTTATAGCGTGTCACCTCACATTTGCCTTCATACTTCCTCTATTTAAGGGGAATGCAGTAGGCGGCGTTATAGTGGCATACGTAACAATCCTGGTACTCGGAGCAAGTTTCTCTTTGGTTCCCGCATCGCTGTGGCCCTCAGTACCTAAACTTGTAGATGCCAAGATTATCGGTTCGGCATACGCCCTGATCTTCTGGATTCAGAACATCGGTCTGTGGCTCTTCCCGATGTTGATCGGTAAAGTGCTGACGTCGACCAACACCGACATCGAGGCAGAGGTAGCAGCCGGCACCATGACCCCCGAGGTTGCATCTGTCAGCTATAACTATACCTGGGCACTTGTGATGTTGGCATGTCTCGGAGTCGCCGCGTTACTGATCGGACTCTATCTCAAGATAGTGGATAAGAAGAAACACCTCGGTCTTGAGTTACCCAACATGACTGCCGACACACCCGAGGTCGAGGAGTCAGAAATCCTTGCCGCCGAGGAATAAAAAACCGGTTTCCGACGTTATATTATTATACTAAGATTGTAAGATATTTTTAAGCTATAGGTATAACTAAAATTAATACATCGCTTAATATAAATGCTTACAAATGTTGATACCATAACGTCCGGAAATTTCCGGCTAACAACCGATTACTGTGCTTAAGAAAATATATAAAATATTAATCTCGGCTTGTGCCATTATCCTCATGGGTATATCGGCACAAGCCGAGACTGTGTCTCAAAAGGAGGCATCGAAGATTGCGCAGACATTCTTCAATGCAGCGTATGGAGAAGTTGTGGCGCCCCCCAAGTTGCATTGGAATGGGCGACAGCTGACCACCAACCGTCTTTTCGTGCCGTTCTACATATATAATCACCCCAAGGGGGGATATGTGATAGTTTCGGCGGAGAATAAAGCTTTTCCTATATTGGCATACAGTACTTCGCGCAATTTCGACTATGAGAAGATGTCGGATGAGGTACGCAAGACTCTTAAGGATTATGCCGAGGAGATAGAGATGGTGCGTTACGACAGCCGTTATCCGGCTCGTGCGGTTGAGGCATGGCGAGATATGCGCACTACAATCCATAATGTGCTTACACGCCCCTATATCACTCCGGAGTATCAGAAACTTACAGTGGAATCAAGGGAGGACTTAGAGACACTTGACCGCCTCAACGCATCTATCTTCATGCCGATGGCTGTTGAGAATCCGGTGCGTAATCCTTATTCGGCGGATGGAATCACTGTTGATGACATTGTTAATGATGATGCAGAGGAAGTGCCGTTTAGCTTCTATGAGTCTTTCCTGCGCGAGATCGAGCAGGAGCAAGCAGAGCGGCAGGCTATGCTTGACGAAATCCTTAACCCGAGTGAACCGGTGATAGAGTATGTCGGTGGTGGTCACTTGCAGATTGCGTATCCGGCTGATGTGACGCATATCAATGTCTACTCTCTTGACGGGTCAAGGGTGCTGTCACGAAAGAGCAAAGGTGCTTCGAGTGTATCGCTGGATCTGTCGGCTCTCCCGGTAGG
>CAZAWP010000024.1:5768-8983 GCA_964488855.1 uncultured Sangeribacter sp.
AATTAGTAATTAGTAATTAGTAATTAGCAAATTAGTAATTAGCAAATTAGTAATTGGCAAATTAGCAATCAGTAATAAATAGTAGTTATAAGAAATTAGATATAGAGGTTTATGAGAGGGAAGGTGGTGACAATATTGGGTTTGGTGTTGGTGATTGCGTGTCTGGTGATAAATATTAGCATGCACATGCCATGGTGGTCTTATATAGACATCTTTTTTGTTTTCATGGCGGTGTTTTGTCGCTTAATGACATTTATAGTAGGTAAAACTTCACCGTACGCAGCTAACACTCTGAACCGTATCGCTTTCTGGTGTCTGATAATCGGCATAGTTGCCTTTATAGTCACTTTCTTTGTGTGGCAAGGTTAATTCCAACAGTCCTTAATAAACCATAACCTTACGTATAACCTTTTTCCCCTTATAGATAATCAATCTATTATAGGGAATCGGTATGAGGGTAATTGGAAAGCAAGATAAAACAGTAAATAAAAAAGATAAAACAGTAAATAAAAAAGTAAGAGTGTGCCGGAAATCGACACACTCTTGTTTTTATAGGAGGTTTTATGGGGATTAGCAGGGGAGTGCCTCGTTGGTCTTACGGACGGCAGCTGCGCTCTTCTTGAAGAGTTCTTTCTCCTCATCGTTGAGCTCGATCTCCATGATCTTCTTGATACCGCCCTTGCCGAGTACACAGGGTACGCCGATGCAGATGTCGCTCTCGCCGTACTCGCCCTCGAGGAGTGCAGAACAGGGGATGATGGCATCCTGATCGTGGATAACAGCCTCGACAACCTCAGCAGTAGCAGCGCCGGGAGCATACCAAGCAGAAGTACCGAGAAGTTTGGTAAGTGTAGCACCACCCACCATAGTGTCGGCAGCTACCTTGTCGAGAGTCTCGGCGTCAAGCATTGTGCTTACGGGTATACCGCGGAGAGTGGCGAAACGCTTCATCGGAATCATGGTAGTGTCACCGTGACCACCGATTACAAAGCCCTCAACCTCGTTGGGGTTAGCTTTGAGAGCTTTTGAGAGATAATATTTGAAACGGCTGCTGTCGAGTGCACCACCCATACCGATGATACGGTTTTTGGGGAGACCTGATACCTTGTGGATAAGGTAAGTCATAGTGTCCATGGGGTTTGATACACAAACGATAACAGCATTGGGGCTGTATTTGAGAACGCTCTCGGTAACCTGCTTAACAATACCTGCATTAACGCCGATGAGCTCCTCACGGGTCATACCGGGCTTACGAGGTATACCTGAAGTGATAACCACTACGTCGCTATCTTTAGTAGCCTCATAGTCATTGGTCACACCGCAGATGCGAGTGTTCATATCGAGGAGGTTGGCTGTCTGCATCATATCCATTGCCTTACCCTCGGATACACCCTCTTTGATATCAATCATTACAACCTCGTCTGCGATCTCGCGGAGAGCCATTACATTGGCTGCGGTAGCACCTACGTTACCGGCGCCTACTACTGTTACTTTTGACATGTTATCTAAATTTATAGGTTTAATTTCTTGTTTTCAGTTTGGATTACCCAAATATAACCATTATTGCTCAAATTAACAACAATAATTGCTATTTTGAGCAATAAATTCAATCCAGGTCTATCACGCCTTTGCCCTGACGGACGAGAACCGGATCAGACTCGGTGCAGTCAATAATTGTCGAGGGCTCTGTCAAACCGTCGGGACCCTCTATGAAAATATCCACCCTGTCATTATAATTCTCGGCTATAAGTCCGGGGTTGATGGCATAGTCATCGTCGTCAAATTCGATTGAAGTGGTGAGGATAGGTTTACCCAACTTCTCGGCTATCAAACGGATAGTATCGGAGGAAGGGATGCGCACGCCCACAGTCTTGCGCCCCTTGAATGCCTTGGGTAGCGTCGAGTTAGCCTTGAGGAGGAAAGTATAGGGACCGGGGGTATACTCCTTGAGGAGTGCGAAACTGCGGTCACCGATACGGGCATAGTCGGCTATCATAGAGATATTGCTGCATATAATCGAGAGATTTGTCTTATCAGGGTTTATACCCTTAAGTTTACAGATTTTCTCGACTGCCTTGGGATTAGTGGCATCACAACCGATTGCATAGAGAGTATCGGTAGGATATATTACCGTCTGACCGTCTTCGAGCATGGCGGCAATCTCATTGAGCTGCCGATCGGAAGGGTCGTCATTCCAGATCTTTACAATTTTCATAGTTTTTCCATGGTTGCACGGAGGGTAGAGACCCTTCCCGGGCGCTTTTACAAGAAGTTTCAACAAATTTAATTATTTTTGTACAATAAAAGCACAAGTTGGATAATAAAAATTAAGAAGCCATATATGAAAATACTGATACTGTGCGCCATGGATAAGGAGCTTAATCTGCTGCTTGACCGCCTTGGTGACCATCAAGAGGAAATAATAGGGAAGACAACAGTTTATACCGGTAACTTGGGCTGCCATGAAGTGGTGATAGCGAAATGCGGTATCGGCAAGGTTAATGCCGCCATCAATACCACCCGCCTGATAGATACCTTTAATCCGGATATAGTGGTAAATACGGGCGTAGCGGGAGGAGCAGACCCGATCATGCCAATCGGCGCCGTCCTGATCGCCGATAAAGTGGCATATCACGATGTATGGTGCGGACCCGGTACAGAGTACGGGGCAGCCGACGGCTTCGGCAAGTACATTTATCCCGATGCCGTTATAGTAGATAAGGCAACCGAACTCAATACCGCAAATAACGAGGGTTGGAATATCGGTCTGATATGCAGCGGTGATAAATTTATCCATACGCCCGAGGAGGTAGAGGATATTAAGAGAGAGTTCCCGCAGGCACTTGCCTGTGACATGGAGTCAGCTGCTATCGCCCATGCCTGTGTGCTGGCAAATAAGCCCTTTGCCATAATCCGTGTAGTCAGCGATATGCCGGGTAGCGGTCGTAATGTCAGCCAGTATGAAAACTTCTGGACCGAGGCACCGATGAAGACCTTTGATTCTCTCATAAAAATTATTGCGGCTATCTGATTATGCAACGGCAGCAGTTAAAGACGGCGATGCTTCCTATCGCCATGATAGGAGGGGCGGCATTGTATAAGTGGATGGGTTATCTGGAGTTTCTATCTCCATACCTGCTTTTTCTGATGCTCCTTATCACCTACTGCAAACTTGACTTCAAGCATATACGCCCGAGCCGGCATCATTTTATATT
>CAZAWP010000024.1:9083-18968 GCA_964488855.1 uncultured Sangeribacter sp.
CATTCGGATATAGGGATATGGAGTTCGACACTTATAATATGCCGGAAAGTGTTACCACTCCTCTTGGGACCGCTCATTATAGCCCGATTACTTAAATCGGCAGTGCCGTCGGTTCACCGATACATAAACGGTCACCAGCAATTGTCGTTCTACATGTGGGCGGTCTCGCTGTTTATTATCGTGGGAACATGTGTGAGTTCGACGATCAACAACTGGAGAGACAGCGAGTTATTGAATTTCATCTTGCTTGTCTTCGGAGCATTGGGAGTATGTGTACTGCAGTTCTATGTAGGCAGGAAATTAGGTGGTAAATGGGGCGATGCAGTGTCAGCGGGACAATCGTTGGGTCAGAAGAATACCGTCTTGGCAGTATGGATGGCACTGACATACATGAGTCAGATAGCTTCAGTGGCACCGGCAGCTTATATCGCATGGCAGAATATCATCAATTCCTGGCAGCTGATGAGGCATACACGCAATCGAAAAGAGTAATTTAAAATAGTATGAGTGAAACTATACAGTATATAATAGTATTTGTAATCTTGGGGGCAATCATAGCACGTCTGATCTATAAATTGGTGTTTAAGAAAGATAGCGATCGCAGAGGTAGTTGCTGCGGTTGCTCTCTATCGGATCATTGTGCCCCTGAGAAGAAAAAGGAGCACGACAGACTGCGCAAAAGTAAAACCCAAACCGGCGGTAACCACGAGTGCTGTGATAAGAAAGAATCATGAATTATGATTATAAGGAGATATTCATGAACAAAGATTCAAGAAGATGAGAAAAGAGAGTAGGTGGATTATTGCACGGCGATGACACGGTCGGAAGTATCCTGGATTACTGAACGGGTAATGTCTGTAATCATCTGCTTCATCTGGTTGATAAAGAGTTGGGCATTGTAAGTGCCGGCCTCTATCTCACGCAGACGTTTCTCCCAAATGCCCGTCAATTTGGCACTTTTAAGTAAATCCTCCTTGATCAAGTCAATAAGATCCATTCCGGACTGGGTCGCACGCAACGATTTTCGTTCGCGTACTATATACCCGCGCTTGAAAAGAGTCTCGATGATAGCGGCACGAGTAGATGGGCGCCCGATACCGTTGGCTTTGAGAGCTTCGCGCAGATCCTCATCCTCGATACCGGCACCGGCAGTTTCCATAGCCTTGAGAAGCGTACCTTCGGTGTAATATTTGGGAGGAGTGGTGGTCTTTTTAGAAAGTAAAGGAAAATGCTCGCCGGATTCGCCGACAGTAAATTCAGGTAAAATCTTGTCTTTGGAATCCTCGTCATCATTAGCATCCGTATCACCGTCCGCGCTCTTTTTCTTCTGCCCCGACTCGTATACAGTACGCCATCCGGGGTCTGTGATGACCTTGCCGGTAGCTTTGAAAACAGTTTTATCAACCGTACCCTTTACTACAGTCTGCTCAAAGCTGCAATCAGGATAAAATACGGAGATAAAACGCTTGGCTATCAAATCAAAGACCTTCCTCTCTTCATCTGTAAGTGATTGGGGAAGAGATTGACCGGTAGGAATAATGGCATGGTGGTCAGTGACCTTGGAATTATCGAATACCTTGGAACTCTTGCGCAACTTCTTGCCACGCAGATTGTCGAGTAAAGGTTTATATTGTGTCAAGGAATTGAGAATCGGGCCACATTTGGGGTAGATGTCATCGGTAAGATATGTAGTATCTACGCGTGGATAAGTTGCCACCTTCTTCTCATATAAAGACTGAATAGTTCGGAGGGTGAGGTCGGCACTCATTCCGAATTTTTTGTTACACTCCACCTGCAGTGACGTGAGGTCGAATAGGCGAGGAGGCGCTTCCTTACCTTTTTTCTTAGAAATATCAGAGACAACAAAAGGGTGCTGACGCAATTGCTCAATGAAAGGTGCTCCACTCTCCTCAGTCTTGAAACTTTTGGAAGCACTAAAAAGCACGTCGCGGTATCGTGTCTTGACCTCCCACGTAACAGTGGGCACAAAGTTCTCGATCTCACGCTGGCGATTGACGACAAGTGCCAAAGTCGGAGTCTGCACACGACCGATAGAGAGAGGCTGAGAGAATGAATCACCGCTTCGGCGCGGACGGTATTTGAGTGTATATAAGCGAGTTGCGTTAATGCCGAGGAGCCAGTCGCCGATAGCGCGGCAGAGTCCGGCAGTATATAAAGAATGCAGATCCTCCTGGGGTTTGAGATGTTTGAATCCCTCACGAATCGCTTCGTCGGTCAGCGAAGAAATCCATAACCGTTTTACCGGCTTCCCGCACTCAGCCTTCTGCATTACCCAACGCTGGATAAGTTCACCCTCTTGACCGGCATCACCGCAGTTGATTACCTCGTCGCATTTGCTGATAAGTGTGCGGATTACCTCAAACTGATCCTGAATACTCTTTTGATCCTTAAGTTTGATACCGAAGCGGGCAGGTATCATGGGTAATGCCGCCAAAGACCACCGGGTCCAATCCGGACGGTAGTCCGCCGGCTCCTTGAGTTCGCAGAGATGTCCGAACGTCCATGTAACCCAATAGCCGTTACCTTCGTAATATCCGTTATGACGTGACGATGCACCCAATATTTTTGCAATATCGGTGGCGACGGTTGGCTTTTCTGTAATGCAGAGTATCAACAGCTTATAATTTTTTAGCTTCGTTCCAAATTTCGTCCATTTCGGCAAGGGTCATCTCCTTGAGGGATTTACCCTGCTCGCGCGCTTTACTCTCGAGGTAATTGAAACGCTTGATAAACTTGCGGTTGGTTCGTTCGAGAGCATTTTCGGGGTTTACACCATAGAGACGAGCGGCATTGATTACAGAGAAAAGGAGGTCACCAAACTCGTTTTCAATATCCTCGGCGGAACCACTCTTGATTTCAGCCTCAACTTCGCTGATTTCTTCCTTAACCTTATCCCACACCTGCGAGGGAGTTTCCCAGTCGAAGCCGACATTACGGGCTTTCTCCTGGATACGGTTCGCCTTGATGAGGGCGGGGAGAGCGGCGGGTACGCCGGCAAGCACGGTCTTGTTTCCGCCCTTTTCACGGAGCTTGATCTCCTCCCAGTTCTGCGATACCTTTTCGGCAGAATCTGCCTTTACATCACCATAGATGTGTGGATGACGGAAAATGAGTTTGTCGGTCAGCGACTTACACACATCGGCAATGTCAAACTGATCTTTCTCTTCAGCTATCTTGGAGTAAAAGGCGATATGCAACAGGACATCCCCGAGTTCCTTGCGAATATTGTCTACATCCTCACTCATCAAAGCGTCAGTCAGTTCGTAGACCTCTTCGACAGTGTTGGGACGCAAAGACTCGTTGGTTTGTTTTGCATCCCAGGGACACTTGACCCTCAGAGTGTCGAGGACGTCCAGAAAGGCTCCAAACGCCTCCATCTTTTCTTGTCGGGTATGTTGATTCATAACTATTTCTAAAATATTATATAATCGTATGCCTCCGCGTAAATAGGTTATACGCTCGGTCGCGGAATACAAAAATACAAAAAAACGATTAAAATTGACCACCGTACACGTTAAGACATATCAAAAATTGTGATAATCAAAAATCAGCTGTTAAATTAGGGGTTTGCGTATTGAGTATTAATTATTATCTTTGTTTTTGAAATAATATGTGATGTCTGTTTTGGAAACACTTAGATTTTCGCTGAGTGTATAAGTGAATTATAAATTATTGCAATATAGATTTTTATATCTGTATATAATAATGGATAAGATTTAGGACATCTCAGACTAAATTCTGAAATCAGTTAATGAATAATATATTTAACCGCGAGGATCTTAAAAAATTTGAAAATCTGATAGCCGAGTCCACCCGGATTGTGCTGTGCTGCCATCAGCATCCTGACGGCGATGCAATCGGTTCGACGTTGGGCCTGTGTCAGGTTCTGCGGTCGATGGGTAAGGATGCCACGGTTGTAGTGCCGGATATGCCTCCGCGCAACCTCAGTTTCCTGCCCGGCTTTAACGAGATAGCAGTATGCTCGCGCCATGATCCCTATTGTGCCCGCTTGATCGGTGACGCAGATCTTATCATAGGGTGTGATTTCAACGAGATAGGACGGATAGGCAACCTTGGGGATATGGTCATGAATGCAAAGGCAAAGAGAGTACTTATAGATCATCATCTCGATCCCAAACTCGATTGTGATGTGACATTCTCCTTTCCGGAGATGTCATCGACCTGCGAACTGGTGTTCCGCCTGATAGCAGCTTGCGGTTATTACCCGTTGCTCGATACTAAAGGTGCTACCTGCTTATTGACGGGACTGATTACAGATACTCAGAATTTTACGGTAAACAGCAACGACCCGGAGATATATGAGATTCTGGGTCACCTCATGGAGAAAGGTGTGGATAAGGAGCGAATTATCCGCGAGGCGGTAAAGGCGGTCAGTCTCGACAGTTTGCGCCTCAAGGCATTTGCGGTTGCAGAGCGGATGGAGATATTACGTGACCATCGCGTGGCTCTGATTGCCTTGACTCATGCCGATCTCGAAGCCCATAACTATGTCAGGGGCGACACTGAGGGTCTTGTCAATACACCCCTTGACATTCGCGGTATATATGCCTCCATTTTCCTTCGTGAGGATAGCGACTGTATCAAGATCTCTGCACGCAGCTTAGGAGATTATCCGGTTTCCGAGCTCTGTAAGAAATTTAACGGTGGTGGGCACCTCAATGCAGCGGGAGCGGAGTTTTACGGTTCTCTCGAAGATTGTATACGTATGGTTAAAGAGGAACTCGTGAACTATGATTCGTATCTCCCGACGAAGTTGGAGCCTATTAGCTGAAACGAAATTGATAGAAGACTTAACACTAATAAATTAAGATGAATATCTTCCATAAATTAATATTCGCCGTGGCAGCGCTGATGCTGATGGCATTGGCGTCATGTAATGATGACAAGAGCTATTCCGATATGTTGCGCGACGAGGAACATGCCGTGAACTGGTATCTCTCCAACAACCGTGTGGAGCTTAAAATCCCTGCCGATTCCGAATTTATAATCGGGGAGGATGCACCGTACTATAAAATGGATGATGACGGTAATGTCTACATGAAAGTAATCTCAAAGGGAGACATGAATGACCGTCCTGAAATGGGTGATAAGGTATATTTCCGCTTTATGCGTCAAAATATAAATCTGCTATATGCAGGCTCGACAGCACTGTGGTCCGGTAATGCCGATGATATGAATTCACCATTGGGTTCGACAAGTCTGATATTAGGTAATACTTCCCTGACCTCAACAACACGGTTCGGCAAAGGGATTCAGGTACCCCTTGACTATCTCGGCTACGACTGCGAGGTTTACCTCGTCATAAAGTCTGCCGAAGGTTTCACCACAGATGGTTCGTCCTGCATACCGTACGTATACCGTATCCGGTATTTCAAGGCAATATATTAAGAGAGTTTTTAGTATTTAGTGTTTAGTTTTGAGTAAGTTTTTAGTGTAGAGTATTTAGCTGGCTGCAAGTCAATAAATAGGAAATTAAAAATAAACTTAACACTAAACATTAACGCGAAACACTTAACACTATACACCAAATACTAAACACTAAAAACTAAACATTAAAAACCAAACATCCAATATGTCATTAATAAAATCGATTTCAGGAATCCGCGGCACCATCGGTGGTAAGACCGGTGAGGGTCTCAGCGGTGTAGATATAGTAAAATTTACGGCTGCATACGCGGCATTCATACGTGACAACAGCACCAAGAAAACTAACAAGATTGTGGTGGGTCGCGACGCACGTCTGTCCGGAAAGATGGTGGATCATCTCGTTTGCGGTACTCTCATGGCTATGGGTTTCGATGTTATCAACATTGGTAAGGCTTCTACCCCCACAACCGAATTGGCTGTAGTCGGCGAACAAGCTGACGGCGGTATCATCATCACAGCATCGCATAATCCCGTGCAGTGGAATGCGCTGAAGTTGCTCGATGCCTCCGGAGAATTTCTCTCAGACGCACAGGGTAAGGAAGTTATCCGTCGTGCCGACGAGGAGGATTTCACATTTGCCGATGTCCTTGACCTTGGTAAAGTTTACAAAAATCAGACATGGGGCGCACGTCATATAGACATGGTACTCAATCTTCCCCTGGTTGATGCGGAGGCAATTGCAAAAGCTGATTTTACTGTTGCAGTCGATGGTATCAACTCTGTCGGCGGTGTGATTATACCTCAGCTTCTCAAGGCATTGGGAGTGAAAAATATAATAGAACTCAACTGCGAGGCTAATGGTAAATTTGCTCATACTCCCGAGCCTATCCCGCAAAATCTTACTCAGATTTCGACACTGATGCGTGAATCGAAGGCGGATGTAGGTTTTGTGGTCGATCCTGATGTAGACCGCTTGGCAATAGTGATGGAGGACGGTGAAATGTTTATCGAAGAGAACACTCTTATCGCGATTGCAGACTATGTCCTTGATCATACGCCCGGTGCCACGGTATCAAACTTGAGCAGCTCACGAGGCTTGCGCGATGTTACAGAGGCGCATGGATGCGTTTACACCGCTGCCGCTGTCGGTGAGGTAAATGTTGTTACCAAGATGAAAGAGACCGGCGCCATTATAGGTGGTGAGGGTAACGGAGGTGTGATATACCCCGAACTCCATTACGGTCGCGATGCTCTGGTCGGAGTGGCGCTCTTCCTTACAATGATGGCAAAGAAAGGTAAAAAGGTCAGTGAAATAAAGGCTGCTTTACCTCAATATGCCATTGCAAAGAACAAAATCGAACTTACTCCCGATATAAACGTAGATGCTATTCTTGAAGCCGTCAAGAAACGCTTTGCCAACGAGCGTATCACAGATATAGACGGCGTTAAGATAGACTTCGATAACAGTTGGGTTCATCTGCGTAAATCCAATACCGAGCCTATAATCCGTATCTACAGTGAGGCTCCGACTATGGAGGAGGCTGAGGTTCTCGCTCAGAAGCTCAAGGATATCATGGCTTCGATGTAATTATTAATTCAAATATCAGTAGTAAAGACAATGCTGAAAAGATTTATATTAAATGCTCTCTCGTCGTTTGTCGGAACATGGATAGCCCTGTTTCTGGGAGGTTTTGCTGCGGTCCTTCTGATTATCGGAGTGGCTGCACGCATCCCCGGAAAATCCGAGGCACCAAGTGTCAAGAAACATTCAGTCTTTAAGATTGAGGTCGATGGTGTCATCACCGAGACCGATGAGTCCATGGCACCGGACTTCTCAATGTTCCTTAACATGGGCAAGCAGCAGACAACATCGCTTAACCGTCTTGTCAAGGCTCTTGAGGAGGCAGCTGATAATAAAAATATCTCTGCCCTTTATCTCGAATGCGGAGCGCCGGCAGCCGGACTCGCCACTCTTGATGCACTTCGCAATGCCATTATAGATTTCAAGAAAAGCGGTAAGCCGGTAATTGCCTATTCTGATTCATACTCGATGGGTTCTTACTTCGTGGCAACGGCTGCGGACAGTGTCTTCCTGAATCCGGGTGGCTCGGTACAGATGAACGGACTTGCCTCAGGCGTGATGTACTATAAAGATCTCTTCGACAAATTGGGAGTTTCATTTCAGGTTGTCAAGGTAGGTACATTTAAATCGGCAGTCGAACCCTATATCCTCGAGCACATGAGCGAGCCGGCGCGTCATCAGCTCGACACTCTGCTCAACAATGACTGGACATATATCCTCAACAGCATCTGCGACCAACGCAAAACTCTCACTGCTGATAAAATCAACGAATTGGTAAATACAGGTGCTTCATACGCATCTGCCGCTTCTCTTAAGAAACAGGGAATCGTCGACCGTGCCGTTTACGGACGCAACATCAATACAATCTTAGGCGACCTCGTAGATGAGGAGGCGGATAAACTTAATATCATTACCGAGGAAACCCTTCTTAGCCAGACTCCATGGGCTGCGGCATATAAGAGCAAGAATCAGGTTGCCGTATTATACGCTACAGGTGCTATCGAAGACGGTTCGTCGCGCGGTATCAATTTCGAGACAATGGTACCCGAGATTGTCAAGCTCGCCGACGATGAAGATGTCAAAGGTCTTGTGCTCCGCGTTAATTCTCCAGGCGGTTCGGCATACGGCAGCGAACAGATAGGGGAGGCGCTTGACTACTTTAAGTCAAAAGGGAAACCCCTGGCAGTGTCGATGGGTGATTATGCAGCATCGGGAGGTTACTGGATTTCGGCTGGCGCCGATTACATTTTTGCAAATCCACTGACCCTCACCGGTTCTATCGGAGTGTTTGGACTTATCCCCAACGTCGAGAAACTTACTGAGAAGATTGGAGTGAATCTTGAAATGGTCGCCACCAATCCGCAGGCACAGTTCCCCGGCATCTACAAAGCGATGACTCCCGACCAGCTCGCCATAATGCAGAAATATGTAGACCGTACATATACCGATTTCGTAACCCGCGTCGCCAAGGGTCGCAATATGAGTGTTGAGGCTGTCAAGAAAATCGCCGAGGGTCGCGTATGGGATGCTCAGACAGCCGTCAAGATTGGTCTCGTCAATAAGATAGGTAATCTTGAAGATGCCGTCGAGTGGGTAGCAGCCAAAGCTGAAATCAAGGATGATTATGACGTAGCATATTATCCGGAGTTCGAACCGAGCATCTGGGATATGATCCGCATTAATGCCGCAGTAACAGAGGCATTCGGTGAGGTGTCACAGAGTGACCGTTTCAGTCGCTTTGTCGAACTCTACTGTCTGCGCATGCTTAATCAGAATCCCGTGCAGGCACGCGCCGTCGAATATCTCATACATTTCTGATATTATAATCTGATATTATAATCACCTACGATGGGTAAGAAGATAGAATCCATATTACGAGCCATACTCAAACCGCTGTCGTATATTTACGACGGCGTGACGGGTATGCGTAACTGGATGTTTGATCATGGTGTCCTGCCACAGGAGGAGTATGAGGTGCCTATCGTTTGCGTGGGCAATATCACGGTCGGCGGTACCGGCAAGACCCCGCATGTGGAGTATATTATATCGCAGTTGGCACTACGTTATAATATAGCTGTGCTGAGCCGAGGGTACAAGCGCAAGACGCGCGGGTTCCTGCTGGCAAACTCCAACTCCACACCCGATAGTGTAGGCGACGAACCCCTTCAGATTTACCAAAAATATGGTATGAAGGTAAAGGTGGCTGTCTGCGAGAACCGCCGCAAGGGTATCCGTGAACTCCTCAAGCAGTATCCCGAGATTCAGCTGATCGTACTCGATGATGCTTTCCAACATCGCTATGTCAAGCCCAAAGTGTCGGTGGTGCTGATGGATTATTCGCGCCCGGTCTACGAAGACCATTTGCTCCCGTACGGACGTCTGCGTGAGAATATGCACCAGCTAAACCGTGCCGACATGATGATCGTCACCAAGTGTCCCGCGACACTTGCCCCGATAGATTTCCGCTTGGTCAAAAAGCACCTGGACCTGATGCCGTATCAGAAACTTTATTTCTCAACATACTCGTATGGAGGGTTGTTGCCGGTCTTTCCCGAGGATAAGCCCTATTACGTGACCTTGGGGGCGCTGACAAAAGCCGATACCGTGCTGCTGGTTACCGGCATTGCAAACCCGCGTCAGTTCGTCCGGTTCTTCAAGAACTATTCCGTAAAGGTTAAGGTTTGGCATTTCCCCGATCATCACAACTTTACACGCGATGACCTCGGGCAACTACAGTCCAAGTTTGACAACCTTTCAGGAGAGCGCAAACTTATCGTCACCACCGAGAAAGATGCCGTAAGATTGGCGTATAATCCATACTTCCCCTCTAAACTGAAACCGTTTACCTTCTACTTGCCCATTGAGGTCTCGATGGTAGACGCATTGCAGACAGG
>CAZAWP010000025.1:0-1080 GCA_964488855.1 uncultured Sangeribacter sp.
GCCAAGATTTTATCTCTCGCCGGTGCTTACTGGCGTGGTGATGAGAAACGCAACCAGTTGGTGCGTGTATACGGTATCACCTTCCCCAAGAAGAAGATGCTCGATGAGTACCTGGCTCTCCTTGAGGAGGCTAAGAAGCGCGACCACCGCAAGTTAGGTAAGGAGATGGAGCTCTTTGCTTTCTCCCCGACAGTCGGCGCGGGTCTCCCCCTCTGGCTCCCCAAAGGCGCCGCTCTCCGCGACCGTCTTGAGCAGTTCCTCCGTAAGATTCAGAAAGAATATGGTTACCTCCAGGTAATCACCCCGCATATCGGTAACAAGAACCTCTACGTGACTTCGGGTCACTGGGCTAAGTATGGCAAAGACTCATTCCAGCCTATCCATACCCCCGAGGAGGGTGAGGAGTACATGCTCAAGCCGATGAACTGTCCTCACCACTGCGAGATATACAAGACCTATCCCCGCAGCTACCGTGATCTCCCGCTGCGTTTTGCAGAGTTCGGTACCGTCTACCGTTACGAGCAGAGCGGCGAGCTCCACGGTCTGACACGTGTGCGCGGATTTACTCAGGATGATGCACACATCTACTGCGCTCCCGAGCAGATCAAGGATGAATTCCTCAAAGTTATGGATATTATCCTTTATATCTTCAAGGCTCTTGACTTCAAGAACTACGAGGCACAAATCTCACTGCGTGACCCCAAGAATAAAGAGAAATATATCGGTAGCGACGAGAACTGGCACCTTGCCGAGCAGGCTATCATCGAGGCTTGTGCCGAGAAGGGTCTCAAAGCCCGTCAGGTAGAGGGAGAGGCAGCGTTCTACGGCCCCAAACTCGACTTCATGGTCAAGGACGCAATCGGTCGTCGCTGGCAGTTAGGTACAATTCAGGTAGATTACAACCTCCCCGAACGTTTCGGTCTGGAGTACACCGGTGCCGATAACCAGAAACACCGCCCGGTAATGATCCACCGTGCACCGTTCGGCTCTATGGAGCGATTTGTGGCAGTACTCCTTGAGCACACCGCAGGCCGTCTCCCCATCTGGCTTATTCCGGAGCAGGCTGTCATCCTCCCCATC
>CAZAWP010000025.1:1090-18696 GCA_964488855.1 uncultured Sangeribacter sp.
AATATAACGACTACGCTTACGAGGTGGCAAAAGAGCTTGAGAAAGAGGATGTACGTGCTATCGTCGATGACCGCAACGAAAAGATCGGCAAGAAGATTCGCGACAACCAGCTCAAGAAGATGCCGTTCCTCCTCATCGTCGGCGAGAAAGAGGCCGAGGATCACGCAGTGTCGGTACGCCGCTATGGTGAGAACGACAGCGCCGTGATGCCGATAGCCGATTTCGCCAAGCTTGTAAACGACGAAGTAGCCGCCGCCACTCATCGTGATTAAAATACTGCTGCGGGATTCTCACACTTAGGGATTATCCCGCAGCAAAAAATAATATTTACCCGGTAAACGGGATACAACCCAAATAAATCAACTGTCTGACCAAAAGACAACTGAATGGAGAAAAAACCTCAATTTAGCGGTCCCCGTCGACCCGCACCCGGTGGTCCTGCCGGAGGTCCTCGCCCGCGTCCGGGACAGCAGTCCCGCAAAGGTAACGACCGTAACAGTCGCGATCCTTATGTAATTAACGAACGTATCCGCGCGCGCGAGGTGCGCTTAGTAGGAGATAATGTCGAGCAGGGTATCTATCCTATCGACAAGGCTCTCCGCATTGCCGAGCAGATGGAGCTCGACCTCATCGAGATCTCCCCCAACGCCGAGCCGCCGGTATGCCGCATCCTCGACTACCAGAAGTTCCTGTATCAGCAGAAGAAGCGCCAGAAGGAGCAGAAGGCCAAGGCAGCCAAGGTCGTTGTCAAGGAGATCCGTTTCGGCC
The DNA here is from genome assembly GCA_964488855.1 of uncultured Sangeribacter sp. GTDB lineage: Bacteria > Bacteroidota > Bacteroidia > Bacteroidales > Muribaculaceae > Lepagella. The sequence goes on from CAZAWP010000025.1 coordinate 1,859, forward strand.
CGCAGACCGACGATCATGACTACAACTTCAAGCTCAAGCATGCCCAGGGGTTCCTCAAAGAGGGCTCTAAGGTCAAGGCCTACGTATTCTTCAGAGGTCGCTCGATACTCTTCAAGGAGCAGGGCGAGGTGCTACTGTTACGTTTCGCCAACGACCTTGAGGACCTGGGCAAAGTCGAGATGATGCCCGTACTTGAGGGCAAGCGCATGACCATCATGCTCACCCCTCTCAAGGCACCGGCAAAGAAGGATAGCGACAAGGGTGAAAAGAAGGATAAACCCAAGGAGGCTAAAGCTGAATAAAAAAGATTTTGCAAAAGATAGTGATTATATCAAAAATAATTGCTATCTTTGCAAAGTTTGTGTTGCTCGCCGGTAACGGAGAGCCCCGCTAATGACGCGAACGAAAATAGAGACCGTAGGCACCCAGTGCCGAGGTAAACATTAAACTACTAAATTACACAACAATGCCAAAGGTAAAGACTAACGCCGCAGCGAAAAAACGTTTCGCCCTCACCGGCACAGGCAAAATTAAAAGAAAACATGCTTATCACAGCCACATTCTGACCAAGAAGTCGAAAAAACGTAAACGTAACCTCGACCACACAGCTCTGGTAGAATCAGCTAACGTGAAACAAGTTCGTGAGCTTCTTAACCTCTGCTAATCAGCAACCGAAGATTTAGCAGTCGTAAAGAGAGACGACGCATCGCTTTCAAGACAACATTAATCATTAACCGGATGTCATGCTCCTAAGCGCAAACAGTAACGCCGCTGACATTCACAAATTCAAGAGAAATGCCAAGATCAGTCAACCACGTGGCCTCACGTGCCAAAAGAAAGAAAATCCTTAAGCTCACCCGCGGTTATTATGGTAGCCGTCGTAACGTATGGACCGTAGCTAAAAATACTTGGGAAAAAGGTCTTACTTACGCTTATCGCGACCGCAAGGCTAAAAAACGTAACTTCCGCGCATTGTGGATCCAGCGTATCAACGCTGCCGCCCGCATGGAGGATCTTTCGTACAGCAAGCTCATGGGTCTTATCCACAAGGCAGGTATCGAGATCAACCGCAAGGTTCTCGCCGAGCTCGCCATGAACAACCCCGCTGCTTTCAAAGCCATCGTAGAGCAGGTAAAGAAATAATTACAGCACGGCTGTAACATCCGAGAGGGACACCGTTTCCGGTGTCCCTCTCATTTTTTATATAAGCGTCCGATTATATCCGGAGTGTCCGATTATGGACAATTACCTTATAGTTTATATATTTGACTAACAATAACTTACAAACTTGGCACGCTATATGAAACTGATTGGGTAAATAATCCGGGGAACCGGGCGTAAAAATTTATAGAAAAAAATCAGGATTAAATAAATCTTTTACTAAATTTATACGTCTATTAGTATACATTACATAATACGACAACTTTAGCCTCGTATTTAGTAAAGGATCACACCTGCATAATCTTCAACGGATTTATACGTCCACTCTCCATAAACTACAACTGACTAACCCAGTAATACAATGAAAAAAAATCTGCAATGGGCACTAATGTTGCTGATGGTGATCTGTCCCCTCTCGGTCGCACTCGCCCGTACCGTTACCGTCACCGGTAATATCTACGACCGTCGTACCACCAAGTGGCTGCCGGGCGCAACGGTAAAAATTATGACCCCCGACTCTACAGTAATCCGTCAGACAACGTCAGATGAGTATGAAATCACCACCAAAAATGGTGACTGGCGCTATTTCAAGACAGGTAAATTCGTCGTCGAACTCAAGGACTCCATCACCTCATATATCCTTGAAGCCACGATGGACAATTACGAGCCTCTTTACTATAACATCGACCTCACAACTTTGGGCAAGAAGGAGTTTGCAATGAAACTCCCCCCTCTCTACATGGGTCCGATGGGCAAGACTACTGACCTCGATGATGTCGTTGTCAAGGCTACCAAGATTAAATTCTATCACAAGGGTGATACCGTGGTCTATAACGCCGACGCTTTCCAGCTCCCCGAGGGTTCGATGCTCGATGCACTTATCGAACAGCTCCCGGGTGTAGAGATAAAGGATGGCGGCAAGATTTACGTCAATGGCAAGTACGTAGAGTCAATGCTTCTCAACGGCAAGGATTTCTTCAAGGGTAATCAGCAGGCTCTCCGTGAGAATCTCGGCGCGTATACCGTCAAGAGTATCGAGGTGTATGACAAATACAACGACCTCAGCCGCCTGATGGGTGAGCAGATACAGGGTGACTCGGAGTTCGTGATGGATGTCAAGCTCAAGAAGGATTACATGACAGGCTTCATGGGCAATGTCGAGGGAGGTTATGGCACTCATGGCAAATACATGGGACGTCTCTTCGCCATGCTCTTTACCAACAATGCAAGTCTTGCCCTCTATGGCAATGTCAATAATGTAAATGATATGACCAAACCCTCTTCGGGTGACGGATATGGTGTATGGATGGAGCCGTCACCCGGTGTCCAGACACTTACCAACGGAGGTATAGACTACAGCGTCGAGAGCCCCCGCAAGATATGGACGCTGAGTGGTAACGCCAATGTATCCTATACCGATCACCTACTTAAGCAGAACCAGTTTTCGGAGACTTATATCCCCTCGGGCAATACGTACCAAACCTCGATAGCCAATAACCGCACCTACAACCTCCGCCTATCGACCAACCACATGTTCCGCTTATGGAAAGATAATTTCTACTGGCGAATTGACCCCGATTTCATGTACTCACGCTCCAACAGCAAGAATAACAGCATCAGTGCTACGTTTAACGAAAATGTACAGGAGCGTTACGACCTTGACCGCAAGATTCTGGAGGCTCTGTATCAAAGCGATAACCCCGACGATCTTAAGCAGGCGATCGTGAACCGAAATAACTACATCAAGAACAACCGTTCCAATTCATGGAGAGCACATGTCTATAACGAGACCAACTGGAAGATACCTAAATCACCAAATGCCGTAACCGTTTGGATCGAGGGCGCATACTCACGTCAGCACGATTGGGCGCGGTCTACGCAGCTGATCGACATGGGTTACTATAATCCCGAGTCGCAGCCTAACACATCACTGGCCCGTCAGAATACCACGCTTTTCTACCCCGCTTACGACTTCTATGCCAAGGGAGCTGCCCGCTACTACATCAACAGCAGAAACCTCTCCTACAGTTTCTGTTACGAGTACCGTCACGAGCAGACACGCAAGACCAATGAGGAGTTCCTCTTTGAGTCGATTGCCGAACACCAGGAGGCTCTGATTCCTGACATCTATACCGAGATTGCCGACCTCCCCAACACCTCCCGCAGCAAGCAGATTAACAACATGCATGAGCTGAAGGCACAGATTGACTATGCCACTCCCAAATTTGCCGGTGACTGGAAGTTCCAGACCGGATTGTCGGGTGAGTATCACATAGTAGGCCGCCATTTAGATTATAACGGCTTCGCGGCAAACGGCAGCGGCGACATCCTGCCCGTATTTATACCCGTCTCACGTGTAAGAGGTAATTTCCAGAATGTAAACGCATATCTTGAATTTACCGATCAATCGTCGTCTTACAAATACTTCAGAATACGGTATGGTCTCAATACCGTCTATGCATCCATGCTTGACATGATTGACCTTCCCAACACATCTGACCCCTTGAACCTGTATAGAGGTAATCCTGACCTTAAGGATGCTACCAGACAGGATTTTGGTGTCAATGGATACGCAAAATTTACCAAAACCCTCTCCGGAGGATTCTACTCCAACACCTCATACACAAGCAACGCCGTCATCCGTGGCTACACATACTTCCCGGAAACCGGTGTAAGGGAGTACCGTACCACCAATATGTCGGGTGTCATCAACAGCAGTACGACTGTCTACGCCAACAAATACTTTGGAAGCAATGAGGCGTTCATGCTCTATGCCAATGTCGGCTACAACTTCAACCGCTACGGCAACATGATTGGTGTCGAGGGTCCGTCGAAGAAGATGACAGTCTTCGGTAACGGCTTGACCGGACGCCTGAACTTCCAGTATAAGATTGAGAATAAACTGCTCGCTATGGCAGGCATGAATTACGGTATGCAGTATTCACACTCGGCACTTACCAATACCCGCACACAGTCAATCCGTCCGAACGCCTACGTGCGCTACACGTTCCCGTTAGGTTTCGAGGCAGGCGTGGAGTATGCTTTCACCAAGACGTACGGACTCCCCGACCGCTCTATCCGCGACCATTACCATACCCTCACTGCCCAGATATGGTATAAGATCAATTCGGACTGGACTCTGTCGGTACGAGGCCACGACCTCCTCAATGTCGGAGCGGCACCGCAGGTTATCAACAATGAGCAGGGTTTCTCCAAGACCTTCGTAAACACACTGCCCCGCTTCATAATGTTCAGTGTGCTCTACAAGTTCAATACGAAGAAGAAATAAGTGTTGAGTTTTTAGTGTTGAGTTTTTAGTGTTGAGTTTTTAGTGTTGAGTTTTTAGTGTTGAGTTTATAGCGTTTAGCTATAAACCTGCTTGCGGGTTTTACCATTCGTAGCCGGGGGTTGCCCGAGCGTAGCGAGACAACCCTCGGTAAAATCAGGGAGATATGATGAATGTCTCCCTGATTTTTTATATTTTTACGGGCGGATTAAATCTATTTTATAAACTCTGCGTCTTTATGCGTAGAACTAACTCACCATATTGCAAAGGATGAATAAATATTTCCATTACCTCCTTACATTGATTTTACTCTTGTCCGGAATAGGGATATGCGCGGCGCGGACCGTGACTATCAAGGGTAATATATACGACCGACTAACTGCGGACCACCTTCCCGGGACACATATCGCCATCATGTCTCCGGACTCGGTGACAGTACGCGAAACCGAAGCCGACTATGAAGGTTTCATAAGTAAAGGCGCCGAATATCAATTCGTTAAGATGGGTAAATTTACGGTGGAAATTCCGGACTCCATCTCTGTCTACATACTCAAGGCAACCCATGAGAAATATGAGCCCCTCTACCATATTATAGACCTGTCGGTATTGGGTAAGAAGCAATATGAGATGGAGCTTCCCCCGCTATACATGTCGCCCGAAGGGAAGACAACCGATCTTGATGATGTGGTAGTTAAGGCTACCAAAATTAAGTTCTACAACAAAGGGGACACAATCGTGTATAACGCCGACGCTTTCCAGCTTCCGGAAGGCTCTATGCTCGATGCCCTTATCGCCCAGCTTCCGGGCGTGGAGATTAAGGATGGTGGTAAAATCTACGTAAACGGCAAATACGTCGAGTCCCTGCTCCTTAACGGCAAGGATTTCTTTAAGGGCAATCCCGAAGTCATGAAACAGAACATCGGTGCCTACAGTGTCAAAAGCATCGAGGTCTACGATAAATATAATCAGTTGAGTACCTTACTTGGCACAGAGGTCGAGGGTGACTCGGAGTATGTGATGGATGTAAAGCTCAAGAAGGACTACATGGGAGGCTTCATGGGTAATGTCGAGGCGGGTTACGGGACACACGGCAGATATACGGGTCGTCTTTTCGCCATGATGTTCAATAACTTGGGAAGCCTTGCCCTATACGCCAATGTCAATAATCTTAACGAGGCGACGCGTCCGTCATCTAACGACGGTTTCTCGGCCTACACGCGTCCTGATCCGGGCACAAACAATATAGCCAACGGTGGCTTAGATTACTCCGCCGAGGATATGAAAAAGGTTTGGAAGGTAAACGGTAATGTCAATGTCATGTACACCGACAACCTTCTTACGACCAATCAGCTGACCGAATCTTTCCTGCAGGGTAATAACGAGTACCGCACCTCGATCAGCCGTGCGCGCAATTACAATCTGAGGTTAAACACCACTCATCGCTTCGCGTATAATAAGCCGATGTATTACTTGCGCATAGAACCCGACTTTTCGTATTCACGGATGATTGGCAACAATTCGAGTCAGAACGTGACCTTCAACTCCAACATCCAGGAGCGCTATGACGTGGACTCCAAACTTATTGAGGCTCTCTATTCGAGCCATAATCCCGAAGAGATACGTCAGGCGATTGTAAACCGCAACAACTTCATCCGCAAGAACCGCAACAATACGTGGATGGGTCATGTTTATAACGAAAACTCCATCAAGATTCCAAAGTCACCCGATGCCATCACTTTCTGGATCGAGGGTCAGTACGAGCGTCAGCACAGTTGGTCGCAGACTTCCCAACGGATCGATTTGGGATATAATCCGACAGTATCACAACCTCTGACGTCACAGGCGCGTCAGAACAGTGTGATAAATTATCCCTCATACGACTTATATGCAAAGGGAGGGTTACGTTATCTTATCAACCGCAAGTATCTCTCTTATAGTTTCTCCTACGAGTTTCGTCATGAGCAGACACGCAAGACTAATGAGGAGTATCTCTTTGAGGCACTCGCCGAGAATAATCAGGCGGTTATACCGGATGTGTACACCGAAATAGCCGACCTTCCCAATACCAACAAAAGCAAGTTATTTAACAATATCCATAAATTCAGGGCAAAGTTTGACTACAGAAGTAAGGAGCGGCTCTTCGGTGACTGGCAGATACGAACCGGTCTCGGGGGAGAGTATCATATCATGGGGAGACATCTCGATTACATGGGATACGCCTCGTCCGGTGCCGGTCAGCCGGTCAATCCGGTATTCATCCCCATCTCCCGCATATCCGGTAACTTCAAGGACTGCCGGGCATATTTCAACCTGGTTGATAACTCCAAGAACTATAAGAGCGTGTATCTCAGTTATTCGCTCAATACACTTTATGCTTCGCTGTTGGATATGGTGGACCTGCCAAATACATCTGATCCCCTGAACCTCTACAGGGGTAACCCTGACCTGAAGAATACCCTCTATCAGGAGGCATATTTGAGTTCGTATATGAAGCTTGGGAACCACTCCTTCAACTTCTATCATAATACTACGTGGCAACATAACACCGTGGTACGCGGATATACCTTAGACCGTCAGACCGGAGTCAGGGAATACAGGAGTTATAATGCCGAGGGTTTCCTGAGGAGTAGCACCTGGGCAGGATACCGGGTTGAATTCGGACACTTCTCTATAGAGCCGGGGGTCGATCACTCCTTCAGCCGCTATCCAAGTTTCGTGGGTGAGAACGGTCCTGCGGAGCGCCTGGTCACGTATAACACCTACTTTGAGCCGGAGTTACGCCTGCGATATTATGTAGACGAGGTAGTGCATATCTGTCCCCGTATTTCCTATAATATGCAATACACCCATTCCTCCAAGACCTCAAACCGCACCTCCATTCTCACACCCGGCATATTAGCATGGTGGGCTTTGCCCTTTGGTCTTGAACTTGAGGCAAATTATAGTTTCAGCAAATTGTACGGACTTGCCGACAAGTCGATGAGAGACACCTACAATAATCTTGCGCTGTCGGTGTATTATAAGGTAACCAAGGATCTGACATTGGGTGTAAAGGGTATAGACATCCTCAACGTTGGTTCGAAGCCCTCTATTGTCACCAACTTTGACAACCGCACCGAGACATTCCAAAACACCCTTCCACGTTATTTTCTCTTCACAGTATTTTATAAATTCAACACCAAGAAAAAATAATCTGCTCAGTCGGAACGCTTCAAGACAAGATTATTGCAGAGGGTATTAAGTAACTATTGAAAATTAATTTATATTAAGCAACTATGACTCATGAATGCTAAAACTTGTTCTTTTTGGCTACTTTCCGCTTATCCCTCAGTCACATAGCCCGCTATGCTCCTTCGGTCTGCACGGAAATTATCCCAAAAATAACTAAGTTTTATCTATTCATTAATTCTCAATAGTTACTTAGCAAAAAAATGAATCATTACCGATAAAATAAATAACGATATTTTAACAATAATTTAAAATTATTGACTACCTTTGCAGGAAAGGCAATATGTGCCTCTCCTGCATTTTTCCCTTTTACAGGTAAATATATTACAACCTTACATAGATTTCAATCATTAACCTAATGAAATATGAATTGTTCTAAAACTCGGTATCTGTTGCCCGGGTGCTGTCTTCTGATGCTCACCGGATGTGTCGACGACAAGTACGATCTAAGCAACATTGACACCACTACCCGCATCGAGATCAACAATCTCACACTGCCCGTAAATGTTTCTCCCGTCACCCTTAATGACATCATTGACGTAAAGGAAGGCGATGACATCGAGGAGGTTACCATCAATGGCAAGACCTATTACGCAGTAAAGCGTACGGGCAACTTTGAATCCGATGAGATTCATATTGCCAAATTCCACACCAACATTCCTATCATCGACGATGCCTACGCTACCTATAGCCTCACCGGTCAGGACGCTCCGGCGCAGAAACGTCGTCGTGAGGATAATGCAATCGTAGTCAGCCATAAGTATACGCTCAAAAGTTCTGAGCGCCAGATTATCGACTTTGACGCCGACAATATTGATGAGTCTATCCATGACCTCACTTCTCTGACCATGGAGCCTCTCTATATCAAGATGAATATCTCGGCTGACGGTCTTATCCCCGGCTCTGAAATCGAGTTCACTAAACTTACTCTTGACTTTATCCCCAATCTGAAGGTAAAGGAGAGCCCTGCATACTCTTATTCTGCTTCTGACGGTATCCTTGAGATTCATGACCTGAAGGCTATCGACGGCAAAACATCGGTTACAGTCATCGCCACCGAACTCTCTTTCCCCAAAGAGAACGGTAAAAGCGCCTTCGACTACGCTTCTCACACTTTGCGTCTGAGCAACCACGTGCAGATCATGGACGGTACTCTCAACTACACATTTAAGCTTGACCCCAACAATGTACCCGATGTGAATGACGAGATTCATTTCACTATCTCCACTACCGCCATCACTCCGAGCGATAAGGAGGATGTTCACGCTATGGACGTAGTGGATGTTTCGGGTTCAGTGCAGTACACTCTCGACGGTAGTGACCTGAATATTGACCCGGTAGACCTCTCTTCACTCCCTGACTTCCTCAACGATAAGGAAACTCACCTCAAGCTCGCCAACCCCCAGATTCTTTTCAAGATCAACAACCCGGTTGCCGACGAGAAGCTAAACGTAACCACCGGTCTTAAACTCACCTCAATCAATGACGGAGTACGCACAGTGGCTGAAATCAACAAAACTACAGCCAACCCCGATGGTGTCGTTACTATCGACTGGAATCACGGCACAGCCAAACAGAATATCCTTATCTCTCCGTCTAAAGACGATGCCCTTATCGATAGCAAATTCCTTCCCCTGACAGAATGGGTAGAGTTTACCGGCCTGCGCAACATCCTTTACGGTAACGGTCTCCCCCAGACTATCGAGATCGATCTTGACCATCCTCAGATTCCTCTCCAGACTGTAGAGAAATTCCCTCTCGGCGTGGATCTTCCCAAGGCTGAAGGTGAGTACGAGTTCCTCGCTCCCCTCGCACTTGCCAACGAGGAGGGTGTACAGATCGTTTACTCCAAGAGCTGGGATAACTGGAATGATGAGGACGTAGACAAACTCGCCATCCGCACTCTGAGTGTATCGGCGGTCGCTACAAGCACTATTCCTCTGAATGCTTCGATGACAGCGTCTGTTCTCGTGCTTGACGACAACGGCAATATCGTTGTAGACCGCACTGCCAAATGCGAGGCCTTCAATCTGCCGGGTAACGCTGTCAATACTCCGGTCACTTTCGTCATCAAGGCTGACGATCCCGAGAAACCTATCCGTCATCTCGCCGGTATCCGTATCCAGGCTTTGGTAACTCCCCACAGCAACGATATCCTCAGTCCTGAAATGACTATCTCGCTTTCGGACATCAAGGCTGTCGTTTCCGGATACTATGACATCAAGGATGATGACTACAAGGATAAATATAATGACTGATCTCCAACTTATATTTAATCATTTTTCAAACTGAATCTCACAATGAAACATATAGCTAAATATATAGCAGCTGCCACGCTCCTTACCGGAGTGGCATTTGGAGGTCATGCCCAGTTTACCAACTCGGGATACTTCCTTGACAACTATACATACCGTTACCAGCTCAACCCGGCATTCGGCGGTGAGGGTGTCTTCTTCAGCATCCCTGCCATCGGTAACCTTAACATAGGTATCAACGGTACCCTGCATCTCAACAGCCTGCTCTACAACCGCGACGGCAGAACCGTTCTCTTTACCAACCCTATGGTATCGGTAAATGAGGCGATGAGCAACCTCAACGGTCGCAAGCGTCTGGGCACTGCCGAGAAGATCGGTATCCTCTCGGGCGGATGGAAAGCATGGGGCGGTTACAATACGGTATCTATCAACGCTCGTGTCAATGCTGACATGTCTGTTCCGGGTTCGTTCTTCTCTCTCGCCAAGGAGGGTCTGTCCAACACCACTTATGATATTACAGACATGAAGGCGTATGCCAACGCATACGTTGAGTTGGCGTTGAACCACTCGCGCGACATCAAGCAGGTGCCTGGTCTTCGTGTAGGTGCTGCCCTCAAGATCAATATCGGTATTGGTGCGCTAAACCTGGATTTCAACGAGGCTGACCTTACTTTAGGTGAGAATGCCTGGACTGCAAAGACCAACGCCAATGTATATGCAGCTCTGGGCGGTCTCCGTTTTAAGGAGAAGACCTATACTCCCAAGGGTAGCAACGGTGATGCTCCGCGTCAGTATGTATCGGGTATCGACGTTGATTCTCCCGGGCCGACCGGTTTCGGTTTAGGCTTCGACCTCGGTGCTCAGTATGAGTGGAACGACTTCAAGTTCTCTATTGCAGCCCTCGACCTCGGCTTCATGGACTGGGGACAGACCAAGTGGGCGTCGACTGACGGCACTCAGACTTTCACCACTGATGCCTACACTTTCTCTGCCAATGGTGATGCTGCCAATTCGTTTGAGAATGAGTTTGACAACCTGATGGATGACCTCTGCAAGCTCTATCAGCTCAAGGATATGGGTGAGAAGGTTTCATATACCCGCGGTTTGGCTACAACACTTAACTTCGGTATTGATTATACACTCCCCTATTACCGCAAGCTTCATTTCGGCTTGATGAACTCTACCCGCATCAACAACAAGTTCTCATGGACAGAGTTCCGTCTCTCCGCCAATGTAAACCCGGTTAAGTGTTTCTCGGCTGATGCCAACATCGGCGTGGGCACATTCGGTGCCACCTTCGGCTGGATGCTCAACCTCAAGGTACCGGGCTTCAACTTCTTCCTCGGCATGGACCACACTCCCGGCAAACTCGCCAAGCAGTTCGTCCCCCTCAACTCGAACGCCCAGTTCAACTTCGGCATGAACATCACCCTCAAATAACCCAATCTTACATAAAAAAGATTCAGCGGTTTGGCTCTTCACACTGCCAAACCGCTGATTTTTTATTATTATTCTTCAAGTACTTCTCTAATTTTTAACTCTATATCTATAGGAGATATGTCATATACAGGTGAAAGGGCTTTAAAATTAGCATCCGGTACAAAACGCTCCGAACGGGTCAGCATGGCTAAAAGGTTCTTGGATTTGAGACGATGCCCCGAGTATTTTAGAGCAAGATTTATCATTTCATTTAAATTAACACCTGCTTTTAAGAGAGAATAAATATCATAATAATCTCTGAATTTACTTCTACGGAGCATTACCTCCATCTTCATAGCGCCAATAGCCTTTAGGTCTGCAAGCCGGATATTGTTCATAAAAATAATTTCTGTCTCAACAGGTGAATAATTTGGATTGGCATAGAATGATAATTTAACTCCATTGATGACAAACTCCACATGATCCATATCCAATAAATCAAAACTTTCTATCGTTCCGACACTCTGTAGGTCTTTACGGATTTTTGGCCAATCTACCTCCCGGCTTTCATTTTTAGTCGTTCTCCAAGACATAAAATCCAGATCCTCACTTAGTCGAGTTCCCAACTGCAGGGATAACCCTGTTCCTCCCACAAGTGTATATGGTTTTATACAATCCAGGTTAGATATAGCTTGAAACAGTTCGGACGTTTTAGGTGCAAGTCCTTTCATATTTTATAAACGTAGTAATTTGTTTAAATGGCGGGTCTGGAGATTTTTAAGATAGGCATCGGGATTCTTCGCCTTAAAATAATACCAGGCGAAAAAACGGTTTAAGGTATACAGATACTCTCCTTCGGGAACAAGGATACTTTTCCAGGCATTCTTTATTTTCGAAGGGCTAAATATCTTAAACAGCTCTTTTATCTCAGGCAAATCGAGATAGCGCATCGTTAAGGCAATCAGGTTTTCATCACTGATTGTCTCAACGCTGACTGAGTCTTTATTATACGACCAAAAAGCATTCTCTACCTTGAGTTTATCAAGTAGAGTCGCCTTAATGCTAAGTATATTCTCTTTATCTCTGATCAACATGTTACAAATATACCTTTTCTTTACATTAAAACAAACTAAACTTTTAAATAGCGTCCATTATTAACCATTAAAATCAAATTGCCCGGCATTCTGATAAATGCCGAGCAACTTTATATGGAGATCTTAAATCAAGATTCTTGGATATATCCTTAAAGCGTAGCCTTAATTTCTTAATCCCTTAATTCTTAATTTCTTAAAGCGTAGCCTTAATTCTTAATCCTTAATTTCTTAATTCCCTTTTACCGTCTGTTGCCACGCATGCGGCTCATCTGCTGCATCATAGCCTTGGGGTTCTTCATGCCCGATACGGACTTCATAACCTTGCGGGTATCCATAAACTGCTTGAGGAGCTTATTAACCTCCTGCACGGTCGTACCCGAACCCTTGGCGATACGCTGCACACGTGTGCCCTTGATAATCTCGGGATTGCGACGCTCCTCGGGGGTCATGGAGTATATGATAGCCTCAATGCCCTTGAAGGCATCATCGGGGATGTCAATATTGTTCATCACCTTGCTCATACCCGGTATCAGCGATACCACATCCTTGAGCGAACCCATCTTCTTGATCTGGTTTACCTGACTGAGGAAGTCCTCGAAATCAAACTTGTTGCGCTTGATCTTCTCTTCGAGTTTACGGGCCTGTTCCTCGTCATAAACCTCCATGGCGCGGGTAGCAAGTTCGACAACGTCTCCCATACCCAAGATACGGTTCGCCATACCCTCGGGGTTGAACTCCTGAATGTCCTCCATCTTCTCACCCGTACCGATGAGCTTGATAGGCTTATCCACGACAGCGCGGATAGAGAGGGCTGCACCACCGCGAGTATCACCGTCGAGCTTGGTCAGCACGACACCGTCGAAGTCCAAGCGGTCGTTGAACGCCTTGGCAGTATTGACAGCATCCTGACCGGTCATGGCATCCACCACAAAGAGAGTCTCCTGCGGATTGACACCCTTCTTGATACGTTCGATCTCGTCCATCATCTGTTCGTCGATCGCCAGACGACCGGCAGTATCTATGATAACGAGATCCTGACCGTGAGACTTGGCATAATCGATGGCATTTTTAGCGATAGATACCGGATCCTTGCTATCCTCCTCGGTGTAGAACGGCACCTCGATATTCTCGGCGAGTACGCGCAACTGTTCGCGGGCGGCAGGACGGTAAACGTCGGCACCGACAAGCATAGGCTTGCGACCGCGCTTCTTCAGACGCAGAGCTAACTTACCTGACAGAGTAGTCTTACCGGCACCCTGCAGACCCGACATAAGGATAACAGTCGGCTTGCCGTTGAGATTGAGGGGGGCTGCATTGCCACCCATGAGTTCAGCCAACTCGTCATGGACAATCTTGACCATGAGCTGCTTGGGGTCGAGGGCGTTGATAACATTCTGACCCATCGCCTTCTTCTTCACCTCGTCGGTGAAGTTCTTGGCAACCTTATACTGCACGTCAGCCTCGATCAGGGCACGGCGCACGTCCTTGAGGGTCGCTGCAACATTGACTTCGGTAATCTTGTCCTTACCTTTTAATATCTTGAGAGAGCGTTCCAACCGCTCCGAGAAACTTTCAAACATAAAACTATGAAGTGTTTAGTGTTAAGTTTTTGGCTTTTAGTATAGCCGGCAGTAATCTAAGTTTATTACAAAGCTATACTAAAAGGTTTTTAGTGTTTAGTTTTTGGTTTTTAGTATAGCCGGCAGTAATCTAAGTTTATTACGAAGGTATACTAAAAGGTGTTTAGTTTTTAGTTTTTGGTTTTTAGTATAGCCAACAGTAATCTATGGTTATCGCTAATTAAAGCTTATTGGTAGCCGTATCGGGGAAGATGACAGTAGGCTTGAAATTCAGAGCCTCCTCGGGAGTCATCTGGGCATACGTGATGATGATGATTATGTCACCAGGCTGTGCCTTGCGGGCAGCCGCACCGTTCAGGCAGATGACACCACTCCCCGGTTCGCCGGCGATGACGTAAGTGTCGAGACGTTCGCCGTTGTTATTATTGACAATAAACACCCGCTGTCCCGGGATAATGCCGGCGGCGTCGAGGAGATCCTTGTCGATGGTTATACTACCTATATAATTCAGATTCGCCTCCGTCACGGTGACGCGGTGAATCTTCGATTTCATCATTTCTATCAACATCGCTGCAGAATATCAAAAATCCTTTATCTTATATTATCAGCAGTTCTTTTCCGGTTTACGATAAGTAATATTATCTATCAGACGCACATCGCCGTTATAGACGGTGATACATCCCACAGACCACGGAGACTCCTCCCACTCCTCAATCGGCAGGAGTGTACGCGCATCCACGATCTCGAAATACTCCACCCTGAAGCCGGGCACGGCATCAAGACGCTCTATGACGGTGTTTCGGGTAGCCTGAACGGAGTGCGTTTTTGAGTACTCGACACTGTCGCGGAGGGCAGCATAGATCTCGGGGGCATTCTTGCGCTGACCGTCATCGAGGAGGGCATTACGGCTCGACAGCGCCAGACCGTCGTCAGCACGCTGTATGGGACATGCCACGATCTCGACATCTATCCCCTCGCTTTCCACCATATTGCGGATGACGGCAATCTGCTGGAAATCCTTTTCGCCGAAATAAGCACGGTTGGGACGGACAAGTTCAAAGAGTCTTTTCACGACCTGTGCGACACCCTGGAAATGGCCGGGGCGATATTTACCCTCCATGACCTCGGCGGCAGTACCGAGTTTAAACTCATGCTTGGGCTGCGCCTCAATCCCGCCGGGATACATCTCCTCGACCGAGGGGGCGAAGACAGCGGAGACGCCTGCCTGCGCCAACAGACGGAAATCCTCATCCTCCTTGCGCGGATAGGTGGCAAGGTCGGTGGGATTGTTAAACTGTGTGGGGTTTACAAATACGCTCGCGATGACACACGGGTTTTCGGCAACGGCACGATTGACAAGACTGAGGTGCCCGTCGTGCAGAGCCCCCATAGTGGGTACAAATCCTATGAAATGGCCGTCGCCTTTCTCGCGGTCTACAAACCGCTCAAGCTCCGCCACTGTTCTTATTATTACCATTGTCGTAATCTTATAAACGACCTGTGGGCAAACCGCAGGGAGCCACAGGTCTGTTTGACTTGCAAAGTTAATCAAAAAAAACGATAAGTAGCCTATTATTCGACCGCCCAACCAAAAAATATGGCAAAAACATGGTCAAACCAAAACAAATTTGTATCTTTGCATCACAGTCACACACAAACATAACTGCAAGCCGCAATAGCTCAGTCGGTAGAGCATTTCATTCGTAACGAAAAGGTCGTGGGTTCGAGTCCCACTCGCGGCTCCACCGGAACATTTTCCCTCTGATGCACACTACTTACGTTGGTGCACTCTATTTACACTGACAGGAGATTATGAGTAACGGATCTGCAAAAGAGCGAAAAAATTATTTTGCGTTCATCGCCTATCTTCAGATAATCGGGATAATATTGGTGGTATTGGGGCACTCTTTTCATGAATATCCCGACGGCTCCATGGGAGGATCTTTACTATTATACAAGATGCTCTATACTTTCCGGATGCCCCTCTTTATGTTTGTTTCCGGATTCTTAATGGCTTTCACCACCTCTCGCAAGGCTAAAAGCTGGGGCGAGTTTGCCGTCACCAAATTCAAGCGTCTTCTGATTCCCTTTCTCGTACTGACACTCATTACCTTTGTGCCACGCTCCCTAATGTCGGGGATGGCGGATGATAAGGTCGACCTGAGCTGGCACGGGCTATGGCTGGCGCTCTCCGATCCCGAGAACCACGGGATGGCGTATTTCTGGTTTATACAGTCATCGTTTACACTTCTTCTGGTGGTCTACGGACTGATGGTACTCTGCCGACAGGTGCGCGTCCGACCGTCGGTATTCTACTTAAGTGCAACTGTGCTTATTATATTGCTTAATGTAATACCCCTTACCATTCCACCTTATTTCTCGCTTTACCGAACATTGAAGTTGGCAATATATTTCATTGCCGGCTGCGCCTACAGTCACTGGCAAACACCTATTGACAATACTATTAAATGGCAAAGTTGGGTGACGTTCGCAATCTTGGCATGCCTCTGGATCTGTGCCTACATTATGGTAGATATTACCCATGCCCCCGTTTTCATCTGCTCCTTTTTAGGGATAGCGATGATGATCAGCTTGGCGAAGATCTTGGAATACCGGCATATCACAATACTGGATCACCTGCAGGGGTCGAACTATATCATCTTTCTCCTGTCGTGGTATCTTAACGTTGCCTCGCAGCAGATCCTCCATCATTTCACCGACCTGCCATGGTGGTGCTACACCATCCTCTCCCTGGCCCTGGGCATCTATGTCCCCTGGCTCTTTTACAAATGGATGTGCCGCCACCCCCACAACC
>CAZAWP010000026.1:0-18695 GCA_964488855.1 uncultured Sangeribacter sp.
ATAAAATCTTGGCAGCCTTGATAGGAGCGGTGTTGGGGATATGGGGACCACGGCAGAGATCGGTGAAGTTGCCCTGGGTATATGTGGTGATTTTACCATCCTCGAGTTCGCTGATGAGCTCGCATTTATAGGATTCGCCACGGTCGCCAAACATCTTGAGCGCGTCAGCCTTGGAGATGTCGGCACGCACGATGTCCTCTTTCTTCTGAGCCAGTTCAAGCATCTTCTTCTCGATCTTGGCGAAGTCGTCAGAAGTGAGTTTGTGCTCACCCGGGTCGATGTCGTAATAGAAGCCGTTCTCGATGGCGGGACCGATACCGAACTTCACGCCGGGATAGAGTTCCTGGAGAGCCTCGGCGAGCAAGTGAGCCGACGAGTGCCAGAAAGCATGCTTCCCTTCTGGGTCTTCCCATTTGAAGAACTTGATGGAGGCATCCTCGGTGACCGGACGGCTTAAATCCCAATCGTTGTCATTGATCTTAGCCGCCAGTACATCGCCTGCAAAACGAGGACTGATGCTCTCGGCTACCTGCAGGGGAGTGATCCCCGATTCAAATTCCCGGATAGAACCGTCAGGAAAAGTGATTTTAATCATATATTGTATTATTAATATTCACATTGTTTGTCGCTCATCATAAACATATCTTACGAGTCCTCACAGACATATCTTATGAATCGTCATAAACATCTCAGGAGAGTCATCATAAACATATCAGCTTATATTAATTGGGCTATAAATCAGTGTCGTATGCTGATATTAGTACCCCATGAAACGATATGCCGTTTATAAACGACCATACATAACGGCAAAAATATAAAAAAACTCGCTCAAATTCAAAAGATTTTGAATTTTTTAGCAATGATTTACTTATATTATTTGCCAATTGTTTCAGGGTGCTTAACTGGGTTAGTCTTATTGTGATTAACTTGGTTAGTTTATGGGTGGTTTATTGGTTTAGTGTATGGGTGGTATATTGGGTTTGTCTATGGGTGATCTGGGTGCTTATTTCATTCGTTTCAGCAGGTTGTAAGCCTGGAGGATGCCTAACTCGCCCGCTTTGCTGAGATCGGCGAAAGCACGGGAGCGGTTGCCGAGACGCAGGTTAGCCAGCCCGCGGTTATAATACGCCTCCCCAAACGAACCGTCTGAGGCGATCGCCTGGGTGTAGGCTTCGATGGCTCCGTTGAAATCATCGAGTTCGTAGAGGATGCCACCTTTATTATAATGAGCAAAGACGAGTGTATGATCCAGAGCGAGGGCTTTGTCGTAGTCATTCAGAGCCTCGGTGAGCAAACGCAGACCGTCGCGACGCTGCAACTGAGTATTGGCATTCTTGTCCGACTCGGTCGAAGCGTCCGCCAAATGGGAGGCGTGAAGGGAGCGGGCTTTACCGTAATTGGCGTAGGCGCGTATCATATCGACGATGCCGTCGGCACGACCGATGCTGCCAATCTGTGAGAGTTGGTCGAGGGCACTGTCGTAATTCTTGAGCATTGTATAGCACACTGCCAACGCCAAACGGTCGGCAGGACGTGCCCGGTTGTCGCGAATCATCTCCTCATAACGGTGCTCCATGTCAAATAGGTCAGTGAGATCTTTCTCTGTCAGCGCCGAAGCCGATGCATTCATAAGGTATAGGCGCGAGGGGAGATAGCCGCTCTGGTTGAAGTCATCGAGAGCGCCGAAGTAGTTTGAAGTGGCCTTAAGACCCGGGGCTGGTGCTTCAAACGACAGATAATACTCACCGATGGGCTGTACCTGGATGTCACGGTCCTGCACGCGTCCCTTGATGCGTTCGTTATAAGTCAGCTCTGTCTCGTCGGCGATCGTCGAGGTGACGAGCTGGTTAAATTTCTCCATTACCTCAATGTCATCGGCAGTGTCATCATCGGTCAGTCCCTTATGGGTCCGTCCGGCGGCAATGGCTGGACGGTCGAGCGGTTTGCCGTCCGGGTCATTGACATACTCCTTGACAAGCTGTTCGGCGATGCGGGCACTTCCTACGGCACCCTTCATATCACCCGACCCACGCATGGCTTCGGCGCGGGCGTAATATGCCGGATAGAAACGTGGATAGCGTTTCAGGATACCGTTAAAGCGGTTGAGGGCTGATTTGTACTTACCTTGTTCAAGTTCGATGAGGCCAAGATTATAGATGGCATGAAAATTATTTTTATCCATCTGCAGAACGGTCTCAAGATCCTGTGCGGCACGATCGAGGTCTTTTACTTCATAACGCAATAACGCGCGGTTGAAGAGTGCAGTGGTATTATGCGGGTCAAGCTGCAGGGTATGGTTATAATCGCTCATCGCTCCCGTGAAGTCATCGAGGTTATAGCGTAGGAATGCACGGTTGATGTAGAGGTCACCCTCCTGCGGATGGAGAGTTATCGCCATATCCATATCGCGCAGAGCATCGCTCCAGTTGCGGCGCTGTGAGTTGAGTTCGGCGCGAAGCAAGAGGGAGTTGATGGAAGTCTTTGACGAAGAAATAGCGCGGTCCAGATCGTTGAGGGCGGCAATGGTGTCACCGCGTATGGCAGAGAGACGGGCACGTGCCGTCAGGCCATCCTCATAACCGGGGTAATAACTCAGCAGGGTGCTGAGGGTAGAGTCGGCGGCATTGAGACGGTTAAGGGAAATCTCGGCTACACCTTTATAGAACAGGAAATATTTGTCGTGGGGATTAAATTCGAGACCCTTGTTATAGTCCTCTATGGCGAGGCTGTCGCGACCCGTGTTCTGACGCACGAAACCGCGCAGCTTGTAGCTCTCGGTCTTGAAGCGGTTGCGCTCGATGGCGAGAGTGCAGTCAGCCTCAGCGCCGGCGTAGTCCTCCAGATTGAGCTTGGCTAAGGCGCGGAAGAAATAGGGGTCCGAGAGATATGGTTTGGCTTTGATGGCTTGATTGAAGTACTGGATGGAGAGCATATAGTCATCCATCGACAGCACGTTACGACCGATGCTCAGAACCTGCTCGGCATTGACCTGTGCCATCATCGGGAGGCATAAGACCGTGGAGAGCAGAGAGAGAAAGGTCCGTATGTTGATCACAAATCGTTTCATATTATATAACCCGTGGATTGCACTTTTGATAATATAATTTGCAAACCATACTGCAAATATAATCAATATTTAAAATTTCGTGCTCAATATCAAACATAAATCGGTGCATAGTGTTTAAAGTATAAGAAAGCGATAGAAATTAAAGAATAAACTATAGACTCGAAGATATAATGGAAAAGATTGTCATCATAGGTGGCGGATTCGCCGGACTGAATCTGTCCAAGCATTTAGATAAAGATAAATTTGAGATCCATATTATAGATAGAAATAACTTCCACTGTTTCCCTCCGCTTTTTTATCAGATAGCATCCTCGGGTCTGGTGCCTGCAAATATCTGCTTCCCTTTCCGTCGTGAGATAAAGAAGCGTAAGAATACTTTCTATCACATGGGTCATGTCAAGAACATCGACATTGATGCCAAGACCGTTACCACAAGTTACGAGACAGTCAGCTATGACCGTCTCGTGATTGCAGCCGGTTCATGCAACAACTATTTCAACATGCCTCATCTCGATCAGGAGACATACGGTATCAAGACCGTAGGTCAGGCATCGCACACTCGCGACGAGATTCTGGATCGCCTGGAGCGTGCCTCGCTTGAGAAGGATCCCGAGCGTCGCCGTCAGTTGCTGAGCTTCCTCGTGGTCGGCGGTGGTCCCTCGGGTGTGGAGATCGCCGGCGCGTTAGGTGAGATGAAAAAATATATCATCCCCAAAGAGTATCCCGAGCTCAATCCCGATGAGGTCAAGATTACCCTCGTCGAGGGTGCGCCCGCACTGCTCGGTGCCATGCGTCCCAAATCGCAGAAAAAGGCGTTGGAGGACCTGCAGCACCTTATGGTTAATGTGCGCCTCAACACTGCTTTAAAAGAATATAAGGATAAATATGTAACTTTCGGTGACGGTCATAAGGAGTATTTCGAGACTCTGATATGGACAGCCGGTGTGCAGGGTGAACCGATGCCGGGATTGCCCGCCGAGGTTGTGGGTCGAGGAAACCGTATCATTGTCGATGAGTATAACAGGGTGCAGGGTCGCAACGATTTATTCGCGCTCGGTGACATCGCGCTTATGGTTACCGAGGAGTTCCCCAAAGGTCACCCGATGATGGCGCAGCCCGCCATTCAGCAGGCAGCCAATCTTGCCTATAACCTCAATGACGGCGAGATGAAACGTAAGTTCCGCTATCACGACAAGGGTTCGATGGCAACTATCGGTAAAAACCGCGCCGTCGCCGACCTGCCGAAGTGGTCATTCTCAGGAGTGCTCGCATGGCTGGTATGGCTTCTTATCCACCTTATGTCGATATTGGGCATGCGCAACAAACTGAGCGTATTGGTAAACTGGACGTGGAACTATATATTCTACAACACCTCGCTCCGTCTGCTGCTCCGACCCACCAAGTATCCGTTGCGTCGCCACTGGGCAGATTGATATAACGGTAATAATAACACAGGGCAGTAATCGCATTACTGCCCTGCTTGTAAATTCAAATAATTAAAGTATAGATTATTATGAAGAAAAATATATTATTGACAGGAATAGTGGCTATCATGCTCGGTACCACCGGGTGTAATACCCTTTTCGGCAACAAGAGTGTGAAGACCGATGCCGTCCTTCCCTCCGATCGCGAACAGATAGCGGTCAAGGTACCGGAGGCTGCCTATACCTCCGAGGAAATTTCGAAGGGCGCGGTAAAAGGTGACTGGGCTATCGAGACTGTAAACGGCAAAGAGGCTGTGGGGGAGAAAGCTCCGTATCTGAAATTTGTACCCGGCGAACAGCGTGTGTACGGCTCCAACGGCTGCAACGTCATCAATGCCGGTTTTACCTCCAATCCCAACGACTCTACGATCCGGTTTACCAATATCGCCAGCACCATGATGATGTGCGGGCTCGACGGTATCACTGATGTGGAAATAAATCAGGCTCTCGATGCTACCCGCTATTACAGCTGGGAGATTAAGGGAGACGACTTCTATCTCTATTTCTATAACGAGGCACGCAATCAGGTTATGAGCCTCATGCACCAGAACTTCGAGTTCCTCAACGGTACGTGGGGTATCGCGGCTATAAACGGTATAAAGGTAGATGAACCGGATATGAAATTGGTAATAGATGTTGCCGAGGGTAAACTTCATGGCAACACCGGGTGCAATATCCTCAACGGTGCACTTGAGACCGATATGGATGCCGCCAACTCCATATCCTTCAGTTCGATTGCCACAACCCGCATGGCTTGTCCCGAGGGTAGCAAGGAGACCGCATTTATCGTGGCGCTCGAAGATGCCTGCACGGCAAAAGCTATAAATCCCAAGGAGGCAGTGCTCTATAACAGCCTCGGCAAGGAAGTTTTAAGGATAGTCCGCACTACCGATAAATAATCCGGTCTTATTTTATAGTGACCATAAAATTAAACTTATAAATCATTACTAATTGGTTAGTAGTGGTGTTTTAACAAGCAATTAAAGATTGATATGCCTAAGGCAGAAGAAAGAGTAGATAAATGGTTATGGAGCATGCGTGTCTTCAAGACCCGCACCATGGCGACAGATGCCTGCAAGAAGGGTAGGGTCACTGTAGGGGGCAAGGCTGCCAAGCCGTCACGTACGGTAGCGCCCGGCGACGTGGTGGACGTCAAGAAACCTCCGATCACATATACCTTTAAGGTTAAGGCGATACCGTCGGGACGTCTCGGTGCCAAGCTCGTTCCTGAGTACTTGGAGAATCTTACCCCGCAGTCGCAATATGATCTGTTGGAGATGACCCGCATCTCCGGATTTGTGGACCGTCGCAAGGGTCTGGGACGACCGACCAAGCGCGATTCACGCCAGCTCTCGGCGTTCCGCGACGAATCGTATGCCGACACATTCTTTCTCGACTGGGAGGATGACGATGACGACGACGAGTATGACGAGGACTAAGCCACTATAAGATTTATAAGACTTATAAGATTTATAAGATTTATAAGATTTATAAGATTTATACGATTTATAAGATTTATAAGATTTATAAAATAGTTGATTATAAGTCATGGATTTGGCTGTTTGAATTAAATGTATTATCTTTGTAGCGCTTTAGAGCGAACCCGTGTGATGGGAAATATGTTGGGTCAGCGATGACCCGCTCCCTGAGGGGCTCCTATTGGGGAGTTCCGTGGCGAATAGCCGGAGCAATAACTTATTTTGAGTAACACTTTTTTAGAAAATGAAAACATTTGAATTAGTAGCAGAGCCCCGTGTTGAGCTCGGCAAGAAGACAGTTAAGGCCCTTCGTAAAGAGGGTAAGATCCCCGCAGTTATCAATGGTGGCAAACATGTAGAGCTTCCTTTTACAGGTACTCTCAAGCCCGGTGAGAAGCTCGTTGAGCTCGATGACAAACGCGGCATCATCACTACCGACATCGTAGTGAACGCAGAGGATGTTCGTAAACTCATCTACACTCCCGATATCTTCGAGATCAATCTTACTGTTAATGGTGAGACAAAGAAGGCTGTAATGAAAGACCTTCAGTTCCAGCCCGTAAAAGATACAATCCTTCACATTGACTTCCTCGAGGTATATCCCGACAAACCGATCGTAATGGAGGTTCCCGTTCAGATCGAGGGTCACGCAGAGGGTGTTAAGGCCGGTGGTAAGCTGGTTATGTCAATGCGTAAGCTTAAAGTTAAGGCTCCCTACACTGAGATTCCCGAGCGCCTCATCATCAACGTTGATAACCTCGGTCTCGGCAAGTCTATGGCAGTCGGCGACCTCCACTATGAGGGTCTTGAGCTGATGAATGCCAAGAATGCTGTAGTTTGCGCCGTTCAGCTCACTCGTGCTGCTCGTGGTGCCGCAGCTAAGGCTAACGCATAAGATTAATCTTATTAAGCAACTATTGAGAATTAACGAATTTTCAATATTTACTTAAGAATTAATGTTTCATACGCAATGGGAAAGGTGAGGGCGTGACGCTTTCACCTTTCTATTTTTATTAGAGCACTTATGTTCTGGAAAAAATTATTTGGCATAAAGAGTGATAAAATACAGGAGGATCCTGATATGAAGAAATTTCTTATTGTATGTCTCGGGAACATCGGCGAGGAGTATGAGAACACTCGTCACAATGCCGGTTTTATGGTGGCTGATTACATGGCTGAGGAGGCCGGGGTTTCGTTCAAGAGCGGACGCTATGGCGACATGGCGACCATAAGGGTGAAGAACTGTGAACTGATGATTCTCAAACCCTCGACATATATGAACCTCAGCGGTGTTGCGGTGCGTTATTGGATGAATAAAGAGAAGCTACCCCTTACTTCCCTTCTGGTGGTCTGTGATGACATAGCCCTTCCGTTCGGCACTATCCGTCTGCGCAAGCAGGGTAGCGATGCGGGTCACAACGGACTTAAAAATATAGCCTCCGAATTAGGTACACAGGCATACGCACGACTCCGTTTCGGCGTCGGCAACGACTTCCCCAAGGGTGGACAGATAGATTATGTCCTCGGGCGATTCCCCAAAGAGGAGATGGCAGAGATGCCCAAGGTTCTCGACAAGGCTTCGGAGGCTATCAAGGCATTCTGTCTCTCAGGTCCCGACTTCGCCATGACCCATTTCAATCATTAATCGTACGTGTACTTATTTAGCAAGGATTAAAAACACTTGCACCTATAGTCGGTATTAGCCCAACTTGCCGCAAAGTTGCTGGAGGGTGCAGTAAGTGCAGGCATCATCACTCTCAGCGGGACGGAAGGGTTCGTCACGGTTGAAAATCTCCGCGAGCATGTTGTTTAATGCCTCGACGAAGCGGTCGTTAATCATGATGTGCTCTGTGATGTTACCTTTCTCTACGACCGGCGAAATGGGACCCTTCATATTCAGCTCATTGACACTATAGATCATTGGGCTGAAAACTTTATTCTCCGGCAATGTCCGGTTAAGGAGGTTGGCGTAGAGCATGAGCTGGAAAATGTTGGCGGCGTCACGGTCGGCGTTAAAGATATTGTCGAAACTTGTAGCATCGACATGCGAACCGCCCGTCTTGTAATCCACAATACGCCATACCGGAGAGTCATTGACACAGTCCACACGGTCTATGGCAAATTTCATGTTTATATCGCCCACGCCGTCGACATGCCAGCTTATGATATTTGACACCTCGCCGCCGTAGAGCTTGAAAGGTACTATCTTTAAATCGTACTTCAGTACTTTTAGAACATCGCCGTAAAGCATCTCGGCAGTAATCTGTGCCGTACCGGTGACGGGCTTGTCAAGATCCTCATCCTTGCGGTTGAAGTAATGTCTGTTTATGCTGCGCCGGAGTTGGTTCTTGATTTTTTCAGGATCCGATAGAAGGGAATTGATATAGCCGGCATCAATATTGACAGGCCGCGAGAGCAGGATACGTTGCGCCCCGGGCGGGAAATAAAGATTCAGCATCGTATCATGCAGGATGGTGCCTTGTGTCGCGGCATCCATGTATTCGGAGACCCTGTTTTGTGTGTTGATATTTCTTACCTCCTCATAGTAGAAGCGTATACCGCACGCCATATATTTCTTGAGGGAGGTAGCGGAGAAATTTGACTTGCTGCCGGCGACGGTGAAACGCCGCAACATCTCCATGATACTGTCTGACTTGTGGATAGGCTTGGGAGTATTCTGGTTGTCAAACAACATGAAGCGGTAAGAGGACTTGTGTATACGGTTTTTGGCGTAC
The DNA here is from genome assembly GCA_964488855.1 of uncultured Sangeribacter sp. Lineage (GTDB taxonomy): Bacteria > Bacteroidota > Bacteroidia > Bacteroidales > Muribaculaceae > Lepagella. The sequence continues at coordinate 8,765 of CAZAWP010000026.1, forward strand.
AGATGTTCCAGCTGATGCAGGAAACGGGACCTTCCACCGCTACGCATACCCTCGCCGGCACGAGCGTCATCGATAAGCGTCACACTCTTGGCGCGCGCTAACAGGCGGTAGAAATAATATGACATAAGAGTCTCCTGATGGAAAGCAGAGACCATGCCGTAACCGTGGCGAAGCGAGTCAGGGATAAAGGTGCGCTTGCGCGATCGCGCCGGGAGTATCTTGTCATTTAACGACGGTATGATGATATGGTCGAAGTCGATGGCGCGTGTCTCAAGCATACCCATGACCTGTAGACCCTCAAGAGGCTCACCCTCAAAGGCTATTGTCTCACCGCTAATGAGAGTGTCAATAAGACTTAGCACTCCCTCCGGCGAGACTGTTATGTTGTTGGCAAGAAGAGCGGACTGAAGGCGGCGGACAGCATCACGGTACAGAATTATCTGTGCCTTCTCCACACGGCTGCGTATCTCAACATCACCGGTATCATTGCCGGGGTCAAGTTTCGCCTCGATGTCATTGAGAAGAGTCTCTATGTATTCGATGGTATGTTGCCAAGACATATCGTGGGGGAGAGGTCTCAGAATATCGGCTCCCTTTTCCGATAACTCTCGGAGTTCGGTCATCGACAGCGTGAATTTATGATGGGCATCGAGGTATCCGCTGATTCTTGATATAACCTCGCTGCCTATAAGACTGTGCGAATAGGGATGAGAGAGGAAGAGCCGGAGATCCTGATGATAGAAGCCGGTATCGTTGCCGATGCGTCGTCTGCGCATCTGGAGACGACGGAGATGATAGATAAATGTGATGACGGCAGCCGAGCGGATAGGGAAACCCATGGTGAGGTTTACATTATCGAGTGAGGCGGGTAGGGCAGAGATCAGAGGAGCGAGGAGACTCTCATCCGGAAGAATTACAGCGACGCGAGCATCCGCTAATTCTGCCTTGGGTAAAGAGCGCCTCATCTTGTCAATACATATAGCGGCGATCTTGGCTTGCGCGGAATTGGATGGTGCGGCTATCGTGGAGATATGTCCCTTGAGTCCGTAGGAGCGGCACGAGGCGAGATAAGACTCTAACCATTCGGGAGATTTGAAGTTACGCTTGTTGGAATGGATATACATATCGTGCAGGTGGGGCGAATGTTTTCCGGTGTACTCAGCAGGATTGGTCGGACCCGCGTCATCCCATATAAAATCAGCGTATTGGGTATCATCGCCGGCAATCCGCGAGGGTTCTGCGGCAAGTAGCTCAAATATTGCGGCTTCGGAGGTCGAGAGGGCATTAAAGCCGACAAAGACCACTTTCTTCCACGGCAGTTTATCTATCCCCTCGGCACCGATCTTCTCGTAGCTGATACGCCAGGCAGCCCCCGGCATACATAAACCCTCAGCGGCAAGATTGGCGGTAAGCTGATTATAAAGCTCCTCCATCAATTGCCATAACAACAGGAAGCTCTTTTTTATCTTGGAGTGATTGACATTGTCGGCATCCTCAAAATTTTTCCAGAAACCCTCTACTTCACCTTCCGTGCGCTTGTAGTTGAAGTACGTTTCCATTATCCTCAGCTGTTCTTCGGTAAGGAATGTCGAGGAAATCTCCTTATAATCCTTTACATTCTTAAAGAGCGAATGAGGGTCGACGAGATATTGATCCACCTCACTGAAATCATTGAGCAGTGTCTCGCCCCAGCTCCGGAACTTCTCAAAGTCGAGGGGGTCGAGTTCGGCGTTGTCACTTATCAGACCACGATAGAGTGTATAGAGACGCAGCAGCATGTCAATGCGCGAATCGGGGATATGGCCGCTGACGGTCTGCATGAAATCGGTCATAGCCTTGATGTCGGGTGTCAGCAGCGTGCGGCTCCCCGTGTTTTCGGTGAGACTGCGCAAGAAGAACGTCCCGGCACGTTTTGCCGGAAAGACGAAACAAATATCCGACAGATCTTTATAACGGGCGATATAGCCTCGCGCCACTGCCTCCAGAAATGTAGATCGTGCACCGGCCCGGTGTCCGGCGCGGGTATTCAGGTTCTCCTTACTGCTCATGATGTCTCTTCTCTTTGGTCTGTTTCAGTATGTTTGACGGATTTTATATCCTCATCGGTGATAAGGTACCATTGAAAATACATAAATTAATTCTCAATAGTCACCTAAGTTCATAATCTTGTATGTAAAGATACAAATTTTCTTTGAGGTCAATTATATTATTTGTAAATTTGCAGACAAGGAACTGATAGAAATTAAAGAATAGATTTTAGCAGTTGCTTGGTTGTCGAGTGCAAGGCTCAGGTGCATTGCCACGTCGCAAAGAGAATCAGATATCATGAAATTTTCACAAATACCCGGACATGATGAACTAAAGGAATCGCTCAGGAGTCTTGTGGACACCGGGCGGCTGCCTCATGCCCTCCTTATAGGTGGCGTGCCGGGTATAGGGAAAATGCAGATAGCGCGGACTCTGGCGCAGTATGTACATTGCACTGATCGCCGTAACGGCGAGCCGTGCGGAGAGTGCGCCTCATGCGTGCAGCATGAGTCTCTCAACCATGCTGATATGAACTATGTCTTTCCTGTTATCAAGACCGATAAACCCGAGCGTGAAATATCGGCGGACTATATGGAGGAATGGCGCACGATGCTTACCGAGCACCCCTATATGGAGCCTGAAGCATGGCAGGAGATTCTCAACGAATCGACCGGAGGCAAGAAAGCTAACGCCATACCGCGTATACTTGTGCCCGAGAGTCGCGCCGTGCTCGCCCGCGCCGCCCTCACTCCCTTTAATTCGCAGTACAAGATTTTCCTCCTATGGTTGCCCGAGCGCCTGAACGCGGAGGCTGCCAACCGTCTGCTTAAACTCATCGAAGAGCCGGATCCCGATACGCTTTTTATCTTTGTCTCTAACAATGAGCAGGAGATTCTGGGGACGATTTATTCGCGTCTGCAGCGGTTCAAGGCAGACCGCCTTGGCGACGAGGAGATGATCAGTTATCTGATGAGTCACTACGGACTTAAGGATTATGATGCGGCACGGGTTGCCAAACTTGCCGAGGGGAGACTCGCGCGTGCTGACGAGCTGGTTAAGGCTGCGGGTGAAGAGGAGGAATTCCGTCTCAGCTTCGAGGCGATGATGCGTGCCGTATACGGTAAAAAGACCGGTGTGTTGCTCGAAATGGCATCTGATTTTGCTGACTTCGGTCGCGAGAAGCTGAAGCGTTTTATAGATTACTGCTCACATGCGGTCCGCGAAAATTTCATACACCGCATGCTCATGCCCGAGCTTGAGATGATGACGCCCGCCGAGGAGGCCTTCGCTTCACGGTTCTCTCCCTTTATACATCACGGCAACGTGGAGCAGATTCTCAAGGAGCTGACCCGCGCCCGCGATGATATTGACCGCAACGCCAACAGCAAGATCGTCCTCTACTCGATGTTTCTCTTCCTCATCCCACTCTTGCACGCCAAAGTGCCCGCTTAAATTGATTCACATATATTTAACTAAATAACTTAACCTTTAAAATTATGAAACCTACACTGTTTATTTTAGCAGCCGGTATGGGTAGCCGTTATGGTGGCCTCAAACAGCTTGATGGTCTTGGCCCGTCAGGAGAAACAATCATGGACTATTCTGTTTATGATGCCCTCCGCGCCGGTTTCGGTAAAATCGTATTCGTTATCCGTCATGATTTTGAGCAGGAGTTCCGCGACAAAATCATCTCTAAATATGAGGGTCATGTACCCGTTGAGGTAGTATTCCAGGACATCAAGACTCTTCCCGCAGGCTACGAGCCCAATCCCGAGCGTTCCAAACCTTGGGGTACCAACCATGCCGTACTGATGGGTAAGGATGTTATCAAGGAGCCCTTTGGTGTTATCAACGCTGATGACTACTACGGTGCAGAGAGCTTCCGGATCCTCGGTGACTTCCTCCGCTCTGTGGAGGGTAAGAAGAACTGCTACTGCATGATCGGTTTCAATATCGAGAACACTCTCAGCGAAAACGGTGGTGTATCACGCGGTCTCTGCGAGGTTGATGTCAATGGTAACCTTACAGGCGTTACAGAGTGTCATGGTATCCAGCGCAAGGACGGCAAGCTCGTTCACACTCTCGCCGACGGCACTGAGGCTGAGTTCCCCGAGAAGGCAGCTGTTTCGATGAACATGTGGGGCTTCACTCCCGACTATTTCGACTATTCTGAAAAGGCATTCATCGACTTCCTCGATAAGAATAAAGATGAGCTCAAGGCTGAGTTCTACATCCCCTCTGTGGTTAATGACCTCATCAACGAGGGCAAGATCGAGCTCAAGGTTAAGGAGACTCCTTCCAAGTGGTTTGGTGTGACTTATGCTGCTGACCGTCCGGCAACCGTCGCTCAGTTCGAAAAATTGGTTGAAGAGGGTCTTTATCCCAAAAAGCTTTTCTAATCCGTAAGTCATGAAAGGTAAGATTTTAGTAACCGGCGGTACCGGTTATATCGGCTCTCACACTGTAGTCGAGCTGCAGAATGCAGGTTACGAGGTTGTGATCATTGATAACCTCTCTAACTCAAACGCCAACGTCATCGACGGCATCGAGGCTATCACAGGCAAGCGTCCCGTATTCGTTGAGGGTGATTGCACCGACATCAAGACTCTCCGCAAGCTCTTTGACGAGAACCCCGGTATCCGCGGTATCATCAACTTCGCTGCTTCAAAGGCAGTAGGCGAGTCTGTACAGAAGCCTCTCCTTTATTACCGCAATAACCTCAATACCCTTATCAACCTCCTTGAGTGCATGCCCGAGTATAAGGTTGAGGGTATCGTGTTCTCAAGCTCATGTACCGTTTACGGCGAGCCTGATAAGAACCCCATTGACGAGACTGCTCCCATCAAGGCTGCTACCTCTCCTTACGGTAATACCAAGCAGATCTCTGAGGAGATCATCGAGGACTATGTACGTTCCGGTGCTCCGATCAAGAGTATCCTTCTCCGTTACTTCAACCCCGTGGGAGCACATCCGTCGGCACTCATCGGTGAGTTGCCTCTGGGCGTTCCGCAGAACCTCGTGCCTTATCTGACACAGGCTGCTGCCGGCATCCGCAAGGAGCTGACCGTATTCGGTAACGATTACAATACTCCCGACGGTTCTTGTATCCGTGACTATATTGATGTCGTAGACCTTGCCAAGGCTCATGTTATCGCCATGGACCGCATCCTTTCAGGTGCAGACCACGATGCAGTAGAGGTGTTCAACCTCGGTACCGGCCGCGGTCTCTCTGTGCTGGAGCTTATCGAGTCGTTCGAGCGCTCAACCGGTGTGAAGGTTCCGCATCACATCGGTCCCCGTCGCGAGGGTGACATCGAGAAGATCTGGGCTGACCCCAAGAAAGCCAACGAGGTACTTGGTTGGAAGGCAGAGACCAATATCGACGACACCATGCGCAACGCCTGGGAATGGCAGAAGCACGTACTCGAAAATAAGTAAAAGTGTTAAAATTTCAAAGGTACTTGTATCTTAAAACTAAATTGCTTATTTTTGTGTTGTAAAGATGAGGCAAGACCCAAGACAACGATACGGAAGTCCTGTTAAAGAGCCTGTATCGAGATATTGACGAATTGCCCGCTCCTTACACTAAAAGAGTATCCTAAACCACATCAAAGCTAATTGGGAAACTCATCAATTATAATGAAATACCGAGACTTGCTCGCATATTGATGGCGGGCCCCGCGTCGCAAGACGTTGTGAACTTCGGTTCACACAAGGCGGATTACAAAGATGTGTGAGTTCTCAAATCCTGTTTATCGGAGTTTCATCACATTCCTTTGGTGTGGATTTTATAGAGTCGGGAGGGTTTCCTCCCGACTTTTTTAATTTACGGCTCCCCGGCGATTCCCCAATCGATCGGGATTCTACCCGATGCTACGGGATTCACGGGATACCCCGACAAATCAAATAAAAATTTTTTAAGCATGAAAGACGTAAAAGACACCCTCCTTGAGCGCCGGAGCATCCGCCGCTATGAACGCGAGGCAATCCCTCAGGAGACAATGGAGTTTATCTATAAGGCAGTTGAGAATACCCCCACCTCCTACAACGGACAGCAGTACAGCGTCATCGACATCGACGATCAGGAGCTGAAAGAGCAACTCTACGCCATCACCAACCAGAAACAGCTCAAGACCTGTAACCGTCTGCTGATATTCCTCTCGGACTTCAACAAGATTTCCCTCTTGGCGGAAAAGAAAGGTCTCAAGATGCCCGCAATCACCGACTGCATGGATGGTGTCATGTTAGGTGTCATAGATGCCACGTTGGCGATGATGAGCGCAGTAGTGGCAGCCGAGGCTTGCGGACTCGGGTGTAACTGCATCGGCTATTTACGCACAGCCGATCCCGAGAAAATCGCCGAACTCCTGAAGCTCCCCAAAGGTGTGTTTGTGGTTTGTGGATTGGCGTTAGGTATACCGCGCGAGTTACCCGATATAAAACCCAAGCAGAAGACACCCCTGGTATTCCATCGCAATCACTACCGCCTCGACACCGACAAGATGGTCGAAGAATTAGAGGCCTACGACGAGGAGATCACTCAGTACAACCTCACCCGCGCCGGAGGCACCAGCACCAACGACTGGGTATCGCACATCCTCGGCTATTACGACGCCGCCACCCTCTACCACATCCTCGACTACCTCCGCGCCCAGGGCTACAACATCACCCACTAATATAATTAACCAGGAAATATAATCAACTCGGAGTGCTCCTCACAGACACTCCGAGTTTTTTAATTGAACAAGCTGTTGGAGGCTTGCATCATACATCATTGGCACTCCTTTGACGATATTAACCACGGCTTGTTCAATAATCGGGAGGGGAACGATAAACCATTCTTGGGGATGGTGACCGTCGATGGTTACTTGTAGCTGAACGGGTGCAAATAACTTGTGAATCAACGCCTCAAAGGTCGAGGATTTGACATTGTAGACTTTCCACGTGGCGACCACTTCCACCGGGGCACAGAGGTAAGTCGGTTCTTTAGCGGCATTCGCAATACGGCTCTCGACCGAAGTCACCGTAAATCCGATTTTGTATAGGTTTTTAATAGCGGTAATTTCAGGACGAACTGATTTGGAGCGGAGCACATAAATTGTTCCGCTCTCAATGTCCTTGTCGGTAAGAGTAAAATATCGTTCAAACTCCTCATTGGTCATTTCCGAGCAATCTATCACAGAGTAACCCGTAACCGACAGGTTTTTTGTAATGGTCTTATACTTGATGTCCGACTCCACACCATTCTCGTAAATGACACGAGTTCGTCCGTCGCGGTCACCGTGGCGATTGACACCTTCGTCCTCAAAAGCCGCCAAATAGCCGATCATACCATCCTCAACAAAATAGCTGCCGACCTTGAGATGTTTTACGCTAAATTTGATTAGTTTATACTTACCGGATTTAAGACCTTCCTGCACATCTTTGAAACCGGCGGCATACTTTTCGAAATCGTCACACGGTCTACGTTTGCCGACATATTCAGCTTCTTTTCTTGCCTCCAAACGCTGGCGCATATATTCCGGTATGTCAAACAATCCCGAATCTTCACCGGACTCAATATCAGCCAGCAAGGGATCATTGAGAATAGCATCCAGTTTTTCTGCTTCCGACATTTCTCTTTGATACACAACCTCCGGCTCACTGATTATCTGAGGTTCTTGCGGCAATATGCCGATAGTGTCATAAGGGCGGCAACGTTGCACACTTGATTCCTTCTTTAGTATGCCTCTCCACTTATGAAAAAGCGATTTTTCTTCCCCCGCGTCTTCGGGTAATCGACCGGTGGTTTCGTAGAAATCTAATATCTCCTGAAATCCGGCAATCAGACGGTCAGATGACGTGGCACGCCGTTTAGGTGTAACCACATCAGCCAACAATGGGTCTTCAAAAATCCGTTCAAGTTCTTTATCCCAGTTTATCATTGTTGTTGAGCGAGTTTACGGCGTTTCAGGTTTCTCAGATGTTCTATAGCCATAGCAATACGGCGAGCTGTCGGATCGCCATCTGTAATTTCAGGCTTATCTTTTCCGGGATTTTCTTCACGCCATTTGGGAAGATATTTGGTAAATAAGAGGATAGCTTCTTCATCGGTAAGATGTTCTGAACGTTTATCCTCTATGACGTATTGAATGGTGCGAAGTGTTTCGGGTGTGAGCGACTTGGAAACCACCTCGTATGCCCTCTGGAACGGATTTATCCCGGCGATAAGGTTAATGTCGAGGTCATTAAGATTGACAAATTTATTGGCAATTTTGATGAACTTATTGCCCGTATCATCGACAGTAACCTGTTCACCTTGTGTAGCGATGGTTAGGATCGTATGTTGGGCTACAGCGTCGACTTCCTCTTCCGTAAGGTCGGGATAGGTATCGCGGATTATTTTCGGGATATACACCTGAGTAATCATTTCTGCCATACCCTCACCTATGATCGCCTCACGAATATTCTTGTCTGAAAGGGTAGTGGCGACCAATGTATCAAGATCGTTTTCGACGATAGCTTTTGTTTTATCGTTAAGGGTGGGTAAACCCTTAACCTCAATCACATGCTCATCTTCGTTAGATTTTTCCGGCTTTCCCGGCTCATCTTCATCCGGCTTGGTTTTGAAATTCCATTTTGGAGCCATAACCTGCTCCATAAGGAGCGATGCGGAGATTGCCTTCAGGAAGTCGTTTACTGCCATCGCCACATCATCTTGGGCAGCGTCCGGGCAGGGGATAAGGTTAGTGAACTGTGCGTGAGTCTTGCCCTCGCAGTCACGCGTGCAACGTCCTATAATCTGCACCACTTCAGTAAGCGATGCACGGATGCCAATGGTGATACAGTGTTCGCACCATTCCCAGTCGAACCCCTCCTTGGCAGTACCAAGAGCAATAAGGATGTCGAGCGAGTCACGACTATTCATACGTTGAAGATATGATTGTAAAACAGCTCTATACTCAGGCTTATCTTCAACAAGGTTTCCTACATTTAGTAGCCTTCCGTCCGGCGTACGAACTTTATAAAGGCAATTATTATAATCTTGACTCTCGATTGTACCGATGTGCTTGATAATTTCAGCTACCTGATCGTGTTTATTCATAAACGCCCCGGTCTTGCTGTTGGGGTGCGGAATATGGATTAGTGTTTTCTTGGTGGTGTCGAGTACATCGGGGATTGCCGTCAGGTAATTGCCCTGAAAAAAGCTGTAACCGATGCCGAGACTTTTAAGCCACTTATAACCATTGAGCTGTTGATAATAATTGTAGTTGATAGTGGGTTGAAAACGAGCCTCATCTTCGGGACGCATTACCGGTACAGCGTCACCACGGAAGTATGATCCGGTCATGGCAAGGATATGGGCAGAGGTCTCGTTGAGAAGTCGGCGTATCAACGCGCCGAGACGATTATTTTCGTCAGCCGAACCGTGATGAAATTCGTCAATGCCAAAGAAAACATTATAGAGTTTGGCGGCATCGATGCCGTTGAGCGAGTTTAGGAGCGTAGCGTGAGTGCATACTAATTTTGTGGCAGTGGGGTGATCAAGAAACTCCCGTACTATTGATTTCTTAGAGTTCTCGCTTCCGACATTCATACATAAGTTCCAATAGGGAGCGACTGTCCAATCCTCAAAGAATCCGAACTTTTTGAGAGGAGTATTCTTGAAGCTACGCCCGATATTTTGCTGCGGCACCGCCACGATAACTTTCTTTACGCCCTGATTGGCGAGTTTGTCGAGGGCGACAAACATCATCGCTCGGCTCTTGCCCGAAGCAGGGGGAGCCTTAACGAGTAAATGGCGGCGATTACGCTGCTCGTAAACCATCGCTTGCATCTCTCGCATACCGAGCGCATCGGTATTACTTGACTTACCCGTTTGGGCATATTTTACTTCTACAAGATTAGCCATAATTTATAAGAT
>CAZAWP010000027.1:0-9482 GCA_964488855.1 uncultured Sangeribacter sp.
CTACGAAACAGGTAAGCATCAAACCTACGATAGGGAAGATGATCTTCTCATTCTGGCTGACTACACGCGCCGGCTTCATCTTGATCATACGCTCTTTCTGAGTGGTAAAAAGACGCATCAACGGGGGCTGGATCAGCGGGATAAGTGCCATGTAAGAGTAAGCAGATACCGCTACAGCACCGAGCAGATCAGGATTGAGCTTGGAGGTAGTGAAGATCGCAGTCGGACCGTCGGCACCACCGATGATGGCGACGCAACCAGCAGAGAGGGGATCGAAACCCACGAGCAATGAGAGCATATAGGCACCGAAGATACCGAACTGTGCGCAGGCACCGATAATCATCAGTTTAGGATTGGCGAGAAGTGCCGAGAAGTCGGTCATCGCGCCGATGCCGAGGAAGATCAGCGGAGGATACCATCCGCGCTCCACACCATTATAGAGGATGTTGAGCACAGAGCCCTCCTCGTAGATACCGATTTCCATACCCGGCTGGAAAGGTATGTTACCGATGAGCATACCGAAACCGATGGGCACTAAAAGGAGTGGTTCAAAATTCTTCTTGATGGCGAGGTAAACGAAGAAGCAACCTACAGCCAACATCACCAGATTAGACCACTCGCAGTTATAGAAGCCGGTGAATTTCCAGAAATCGGCCAGCGTGGAGCTCATGAATTGGCCGAATGTATATTGACTTGCTAATATCATAACGGCTTATTCAATGATCATGATGTCGGTGCCCTCGAGCACAGCATCTCCTACATTAACGAGAATCTTGGTAACGGTACCACCGGATGTGCAATGGACATCATTTTCCATCTTCATGGCCTCAAGTACACAAACGGTATCACCGGCTTTAACGGTATCGCCAACCTTAACCGGGAAACTCATGATGGTACCGGGGAGGGGGCTCTTTACTGCCGATGCAGCACCTGAAGATGCGGGCTTGGGAGCGGCGGGTTTTGAAGCAGCCTTGGGAGCCGGAGCCGATGTGGGGCTCGGTGAGGAGATCGGTGAACGAGACACGCTGCTTGTTGCGCTCTTCTCGAGTTCAACTTTGTAAGGGACACCGTTTACCTGAACGGTTACCTCATTATCATTGACATCGCCAACGGCTACGTTAAACTTCATGCCGTTGATTTTATACTTGTATTCTTTCATTGTGATTGATTGTTAGATTAGCGCAGATCTCTGCGGGTCTGGTTGTGAGTGGGAACTTGACGCATGTTATAGATCTTGGAGTTCCACGGAGAGTAGGACTTCTTCATGCGTTTGATAGTAAGGATAGTATCCTCGATATCGTGACCCTGACCGAAATACTCGGCGAGAGCCATGGCGATGGCGGCGATGGTCTCACCGGAATCTACCTCATCATGATGATCCTCCTTGGTCTCCGCTGTAACACCGTGAGCCTCTTGTTTACGGCGTGTAAGCAATTTCGCTGAAATATTGCCGAATATTGAGAAGAGAATGCTCAGTATAATGAGAGCGCCCAGCACAATGCACATGGCGATGATAGTGAGTGCACCACCCCAAGAGTCATTTTCGGCGGCATTTTTTGCTTTTTCAGCCTGTTTCATCCTGCGTGCAAGTTCGCTGGTGGCTACCGCCGGTGCGTCCGGAAGAACGGCTGAGGACTCAAGAGCGCTGTGGTGACCGCCCTGGGGACACTCGGCAGCATCAATGCACGCCTTATCGCATGCACCGTCTGCGTCTCCCTCGCAGCTTACAACCATAACCTCTTCTACGACAGCCTCCCCGGTTTCCTGAGCGTGGAGCGAGAAACCTCCAAATATCACCGAACCTGCAAACAAGAGGGCTGTTGCTGTTTTCTTTATCATAGGTCGGGTGAATTATAGTGGAATATTACCGTGCTTCTTAGCAGGATTGTTTACTTTCTTGGTTGCCAACATGTTGAGCGCCTTGATTACGCGGAAACGAGTGTTGCGCGGCTCAATGACATCGTCGATATAACCATACTTGGCAGCCTGATAGGGATTAGCGAACAGGTTGGTGTATTCCTCCTCTTTGAGTTTGATAAACTCTGCCGGATTCTCACTTGCCTTAGCCTCTTTGGCATAGAGTACGCCTACAGCGCCCTCTGCACCCATAACGGCGATCTCAGCCGAAGGCCATGCGTAGTTCACGTCACCACGGAGCTGCTTACAGCTCATCACGATGTGACTACCACCATAGCTCTTGCGGAGTGTAACAGTCACCTTAGGCACGGTAGCCTCTCCGTATGCATAAAGCAGTTTGGCACCGTGGAGGATAACGCCGTTGTATTCCTGACCTGTACCGGGGAGGAAGCCGGGAACGTCCACGAGAGTTACCAAAGGAATATTGAACGCATCGCAGAAACGTACGAAGCGGGCTGCCTTGCGAGAAGCGTTTGAATCGAGTACGCCGGCGAGCACCTTGGGCTGGTTGGCAACGATACCGACTGCCTGACCGTTCATGCGGGCGAAACCGATGATGATGTTCTTGGCGTAATCCTTGAGAACCTCGAGGAACTCGCTGTTATCGACGATAGCGCCGATAACCTCGTACATATCGTATGAGCGTTTCGGATTATCGGGGATGATCGAGTTAAGTTTATCCTCAAGGCGGTCGATGGGATCCTCACAGGGAGCGAGAGGAGTCTCCTCAAGGTTGTTCTGAGGTATATAAGAGAGGAGTTTGCGTACGAGTTCGAGAGCCTCCTCTTCGTTTTCGGCAGCAAAGTGAGTTACACCGCTCTTGGTAGCGTGTACCGAAGCACCACCGAGCTGCTCCTGAGTCACATCCTCGCCGGTAACGGTCTTGACAACAGTCGGACCAGTGAGGAACATGTAGGAGAGACCCTTTGTCATGATGGTGAAGTCAGTGAGGGCGGGACTATAAACGGCACCACCGGCACACGGACCGAGGATAGCTGAAATCTGAGGTATTACGCCCGATGCGAGGATGTTGCGCTGGAAGATCTCTGAATAACCGGCGAGAGCGTTGATACCCTCCTGGATACGTGCACCACCCGAGTCATTAAGACCGATAACGGGAGCACCCATCTTCATGGCGAGATCCATAACCTTACAGATCTTCTGAGCCATAGTCTCTGAGAGCGAACCGCCGAATACGGTGAAGTCCTGTGCGAAGACATAGACGAGACGGCCCTCGATAGTACCGAAACCGGTTACCACACCGTCACCGAGTATATGTTTTTTATCCTGACCGAAGTTGGTACAACGGTGTGTGACGAACATGTCGAGTTCCTCGAAGCTACCCTTGTCGAGCAGCTGGTCGATACGCTCGCGAGCGGTCATTTTACCTCTCTGATGCTGTTTTTCAATGGCTTTTTCACCGCCACCTAAACGCGCTGTGGCGCGTTTTTCGATCAATTCCTGGATTTTACTTTCTTGTTTACTCATCGTTTTCAAGATGTTATGTAAGTGATGTCAGACTTCACGGGAGTGAAGCCGTAGCAATGCGCCGGCAACCCGGTGGTTACCGACGCATACTGACCGTTTATTTTACTTGTTGGGATCCTCGCAGAGCTCGGTGAGCACAGCTTCGGTCGATTTGGGGTGAAGGAAAGCGATCTGGAGACCGTCGGCACCACCGCGCGGAGCCTTGTCGATAAGTTTGATACCTTTCTCCTCAGCCTCGGCGAGAGCGTTGGCAACGCCATCCTCAACGGCAAATGCCATGTGGTGCATACCGCCGCGACCACCATTCTTCTCGATAAATTTGGCGATGGTGCTGTCGGGGCTTGTAGCTTCGAGAAGCTCGATCTTGGTATCACCGACTTTAAAGAAAGCTGTAGTAACTTTCTGGTCAGTCACTACCTCCTGTTTGTAACATTTGAGGCCGAGTACGTCCTCGTAATACTTGATGGCTTCCGCCAGATTCGGCACTGCGATACCGATGTGCTCAATGTGTGAAATTTTCATCGAACTAAATTTTAATGTTGCGGTTCCCGGCTTTCATAAGAATGCCGACACCTGTTATATAATTTATAGTTAATTCGTCTTTTTGGTTAATTTGCATTGTCGAAGCAACCGTAATTAAATTAATTATACGTTACTTCTCGTTGGTGCCGAAATCCCGGCAGCACATAATTATGGCAAATATACCAAATTTTTTGCAAGCACGGTTTACAATCTTGAAAAATTAAACGTCCCGGAGCAAAAAAACATCAATAGTAGTTGCAAAACATATATTCGCATGTTTTTACCTTGCTTTTTTTAGGGGATAATCATATTAAATCCCACATTTTTTTATATTTTTGCAAAACTGCTGATTACATTATAAACTTTACAATGGAAATAACTCCCGCAGCGATTGCCTCTTTTATCAATGGTGAGGTAGAGGGTGACGCTAATGTAGCGATAAATAATTTTGCCAAGATCGAAGAAGCCGGTCCGGGTTGCATTACCTTTATCGCAAACCCCAAATACGAGCATTTTATATATACTACGGGTGCCTCAGCTGTCCTGGTCCGCAAGGATCTCGAGCTTGAGCACGAGGTTGCGCCTACCCTCATACGTGTAGAGGATCCATATAAATCACTTGCCGATCTCCTTAATGCTTTTCAGGCTATGAAACCGCAGCCGGTAGGTATCGAAAACCCTGTCAGCATCGCCGAGGGTGTCGAGATTCCCGAAAATGCGTATATCGGAGCATTCTCATACATCGGTAAAGGAGTTAAGCTCGGTGCTAATGTCAAGATTTACCCGCAGGTATATATCGGCGAGAATGTAGTTATAGGCGATAACACTGTTCTCCGTGCCGGTGTAAAGATCTATGAGGGTTGCCGCATCGGCAATAATGTAATTCTCCACTCAGGTGTAGTTATCGGCGGCGACGGTTTCGGCTTTGCTCCCACTCCCGAAGGTGATTACGAGAAGATTCCGCAGATCGGTAATGTGGTTATAGAGGATAATGTCGAGGTAGGAGCAAATACCACTATCGACCGTGCCACTTTCGGCAGTACACGTATCGGTAAGGGTACCAAGCTCGATAACCTTATGCAGGTCGCTCATAATGTAGAGATAGGTGTCAATAACGTATTTGCCGCTCAGACCGGTATCGCCGGTTCGACCAAAATCGGCTCTTACAACCGGGTAGGGGGTCAGTGCGGTTTTGCCGGACATATTACGATAGGGGATAACAACGAGTTTGGAGCCCAGTCGGGTATCCCCAACTCAATCGGTTCGGACAAGCGGCTCATAGGCTATCCCGTTATGGATGCCCGCCAGTTTGCCAAACGGCAGGTGTATCTCAAGAAACTCGCACGCCTTTTTGAGGAGGGTGCGCTCTGATTAGATTAAGATATAATTCTATATGAATCAATTGACAATAAATGAGCCTTTTACCCTCAGCGGTAAAGGACTTCACACAGGTCTGGATATAACCGCGGTTTTCAAGCCCGCGCCTGAAAATCATGGATATAAATTCAAACGCGTAGACCTCGAAGGAGAACCGGTAATCGACGCGGTTGCCGAGAATGTGGTCGATACACAGCGTGGCACTGTCTTAGGTAAAAAGGATGTGCGCATCTCCACCGTAGAGCATGCCCTCGCCGCCCTTTATGCCGCCGGTGTCGATAACATCATGATCGAGGTAAATGGTCCCGAGCTTCCTATTCTCGACGGTAGCGCTATCCGCTATGTAGAGTGTCTTGAGACCGTAGGTCTTCAGGAACAGAATGCTGAGAAGGATTTCTATATTATAAAGGAGAAAACTCAGTTTAAGGATGATGAGTCGGGTTCGACGCTGACCATTTATCCTGATGACGGTTTCAGTGTGGAGTGTATGGTGGAGTATAATTCACCGGTACTCCCCAATCAGTTTGCCACTCTCGATGATATGGCAGAGTTCAAGCAGGAGGTGGCAAGCGCCCGTACATTTGTTTTCGTCCGCGAGATACAGGATCTTGTGCAGGCAAATCTCATCAAGGGTGGTGACCTCGATAATGCTATCGTAATCTATGACGAACCCATCTCGCAGGAGCAGATAGACGCTATCTGTGACGTTGTGAAGGTGCCTCACATGCACTTGGAGAACCTTGGCTATATCAATCCCAAGCCTTTGACATGGACCAACGAACCGGCTCGTCATAAGCTGATGGATATAATAGGAGATCTCGCCCTTATCGGCAGACCTATCCGCGGTCGCGTAGTGGCTGTTCGTCCCGGTCATACCATCAACAACAAGTTCACCCGCATGGTACGCAAGGAGGTGCGTCACACTGAGGTGCAGGCTCCCGTATATAACCCCAACCTCAATCCTATAATTGACATCAACGGCATAAAGAAACTCCTGCCGCACCGTTATCCCTTCCTCCTTATCGACAAGATTATCGAGATTGACAAGCAGCACTGCGTGGCTATCAAGAACGTGACAGTCAATGAACCCTTCTTCCAGGGTCATTTCCCCGAGGAGCCGGTAATGCCCGGTGTGCTTCAGGTTGAGGCTATGGCGCAGGCTGCCGGTGTACTTGTACTCAACTTCCTTGAGGATCCCCATAAGTATTCCACTTACTTCCTCAAGATTGACAATGTCAAGTTCCGTCAGAAAGTAGTGCCCGGCAATACTCTGATACTTCGCGTGCAGCTCACTACCGAAATCCGCCGTGGATGCGCCATGGTCAAGGGTTATGCCTTTGTTGGCGAGAAAATCGTGTGTGAAGCCGAGTTTATGGCTCAGATCATCAAAAATAAGTAACACCGGGATCAGCGTATCCCTTTATATAACAAGCACGCATGAATACATCTTATTACGTGCATCCCGATGCTAAAATCGGTAACAATGTCAAGATCGGTCCCTTCACAACGATCTATGAGAATGTAGAGATCGGTGATAACACCGAAATCCTCAACAATGTAACAATCTTTCCCGGTGCCCGCATCGGCGAGGGTGTAAAGATTTATCCCGGTGCATCGATTTCGGGCGTACCTCAGGATCTGAAGTTCCGTGGCGAGGAAACATACGCCTACGTTGGTGACGGGACAACTCTTCGTGAGTGTGTCACCATCAGTCGCGGCACTGCTTCCAAAGGTAAGACCGTCGTAGGATCCGGTTGTCTGTTAATGGCTTATACGCATATTGCCCATGATTGCAAGATCGGTAATCAGGTTATCATCTCCAATGCGAGCCAGATGGCGGGAGAGGTAATCATTGACGACTGTGCCGTAATCGGTGGCGGTAGTCTTATACATCAGTTCTGTCATCTTGGTCGCAACATTATGCTCCAGGGTGGTGCATTGGTAAACAAGGATATACCACCTTTTGTAAAGGCAGCCCGTGAACCCATTTCATTTGTCGGATTGAACACCGTTGGTTTACATCGTCGCGGTTTCCCCGCTGAGGACGTTGCCATCATTAACGAGATTTACCGTATCCTGTATCTCTCGGATCTTAACGTTTCCAATGCTGTTAAGCTTATTATGGAGACAGTGCCCGAGAGCATATACCGTGATGAGATCGTTGATTTCGTCAATAACTCCACTCGTGGCATCATCCGCTCCGCAATCTAAAATAAGCATTAATTATTGCTTTCCGAGCAAGAATACCAAGCCATGTAATAATAAAACAGGATGTAACTCTGAGTTACATCCTGTTTTATTATTACCTCCATTTTATTTATTATTACATCCCGATTATATCCTATAATGTTTCCGGAAAAGTAAAGTTGTCCGGAACGAAAAGTATCAATATCCGAAACGATAAGTGATGTTAGCCGAAACGAGAGATCTTGCGGAGGGCGTCCTCGTTGAGAATCTTGATGCGGCGACCGTCGACAAATATGATTTTCTCCTCAGCAAATGCCGACAAGGTTCTGATTGCATTGGAGGTGGTCATATTTGACAGATTAGCGAGATCCTCACGGCTCATATAAATGCTTATAGTAGCCTCGTCATCCTCATAGCCGTAATTGTCGGCAAGGGCTAACAGCGACTCCGCCAAGCGACCGCGGATATGCTTTTGGGTGAGGTTAATAAGCTTCGTGTCCGAACCGCCGAGATTGCGTGAAAGTTCGTGGATAAAGAACATTGCCACAGCATTATTATTCTTGATAATATCCTCGATGATTTTCATCGGGATACTGCCAATGATAGAGGGCTCGATAGTAGCCACCGACGATACGTAAGGCTCATTGGCGAAATATGCACGATAGCCGAAATATTGTACGGGGCGGTACAGACGCAATATCTGTATACGATCACCGACTCCCTGTTTAAACATCTTTGCCTTGCCCTCAAGCAGACACCAAAGGTTCTTGGGAGTCTCGTGTTCCGAATAAATTATCTGATTCTTACGATATTTCTCGTAGCTGAAGTTGTCGATGAGGGTGCGTTTCTCCTCGGGTTGCAGAGTATTCCACAACTCGGACAGATCTTCACTTATTATTTTTTCTAAGGTACTCTTCTCAATCTTCATCTCGATGCTTGAAGAAGTGTTTCAGTTTATGTTATATAACACAAAATTACAAAAATTTTCGGTTTTTTCCAACTCCTGATAATGATTTAACATGATTTATCTCTGCTTTTGATATGAATTGTCATCTGCGACACTTCTTACCATTAGAGGTTCGCGGTATTTTGTCTATAAATGTAATTTTATAAGGTTGTTGATGCGGCAGCAAATATTGACGACATACCCTGCGTACTATATCTTCAGTAATCACCGGAACCCCTTCCGACAGACCATCACATGATTGTATAAACTCATATTTTGAATTATGAGGAACAGGTTCGCCAATGATGAGGTGAAGGGCTTCACCCCACTTAGGGTGTGGGGTAGAAGTAGCTAATACAGCTCGACCGAGCAATGGCTCCAGTCGTTCCTCGATTTCAAGAGGATGTATCTTCTTCCCACCCGAATTGATGACATTGTCTGCTCGCCCGATAATGCGGAAATTACGGTGATCTATGATTTCACAAAGGTCAGTGGTTATCACTCTTTGCCAACCGGGAATATCAATAGTCAGAACGGTTCCCTTGGGGGTATCCACTCCCGTGACAGTAATATCATCTAAAGCAGTGAAATGTGTCTCACCCACTTTGCGGAGAGCGATGTGGGAGGCAGTTTCAGTCATACCGTAAGTCTCGTAACAATTGAGTCCGGAGTCTATGATTCGTGATCTCAAATCTGACGGAATACGGCTACCCCCGATGATGATATTGCGTATTTCGGGATAATCCTTAAGATGGTCAAGAATATAAATCATTTGTGAGGGCACCACTGCCAAAAGATCTATTGCCGATATATCATCTTGATTTAGTTGAGGCCGATTTGATGCTGTCTCATAAATGCAACGGGTATTGCATAAATCCGCCCGAACTATCATCATCTTTCCACCGATAAACTCCGGTGAAACACACGAATAAAAGATGCTGTCATTGTTTAATCCGAAAAAACGGATGGTACGAAGCGCAGAACGAGCCACTTCAATTTTAGGCAGAGCAATTTCCTTGGGTGTACCCGTCGAACCCGACGTATG
>CAZAWP010000027.1:9582-14145 GCA_964488855.1 uncultured Sangeribacter sp.
CTTCAATTTTAGGCAGAGCAATTTCCTTGGGTGTACCCGTCGAACCCGACGTATGGCAGATAATAAAATCATTATCATTATACCATTCCCGTAGAAATTCCTCTGCCGTCATTTTACTTTCCATTTTCAACCCATCCAATTACTCCAATTACTCCAATTACTCCAATTATTGCAATTATTCCAATTATTCCAATGACTCAGATTACTCCAATTCACTCCCTCCAGTCGAGGTTATCAAATCGGCTGTTACTGAGCTTCAGTGCAGGATTATATTTGATGTATTGCCCCTCAGTATATACCGGAGTCTCAAAATTATTGGTAAATAATGCGCCGGTTCCGAGTCCTTGGGGCATTTTCGGTTCTAAGGTCGCAACCCATTGTGCTAAAGCATTCAGTCCAATGTTGGATTCAAGCGATGACGTAATCCAGTATCCCGTATTATATGCGCGGGCAAGCTCCATCCATTCCTCCGTCGAAGAGAACCCTCCGATCAATGATGGCTTCAATACAATATACTGCGGAGCGATTTCTTTCAGCATTTTTTTACGCGCATCAGCCGTAAAGAGACCGATCAATTCCTCATCAAGTGCAATGGGGATGGGACTATCGGCACACAAGCGCGCCATTGCTTCGTAATTACCTGCCTTTATGGGTTGTTCGATCGACTCGATGTCATATTTAGCCAAAACCTCCAGCCGCTCCATTGCATTGTCAAGCGAGAATCCACCATTAGCATCAAGGCGGATAGCGACCTCCTCTTTTGTATGGTGTTCGCGGATATATTTAATTAACCGCAACTCCTCGTCAAAGTCAATAGCGCCTACTTTAATTTTAATGCACTTAAACCCTTGCGCCAATTTGTTTTCAAGGCGGTGACTCATTTCCTCGAAAGTTCCCATCCATATCAGTCCGTTTATGGTCATAGCGGTTTTGCCGCAGATCCAGTCGGAGTCGTAATAAAGACCTTTGCCTCCGGATGCAAAATCGCGGATAGCCATCTCAAAACCGCATTGCAGGGAGGGGAAATGAGATAAATCTGTCATCTTCCCCAAGCGTACGTTGGCCTGCAACTCCATCAGTTTGTAGAAGAAACGCTCATCCGCTTCCGGCGACAGTCCGGGAAATATAGCCGCTTCTCCGATGCCGCACACTTCCGGTGCCGCCTCATCATAGAGTCGCATGATGCAAGTAATTTTCTCATTCAGGATACCGCGCGATGTCCCTGCCGGTTCCTTGAATTTAAGCATGTAGGGTGCAAACTGTAGACGCATGACGGATGATCAGGGGAATTTGGGATATTTATCGAAATCGGGATCACGTTTCTCAAGGAATGCGTTTTTACCTTCCTGAGCCTCGTCAAGCATATAATAAAGGAGGGTTGCATCACCGGCGAACTGCATCATACCGTGCTGTCCGTCGAGCGCTGCATTGAAGGCACGTTTCATCATACGCAGTGCCAACGGCGAACGTTTGAGAATCATATCGCACCATTCCAGAGTAGTCTCCTCCAGTTTGTCAAAAGGTACCACTGTATTTACCATACCCATTTCAAGAGCCTCCTGGGCAGTGTACTGTTTGCAGAGGAACCATATCTCGCGGGCTTTCTTCTGACCGACGCAATCGGCAAGGTATCCTGCACCGAAACCGCCGTCAAAGCTACCCACTTTGGGTCCTGTCTGACCGAATCGTGCATTCTCGGATGCTATCGACAAGTCACATATTACCTGCAATACATTACCACCGCCAATACTGTAGCCATTGACCATGGCAATTACAGGCTTGGGTATGGAACGTATCATATTGTGAAGTTCAAGCACGTTGAGACGAGGCACGCCGTCCTCACCAACATATCCACCATGACCCTTGACATTCTGGTCACCTCCGCTGCAGAATGCTTTGTCGCCGATACCGGTCAGGATTATTACGCCGATTTCGGGAGACTCGCGGCAGTAACGGAACGCATCAAGCATTTCCATGTTGGTAAGCGGGCGGAAGGCGTTGTAAACCTCCGGTCGGTTGATTGTTATCTTGGCTATCTTGCCGGTTTTCTCAAAGAGTATGTCGGTGTACTCTTTTATCGTTGTCCATTCACGCATATTATCAGGTTATTTGTTTCTATATTTAGTAACTATGGAGGATTAATTATTTTTTTCAATAGTTCAGAAATTATTGAATTTAATAATTATAAGAATTACTTGCTATTGAAATATCCGATCAGGGTCTGCGCGCTAATATCAGCGTCGACAGTAATTTCGAGGAGAGTGGGGGAGTCATTGTAAAAGAGCATACGCAACGCGGTACGGAGATTCTCTTCCGAATCGGCATGAAGATATTTCCATCCGTAGGCTTTAGTCAGAGCCTCCACCGGAATCTGCGGATCTGCGCAGAAATATTCCTCTCGTTGCGGGAGTTCGCGGGTCGCGGAGATAAATCGGAAGATACCTCCGCCACCGTTGTTTATGACAATAATCTTCAGTCGTTCCACCACAGTGCCGAGCCCCATGATACCGGGCGCATAACTGAATGACATATCGCCGGTAATCAATATCGTCTGACGCGGATATGAGGCAGCCATTCCGGCGGCAGTAGCCGATGTGCCTTCAATGCCCGATACACCCCGGTTGCCAAATAGGGCGTGCGGCAGTTTGGTCAGCAACAGCTGCATATAACGCACCGGCGTCCCATTAGACAGCATAACGTTACTATCGCCCGGCAGCATATCAACTATATGACTGAAAGCTTTAAGAGCTGACCATGGTGCTTGGGCGACAAATCTGTTCTTGATCTCGGCTGCTCCACGGCGTAACCTTGACCACGAGGAGGCGTAACCCTTGGCTTCTCCATCAGCCGGATTTTTGCGCAGTATCATTGTCACTGCCTTAATCAGTTTATAGGCAGGAACGTCTGTATGCCACGTCAAAGCTTTGAAGCAATCGGACGAAGGTCGCGTTTCACCGGCTGTTATGTGCTCGATACCCTCGCATTTGCGCAGATACTCTTTAAGCATCCGCGACACCAGCGAGCCACCGATCGAAATCACCACATCCGGTTGGAGTTCAAGGAATTTCTCTATCGGATACGCCGACAGCAGACTGTCGATTCGATAGCATTCTCCGTCGATAAAGAGGTTCGAGAGGGGTTCGGCGAGAACCGTAACCTGTGGTAACTCTGCTGCCATCTTTACCCAATGCGATAGTCGGCTGTCCGGGGGCATGAAGCCCGCTACTATCATAATCTTGCGCCCTGTTATCAGTTCTGTTAGTTGCTCGCGACCCTCTCCGCTAAGTTTCTGAGACTGTTCCAGAGTCCTTATAATACGTTGTGGAGTATAATCCCGCTGTTTGGTAACGTTGAGGGGAACGTCGAGGCGAACATTGATATGAACCGGTCCCGGGCGATTGGCAAGCGCGGTGGTCAATGCTTCATTGACCATCCTGTTTATCATCCATGAGTAATTTGCATCATCCCCCGAGGGTTCGGCTGCAAGGTCGTAATTTCCCTTAACGATGCGGTGCAACGCCTCAGGTTGTATGAGGGTCTGGGAATCATCCTGATCAATCCATTCCGCCGGACGATCCGCCGAGATGACAATCAGCGGGATATTCTGGTAGTATGCTTCCGCAACTGCAGGGGCATAGTTATACAGGGCAGTCCCCGATGTACATATTAATCCAACCGGGCATCGGGTGACACGCGCTATACCAAGTGCCACAAAAGCTGCCGTGCGTTCATCTATTATGACATATTTCTTCAGTTCGTCGCGGGCATCTGCGGCTATGATAAGGGGTGCGTTACGGCTCCCCGGTGAAATAACTAATGTATCCACACCGCGTGCCGCCAAAACATCCAGAAGAATCGTACAATTCCGTTTGTTGCTGTCAGTCATCTTAAGACGAATTTTAATTGCTGCCCTCCATCAATTAGTAACTTTTATGTTACTCTAAATTTAAAATCTTAATTTATGTCAGATGAAATTTATGGGATGATAGCCCAAGAGGAACGCATCTGCTGTCATCCTCTTTTTACCCGCCGGCTGAAGTTCGAGTATTTCGAGTACTCCGTCGCCGGTCACTACTAATAAGCGCTTGCGGTCTACAATTATGGAGCCGGGAGCACCGGAGACTTCGGCAGTGTCCACTATCGAAGCGGTGAAGATTTTTACATCGAGTTGTTTCCCGTTTTCTTCGTTCATGGTAGTGTATGCTGCCGGATATGGAGACAATCCGCGGATATGGTTCCGAATCTCCTCGGCACTGCGGTTCCAATCTATGCGGCAGTCCTCTTTAAAGATCTTGGGAGCTGGAGTAAACTCTCCTTCCGGTTGTGGTTGGGTCTTGACATTATCGGTAATTATATCATGTACCGTTTCCAGAACCATCCCGGCACCGAGGTGCATGAGCTTGTCATGAACGTCGCCGGCGTTGTCATCGGGAAGGATGTCGATCGAGCGCTGCATTATCATGTCGCCGGTGTCTATCTCATGTTTGAGGAAGAATGTGGTTACTCCCGTCTGTGTCTCTCCATTCATGACGGCACGGTTGATGGGAGCGGCACCGCGATATT
>CAZAWP010000027.1:14245-18017 GCA_964488855.1 uncultured Sangeribacter sp.
GTCTGTGTCTCTCCATTCATGACGGCACGGTTGATGGGAGCGGCACCGCGATATTTGGGGAGCAACGCCGCATGAAGATTGAATGTACCCAACGGCGGCATGGTCCATACCACCTCCGGCAACATACGGAATGCAATCACGATAAACAGATCCGCACCATAGCTGCGCAAGTTCTCGACAAACTCCGGATTCTTCAACTTCTCGGGTTGCAGCACAGGAATCCCTTTTGCCACTGCATATTGCTTGACATCGCTCTGAATCATCTTATGACCGCGGCCTGCCTGTTTATCGGGCATTGTGACAACTGCCACAACGTTATATCCATTGTCCACGAGAGCGGCAAGAGATTCAACCGCAAATTCGGGAGTTCCGAAAAAAACTATCTTGAGATCTTTCTTATTCATCCTTGCGATCTTTCTTTTTAATCTTATAATTGAATTTTTAGGCGTTTCAAAATCCGGTCTGTTGTTTAATCGTCGCAGAAGTGGCGGAGGACCCTACGGTACGAATTAAATATCTTGGATTTTGAAACGAATCCTACATATTTCCCTTGATTGACCACCGGTAAGTTCCACGCATTGGTGCGGTCAAATGTTTCCATCACCTTCTCCATAGTGTCGGTAATCTCTATATAGGCGGGAGGGGTCGACATGAACCGACTTACATGCATTTTCTTATACAAGTCGGCTCTGAACATGATATTACGTATATCGTCCAGAAGCACGACACCCTTCATCGTACCGTCAGCATCTGTAACCGGGAAAATATTTCGTTTGGAAACAGAAATTACATCCACCATCTCCTTAAGCGTCATATCCGGATGAACCTCTTTACAATCCCTTTCGATAAGGTTGTCTACCTTGAGCAGGGTAAGAACGGTCTTATCCTTATGGTGAGTGATAAGGTCGCCGGCTTTGGCAAGACGCATGGTGTAGATACTGTATGGAGTGAAAATCTGAATTGTCATATAGGAGAGGGTGGAGACGATCAGTAGGGGTAAGAATAGGTCATAACCACCTGTCATCTCGGCAGTAAGGAAGATCGCCATCAAGGGTGCGTGCATCACACCCGACATCACGCCTGCCATTCCCATCAATGTGAAATTCTTTTGGGATAGTTCCACCCCGAGCTGTAAGTTATTGACGATATAGGCAAAGAGGAATCCCGTCAAGGCTCCGACGAAGAGTGAGGGAGCGAATGTGCCACCCACACCACCGGCTCCGTTTGTTGCAGAGGTGGCAAAAACCTTCATCAATGTAATTGCCGCAATGTATGAAGCGAGGAACCATACGTTGTTACGGTCTACATAAAAGAATGTACCATCCACAACTTTTCCTACATTACCTTCCAGAAGATCGTTGATGGCACCGTAACCCTCACCGTACAGCGGGGGAAATATGAAGATCAATACTGCGAGAATACCACCGCCGATGATGATTTTGGTTATGCGGTTGTTTACCTTACCAAACATAGACTCCATAAACCACATTGACTTGGTGAAGTAATACGACATAAGTCCGCATACCACTCCCAAGATAATCGTCCACGGTATACGCGTCATCTCAAAGGGTTCGCTTTGCGAGAAGAAGAATTCCGCGCCATATCCTTCGAGCAGGTATGCCACCGTCGCTCCCGAGATTGATGAAAGGAGCAAGGGCATTACCGTGACTCCCGTCAAGTCGATCATCAGCACCTCAAGGGTAAAAAGCATACCCGCGATAGGGGCGCGGAAAATTCCCGCGATACCGGCTGCCGCTCCGCATCCTACCAATAGCATCAGCAGTTTGGGCGAGAGACGGAAGGCTTGACCCACGTTTGAACCGATTGCTCCTCCCGTAAATACGATAGGTCCCTCGGCACCGACCGAACCACCGAAGCCTATGGTGATTGACGAACCAATGATCGAGGTGTACATGTTGCGAGCCTTGAGACGGGACTTGCGTCGCGAGATCGCATACAATACTTTGGTCACACCATGCGATATATTGTCTTTGGCTATATATTTCAGGAAAAGGCATACCAATATTATACCTATCATGGGGAGGATAAGGTAGAGATAGTTGGCGGTTGTTATCGAGAGTGAGGATGTCAGCAGATTAGCGATCCAATGGATCAGGAATTTCAGCAACTGCGCGGCGAAACCGCATATAATCCCGACCACAATCGAGAGCAACATCAGCAACGTGCGCTCCTTGACGTGACGCTGGCGCCACATCAGAAATCGCATCCACATCTCGGTAAATCGGTTATGATGTTCTTTATATGCCATTCAGTTGATTATTTTAGACCTTGTGCAAATTTAGATTCCGGCTCCAGTAATAAGCGGATGCACGGTATATATAAGGATCTTCAGGTCGAGGAGCAGCGACATGTTTGTAAGGTAAACCAGGTCGTAGCGCGACCGCTCCACCATCTGGCTTACATCAGAAGCGTATCCGTATTTGACCATACCCCACGACGTTATGCCGGGACGCACCTGAAATGTCAGGGAGTAATACGGTGCCTTTTTGAGTATCTCACGCACATATACCTCTCGTTCCGGACGCGGACCGACGAGCGACATGTCACCCTTCAGTACGTTCCAGAACTGCGGTAATTCGTCGAGTCGGTATTTACGCATTATGCGACCGAACGGCGTAATGCGGTCATCATTCTCTGTCGAGAGGCGAGGTCCGTTGCTCTCGGCATCCATTACCATTGACCTGAATTTGTATATGGTAAAGGGTTTCTGCCTGAGTCCCAGACGCTCCTGACGATAAAATATACTACCCCGCGAACTTAACTTGACACCTATGGCGATGCCTATATATATCGGTGAGGCAAGGATGAGAAATAGAGCCGAAGCACAAACATCGGCGGTACGCTTTATATTCTTGGCACACTCTCCGAGCGGGGGAGAGGTGAGGTCTACAAAGGGTTCGCCGACGAGATCATGTACTCGTATACCCTGCGTTACATAAGATAAAGTATCCGGTGTAATCTTAAGCGGGATATTGAGATGGAAGAGTCTGTCCAAGAGCTGAAGTACGATAGTGTCTCTGTCACTATTATCCTTGGGGGCTATTATTATCTGCTCGATATTATATTTTTTGCAGATAATATCAATTTCGTCGAAGCTCCGGACAGGTAACCCTTCGGGAGGAGTATCATCTTCGCCGGGTATCGCTATGAATCCTAAAACCTCGACACCTACGGTAGAACGCATCGTCGCTAGAGTGCGATATGTGGCGTATCCCGTAAGGTTGTTGCCAACAATGAGAGTGCGCAACCTTCGATTGGTACGTTTCATCTCCCGGCGAAATGACGAGGTTATCGCCAATCGTCCGGAATAGGGCAAGAGAAACAGCAGCCCGAAAAGTATCAGGATTAT
Organism: uncultured Sangeribacter sp.; assembly: GCA_964488855.1. Lineage (GTDB taxonomy): Bacteria > Bacteroidota > Bacteroidia > Bacteroidales > Muribaculaceae > Lepagella. The sequence continues at coordinate 17,616 of CAZAWP010000027.1, forward strand.
ATAATAGTCAGTAGTCTTGGATATGGCGCGGTCATTAATCAGCAGCGTGAGGAAGATTATAGCCGTCGATACAGCTGCCGTAAAGAACGTCGTCAGTAATTCCTGAAGTCGCGATTTGTTTATACAGTTATTGTAATAACCCGAAAGCCAGTTGATACCTAATAGCAAGACAGGAAATAGAATCTGTTCCCAAATAATCTTGGGTCTGAGTAGGTAATTCCATAAAGAAGCATCAGAGAGTATCGACGAATTGCTGTCTCCCTCAGCCAGGAGGTAGAAACGTGCAATATCGAATACAAAGAATGCTAACGACACCAATACGAGGTCGCTTAACACATACTTGAGTCTTTGACGCTTATTTGAATAGGAGGTATCTGACACCGGGTTAAGTAAGTATATTAT
>CAZAWP010000028.1:0-3647 GCA_964488855.1 uncultured Sangeribacter sp.
TATGGAGAAAAGGATTATATTAAAGAATCAGTATGTGAGATTATATTTATGTTTGGTAATATGGCTGATGTTTGGTGTCGCATCCGGCTCCGAAGTATTCGCCCGGAAGAATACCCGACACAATCTATCATTAATTAACACTATCACTATGTCAGACCCACAAAACTCTAATGGAGGGAAACAGACGAAAGGGACTGCCAAGAGCAGCAAGCAGGAAATACCCAACTTCGCCTTTCCCAAGGATGTACAGAAAAATTCAGAAAAAGACCTCCAAAAAGCATTGGAGGACGACAATTATGAACAAGCCTTCCGTGCCTTGTTAAACTACTCCGTTGCGGACGTACTGATCTCAGGCGACGCTTATAACAATCTTTATCATCTCTGCGATTCGCTTAACAACCGGTTCCCCGATGATTACAAGATTCTCTTACAACTCCTGCAGGCTCAGCTCTTGATGAATCAGTATCAGGGTGACCGCTGGGAAGCCGACAGACGTAATCTTCCCCTCGATTCGTATCCCGATAATATCGCTGAGTGGAGCGGAGAACAGGTGAACAATCGTATCAATCAGTTTGCCGAGGAATCCCTCATGCAATTATCCGCAGTTAAAGACCGTTCGCTCTCAGATTTAAAATCCATAATAAAGATGGAGAGGTATGCCGAGACGATTACCGAATCCGATTTCGTCGTACTCCAATACCTTACTTTGCTTAATCAGTTTGCCCGTTCGGGAGCAAAAAGAATACCATTCGCCGGCGCAGAGACCAAACCCCTTAAGCCGGCAGAAAAATCCGCCGAACTGATGGATAGTCTTGTCGCGACTGAGATGAACGAACTGTATGCGTCCGGCGACAGCCAACGACTGCAATTAGTCTCGGTGATGATTAATAATACCTATAACAAGGCCGGTGTGATTGATCGCAAGCTGATAAATGCACTCAAGGAAACACCTTACTGTGCATTGGCATTGGCTCGTTTCATCGAGGCGCAGGAACGGGACAATACCGTCGATGAGGAGTTAATAATGGAGGATAGTGAGAGTGTTGAGGCCAACAACGAGATTCAGCACCTCAATAAGATCAACCGTCTTATCGCGGAGGGAGAGGAATATATGAATAAATATTCGGCTGCCCCCTATATTAAGGATTTAAGGAGAGTGCTGGCTAACCTGAGCCGATCACGCTGCAGCATACGCCTTAACAACCGGTTTATACCGGGCGAGGATATTAGTGTAGATATTAATTATACTAATATTCCGGCGCTCTATCTCCATATACGTAAGGTTACTTATCGTTCGGGCGATCTCGTTACGATGTTCGAAAAACCGGATGTGAAAAAATGGTTGAGCACTGCAAAGAAAGTCCGCACTGTAAAGGTTGATGTCAAGGCTAATGATAAGGGTAGCGGTAAACTCTCCATGCAACTCGACGGACTCGACGTAGGTCTGTATATGATTGTTCCTTCGTTGGATGCAAACAAGATAGTATTACCAGGAGAGAATGCTCAGGATGTCGATAACAGGTGGAGCTCGTTTATTGTTTCTGACCTGTCACTGATATACGCATCAACGGGTTATGACACTTACGGACGAATTTATGCAGTAGATTCAAGGAATCAGAAGCCGGTGCCGGGCGTCGAACTGCAGATCGTGCGGGGGTGGGGCAAGCGAGAAACCGTAAAAGCAGTCACAAATGCCGACGGCTATTATGAACTGCCAAATATCACCGGCAATGGAAATAATATTCGAGTATATGCCATCAAGAACGGTTCGTACGCCTCGGTAAACGGCTATATGGACTATCAGCAGTACCACACACCTCGCGAGGTAACCATTGATTTGGTTTCAGATCTGCCTATATATCGCCCCGGAGACACTGTCAGATTTGCCGGAGTCGTTGCCGGATTGATAGGTAAGGAGCAGCATCCGGTTGGCGAAATGCCGGTCAAAGTGGAGCTCCTTAACGCCAATTGGGAGGTGGTGGACTCTCTCGATTTGGTCAGTGACAAACCCTTCGGACGCTTCAGCGGAGAATTTAATCTTCCCGCCGAGGGACTGTTAGGCACCTGGCGCATAAGGGTTAATTCCGAGCGCAAGTTTGTTGAATTGCCGGGTAAAGACATATCATCATATCCGGCGACGACAGCCTTATGCAATATAAAAGTCGAGGAGTATAAAGAACCCTCGTTTATGGTAAATCTCAAGGCTCAGACAGCTTCGGTGACAGCCGGCGAACCGGTAATTATCAAGGGAGAGGCACTGACTTATTCCGGTATGCCCGTGACGGATGCTGCGGTGAGTTATGAGATTCACCTTCTGTCGTGGTGGCGAATGTCAAGTTATATGACGTTTAACGGAACTGCTGTCACCGACAAGGATGGCAAGTTTACGATTACTCTTGAGACCGGGGCACTTAAAGGTACGGAGTTCGATAATCGCAGATACTCCATAGTTGCCACCGTGACCGATGGTGCCGGTGAGTCGCAACAGAGCAATGCTGCGGATTTTGTCGTGGGGAAGACCTCTGACCTCACCGTTGATATGTCTGACCGCATAAACCTGTCGCAGACGGAGCGTCCGGTAAAGGTTACGTATACACGTGACGGCGAGCCTGTGGATGTCACGATAACTTATCATATCTATGACGAAGCAGGGAAGGAAGTGAAAGCCGGGTCGTTTGTCTCACCCGATTTTGATGTCGATAAACTCAACCTCCCTTCCGGCAAGTATAAGTTTACATTTGAGGTTGCGGAGGGAAATGCAGATAGTGTGGCGGGCCGTAAGCCTGTTGAAAAGAATGTAATACTTTTCCGCGATAGCGATACTGTGCCTCCGGTTCAAACTCCGTTGTGGTTACCGAGTACCCGGTACATTGTGCCTACGGGTAAGTCGGTTGCCGTTAAGGTCGGTTCGTCGTTTACCGACAGCTATATCCTTGCCATTATCCAAAACAGCGGAAGTCGTGACGGGGAGTACCGTTGGTTGAAAGTAAACGGAGAAATTGCAGAGCTTAACCTCTTGGCGATTAACGATACCACACGTACGGAGATAACCTTCATCGGCATGCACAATGATGAGTGTCAGTCAGAGACGGTGACCATTATCCCGCAGATCCAGACCGAGAGACTCAAGATTGAGACTGTGACATTCCGCGACAACATTGAGCCTGGTGCACCCGAGAAATGGTCCTTCCGCTTTATCTATGACGGTAAGGAGATGGCGAACATACCTGTCATGGCAGTCATGAATAATGCCGCTCTCGATGCGCTCGCTCCGTACCGCTGGAGTTTCGGACTCGACAATATGGTGTCTTATTATATACCGGGTAGTTTACGGTTTCCACGGAAATCCTTTATATCTACATCGGCATCTTCGCGCTATAATTATGGAGGCTCCAATATTATCACACCTGATTGGCAACTTTATGGCGCTTCGTTCGATTACTATGGTCGGTATAGATACGATGAAGTGGTACCGATGATGGCTGTCGTGGATCAATCCTCTGCCGCTATCGAGGAAGACGGTGTAGCGTTAAACAGTAGTATCAGAGTACGGGGCACGATGAAAATGGCGGCCTCATACGCAGCAAAAAATGAAATGGCGGATGTGGAAGAGGCTGTAACCGCTGACTCCGAACACGAACCCAAAC
>CAZAWP010000028.1:3747-11473 GCA_964488855.1 uncultured Sangeribacter sp.
TGGTGGCTCAGGGGATAACGGAGCTTCGGAGGAGATGAGTTTCCGTAGCATGGAGTGTCCGCTGGCATTCTTCATGCCCGATCTCGTCACCGACGCCGAGGGCGTGGCGCATGTGGACTATCAAGTACCCGATTATAACGGTAAGTGGAATTTCTATCTCATGGGTTATACACCGGAGTTGAAACTGTCTACATTGAGTCTGTCAGCAACGGCAGCGCGCAAGGTTATGGTACGCCTCAACGCTCCCCGTTATCTGCGAACCGGTGATCATGCCAACATTGCAGCGACACTTTACAATAACTCCGATGAGGCACTGATGATAGGTGGCGGGTTGGAGATTATCGACCCGGTTACAGGCACCGTGATAGCGAAGCGTGCTTTTGATAAAGAATCAGTCGCGGCTAAAGGTAACCGGGTGGTGAACTTCGGGTTGGACGTTCCCGATAATGTCGAGGTCGTGACGCTACGCGGATATGCCGAGTGTGACGGTTCGCGCGACGGTGAACAGACACCGCTCGTTATCCTCCCCGCGTCTCAGCCGGTAATAGATGCCACAACCTTCTACGCAGCCCCGGATGTCTCGGAGATTAATCTTGAGGTACCGAGGACTAAGGAGGGTGGCACCGTGACACTCGAATACATAGATAATCCGATCTGGGAGTGTGTCAAGGCACTTCCGGGTATGCTCGACGGTTCGGATTACAATGCACTGTCATTGGTGCGCAACTTGTTTGGTGTTGCCGTAAGCAAAGGTATCTTCGGTCAATACCCTGACTTGCTCACAGGATTGCAGAAGATGGATTCGACGGATAATGGGCGCGAATCGGAATTGATTTCGGCGTTGGAGAAGAATGCAAATCTCAAGACAGTCGTGTTAGGTAACACCCCATGGGTACAGAACGGTATTGCCGAGACGATGCGGATGCAGAGTCTGCTGAAATTCGCGGATGTCAAAACAGTTGATGACGAGATCAACCGTACCATCGAGTTGCTGAAACGACTCCAGACCGACGAGGGTGGTTGGCCCTGGTGTGCCGGTTTCAAGGCTTCGGATTATATTACCGGAAGAGTGCTGCTTCATATCTCGATGTTGAGAAATATGGGCTATCTCCCCGAGGGTTGTACCGACATGATTGCAAAAGCTGTCAAGTTCTGCGATAACTCCATCACAAAATATTACAATGAGTGTCAGAAGAATAAGATAAAACCCTCGGAGATGTACCTGCTCGATTATTGGTACCTGCGCTCTATGTATCAGGAAATCAAGTGGTCTTCGACACTGGAGAAAACGCGCAAGATTGCCTTGGCGGGTGCCCGTAAGTGGGAATCTCTCTCGATATACCATAAGGCAATCGCCGCATGGGTACTCTTTAAGAATGACGAGCAGGAGACAGCCAAGACAATATTAAGTTCGTTGGCACAGTTCGCCACTTCGACTCCGGAGAAAGGGATGTGGTTTGACACACTCGATTCACGGTTCGGGTCGTGGAACAAGCTGATCACTACAACTCAGGTTCTGGAGTCATGGGATATGATTGATCCGGCGGCTCCCGAGGTTGCCAAGTTGCGTCAGTGGCTTGTCCTCTCCAAACTCACAGAGGATTGGGGCGCAAATCCGTACACGGCAGAGATTATAGCGACTGTCATCACAAGCGGAAAAGCGGATAATGTCGTCATCAAGCGTAAACCGCAGATGAAGTTGAACGGAGAGACAGTGTCTATCCCGGAGGCGTCCATGGTTGCGGGTAACTTTACTTATACCTTACCATTACTCAAGGGTAAGAAGAATACCCTGACGATTGAGCGAGAATCCGGTACTCCGGCGTTTGGCGGATTGATTACACAGTATATGGAAAAAGTCACTGATGTCAAGGCGGCTAAAGTCGATGAACTTAAGATTGAGAAGGCAGTGTATGTAGTCAATCCGGAAACAGGCGCGGTTGAGAAGAGTAACAAGATAAAAGTCGGCGACAAGGTACAGGTCACCTTGACTATCACCTCGGGTCGCGATATGGATTATGTGGCGGTCATCGACGAGCGTTCTTCATGCCTCGAACCCCTGGATCAGACTTCGGGTTATGAATTGGTGGGTTCTACACCGGCATACAAGGAGATACGCAACTCGCGCACATCGTTCTTCCTGCCGTATCTGCCGAAGGGGGTTACCGTCCTGAGTTATGAGTGTACGGTAAGCCAAAGCGGCATCTACGCACTCGGCATGGCTTCCGCCCAGTCTCAATACGAACCTGCTTTCACCGCACACACTGCAGGCACCACCCTCACCGTCAGCGAATGAAGTGTACGATGCCAATAAAGCGAGAAGACTAATAAAGCGAATGTTAAATTAAAATATCGATCTAATGGAAAGCTCCCGACATCACTGCCGGGAGCTTTCGCTATCAGTATGAGAACTATATTATGTATTATGAAAACTGTGATTTATATTATAATAATTTGTCGCTTTAGATAATAAGATTTCTGTCGTTGAGGGTTAGCGGGTGCCGGTGGTGGAGCGGTCGACGGATGCATCGGCGTTGATGAGTTTGGAGGCACCCCGTTTCTGACGACCCCACTGGAGGTTATAGCTGACGCTGACATAGGGCATACGCATGTCGAGGCGCATGTGCTGTTCGTTGCGGTTCCATTTGCTGAGTGATTTTGAACCCTGGTCATATTTGCCGAACGGTATCAGTATGCCGGCTTCAAACTGCCAGTTCTTCCAGTTATAATCCACAGCTATCACATTGATGTCTTCACCCCAGCTGATTTTCTCGCCCCACAGGTCGCGAGCCGCCCTGACATACTGGAAGACAACCTGAAATCCCTTGTGCATAAACATCAAGGCTGCATCTCCACTCCATGAATGATTATAAAGAGTGTAAGTATGACCCTTCATACGTTCGGCTTTATATTGGATGGTGCCCGAGAACATAAGCCAGTCCGGGATTATAAATACCTGTTCCGACAGCCAAAAGCTGAGATTTCCCATACCCTTGCTGTTTTCGTATGAAGTGATAAGACGGTTGTTATCCCAATAGAGGTAGGGAGTAATGGCATTGGGACTGTTGAAAGCACTCATGCCCAACGAGCCGTTTATACGTTGGTGAAAGAGACTGTGACTATATCTGAAAGCAAGGTAGTAGGATGATGAAGTCTTGAGATCGGCATTGCCGATGCGCCATTGAAAACCGTCAAGCTGTTGTGGAGCGATATTGGTTTCGGCAAGCGAAGGCGCAGTCTGCCACGACGAAAAGGCGAGACGGAAATTATGGTTTTGGTTGAGAGAATACGTAACGGTAGCCCGGGGACGGAGATTCCAGGAATGATTACCCTGGTCCGTTTCCTTGAAGTTGAATGAAGTGTATTGAGCGCCTAATCCACCGGTGAGCGTTACTTTGTTGATACGGTGGAAATACTCAGCAAAGAAATATACCTTATCCTGACGCTGATGGAAGATCTCACCGTCAAGGTTTTCGTAAACGGAGCGGTTTCGGTTGGCACTATACGAAGCACCGGCAGTGAGGCGGGAGTTATTCCAGTTTTTGATATAGTCGGCTTCGAGACCGTATGCCTGGTTGTGGTCGTTAATATATGTGCTTACATCGGTTATATAATCTGGTGCCCCCTCATATTTCTCAAGATAATCCGAGTAGGAATGCCCTGTATATAGTGAAGCACTGAAATCCACAACGAGCGTCTGTTTGTGAGCGAAGTGCTGCTCGAGATAGGCGGTAAATTGTGGAGTAGTACCTTTAGAGCCGGAGCCGTTTGAGAGAAGAATATCTTTTTCACCGGTGCTCAGACTCAACAGACCGTTATAGCTCCACAAATCGGAGAAAGTTCGGTTAGCCACAAGCTGTACATAAAATACGGTGGTATCCGGCTTGATATAGTTGTATGACACCCAGCCCGCGCCTTGAGAATTATTGAGTTTACCGCTGATTGGAGTTTCGGTACGGGTCAGCTCTCTGCCGTCGGGCCAGGTGAAAGTCTCTTTGTATTCACGGTGAGCCTTGATACCTTCGGTGAGTTTGAAATAACCACCGACCTCCCATTGCGAGCGCCCGGTATTAAACTTCGCATTAGCCTGATAGTATCCCCAGCCGCAGTTGAGGGCAGGTTTGGCCTGAAGCATCAACGAGCCGCCAAGGGTGGGATTTGCAACGATGAAATTAAGGACATAGTTGGCACCTCCATAGCGAAGTCCGGGGTTGTCTATCCATTCCACACGTTTGATGGTCTCCGGAAGCAGGGATTTTACCTGATCGATAGTAGCTTGCCTGCCATTGATTCGCACCTGCACAGCTTCGCCGGCGGAACTGACGGTACTGAGGGCGTCATTGACCGTGAGGGTAGGAATCATAAGGTTTTGTAAAAGCTGCATACCGTTTTTGGCATTATCGACAGCGCTCTTTGAGGGATGATAGACATCCATGTCAGCCTTATGGATCACCCTTGATGACTCGACGACTACCTCATCGAGTTCGCGGATGACAGTGGTATCCGGCTGCTCCTCCGCCATAACCGGCAGATATAGAAGACCAAGTGATATAATTGCTGTAAAACGTTTCATAATAATGATGATAGAAGCGTATGGAAGTAGCGGGCGATACTCCATCGCTTCGTATTCCTGTGCAAAGTTAGATATAAAAACAATAGAAGTTCTCAACAAATGTTGAAAACTTCATTCTATAGACACAAATAGAAAAGTAAAGGTGACAGAGAGCCGTAATTTTATTTCAGGTTTTTGCGGAGGCGGCTCATGTGGGTGGGGGTAACGTGGAGGAAGGAGGCGATGTCCTTTAGCGAAAAGAGGGAGAAGATGTCGGGGTAACGGCTTATCATATCGTTGTAGCGCTCCGCCGCCGATTGGGTGTAAAGTGATACGTAACGATCATAGACAGTGGAGAATACCGCCATGGTCGACTGCAACACGATTTCCTTGATGTTGTTATCGCCCTGCATCATCTCGTTGATGACGGACACCGGCACACAATAAATCTCACAATCTGTTTCGGCTACAATCGACACACGGGCCTTGATGCCATATAACGAGAATGGGAAATCCGCTACAAATTCACCGGCAAATTCCAGCCCGACTACGCTCGGAGTACCCTCATCATTAAATGCCAAGTATTTTAAAGTGCCCGCTTTGATGAAACCGATATATTTAGCCACTGTCCCTTGTTCAACAAACGCCTCTCCCTTGCCATACGGACGTAGTTCACCGCGCTCGACACAAAGACTGCGCCAGAAGTCGTGGTCTATATTGTTGTAATATGAGTTGAAGTTATCCGAGCGCACCTTAGTCTGAATTTATTGATTGAATCTTTAGAATTTGATGGTTAAAACGGCTGAATAAGCAAAAGATAATTACTTGATTTTGGTGAGGTCGGTCACGAGGCCTTCGCGGTTGAGGATGACGTTGGGGAAAATGGCGGCAGCTTCACGGCGGAACCCTTCGAGGTCAGTGTAGCGTGATGAATAGTGACCCGTCAGCAACGCTTTCGCACCGGCATCGCGAGCAACCATCGCCGCCTGCTCGGCAGTACTATGGAACCGCGCCTTGGCATCCGCCGCATTATCATTGAGATAGGTAGTCTCATGAAAGAGGAGGTCGACCGGACCGATCTTCTTCGCCAATTCAGGCATATAAATCGTATCGGAAATATGCGCGTACGATAGGGAGGGGGTGGGATCGGAAGTGAGGATCTCATTGGGGATGACAGTGCCGTCCGGCTTTACGAAGTCCGCGCCACCCTTTATGCTGCGTATCTGTGATACCGGCACTCCGTGGTAATCTATCATGTCGCGGATGATATGACGCTCGCGGGGCTTCTCCTCAAAGACATACCCGACTGTGGGCACACGATGTTTCAAGGGAATGGTTCGGACTGTCAGCGACGGAGTGTCAAGTATCAACGCCTCTTCGGGTTTGATGACATTGAACTCTATCTCGTATGTCCGCTCGCGGGCGAAGAAGTCAAGTATCTCGGTGAGGATACGTTTACCCTCCTCGAAAGTGTGAATCGTAATCTTTCCCCCCTGCTGGCTCAGCGATAGTGTGGAAAGAAATCCCGGCAAGCCTAATACATGGTCGCCGTGAAGATGGGTGAGGAAGATATGGCGCAGACGGTTGGACTTAAGGCGGTGACGTTGGAAAGCGACCTGGGCACCCTCGCCGCAGTCTACCATCATGAGGTTGTTGCGGTGATCGATGACCGTGCACGACGGCTGATGGTACAGCGTAGGCTTTGCCGAACCGCATCCGAGGGTATGTATGGAGAAATCTGCCATCTTTAATATGTTTTGCAGCTAACCGTACTACAGTATTAAAGAGAGTACGTATCGGTAGTGAATAGTTACTTAACGCAGATGCGTCTTTGTATATTTAAAAATTGTAGCTAATTTTGTAAGCCGAAAAGTCCGGAAATCATAACGGCGTGAATAGCGCCCTCTCCGAGACAGGTTTATAAAAGACTCATCCGTCTTATCCATAAAGATAATAAATAAGATTGAAAACCCGACATCTGAAATATAAAATTTTTCTCCTTGTAGTTTTTCTCGCACCTCTTATGGTCTTCGCAACCAATAGTGACGACGAAAAGGAGCCGGAGAAGCCGGAGAAGAAGGAGCTGTTTACCGCTGCCCCGGTGAGCCCTAACGCGCTCCCCAAAGCCCGCACTCTGTTTGGCGTGGACTCGGTGGAGAGCGGTATCCTCCTCGACGAGATAAGTGTAGTGGCAATAAAGAACGAGATGCAGCTGCGAAATGAGGCGGTGGCAGCGACCATCGTGACCTCAAACACCCTTGAGGAAGTGAATGCAGTTGGTCTTAAGAGCCTGTCGGATGTCGTGCCCAACTTTTATGTTCCCGATTACGGCTCGCGTATCACATCATCAATCTATGTGCGAGGTATAGGCGCGCGTATGGATCAGCCTTCGGTAGGTCTCAATGTCGATAACCTGCCGTATATGACCAAGGATGCCTTTGACTTCGACGTGGCTGATATAGAGTCGATGGAGATGCTTCGCGGTCCGCAGTCTACCCTGCACGGACGCAATACAATCGCGGGATTGGTTAATATCACCACCCTTTCGCCGATGAAATTCCAGGGATGGAAGATTTATGGCGAGGCGGGTAACGGTGACCATCTCAAGGCTTCGGTCGGTAAGTACTGGCTGTTGGGTAAGAGACGCAATTTTGGCACCTCGGTAAATCTCTCCACAGGACTGACGGGTGGCTTCTTCAAGAATAAGTATAATAATCTCTATACCGACCGTGAACTTGCAGGTGATATACGCTGGAAATCAGAATGGAACGTATCATCGCGCGTAACCTTGAGGAATGTCTTCTCAACCTCCTTGTTGCGTCAAGGTGGATACCCGTACGAATATATAGAGTCCGGCGAGATCAATTATAATGACACGTGTTTCTACCGTCGGGTGTGGTTCTCGGATGCACTGACGGTCAATCATGCCTTCGACAAGTTCCGCCTCATGTCGATCACGGGTATCCAGTATATGGACAACAATCTTACCCTCGATCAGGACTTCCTTCCTCAGTCATATTTCACCCTCTCGCAGAAGAAGAAGGAACTTGCCGTGACGGAGGATATAGTGTTTAAGGGTATCAATACATCATCTCCCTATAACTGGCTTGCCGGAGTCTTTGCCTTCTATAAGAGTTTGAAAATGCAGGCTCCGGTTGTCTTTAAAGATGACGG
>CAZAWP010000028.1:11573-13922 GCA_964488855.1 uncultured Sangeribacter sp.
GATACAGGAAATGTAAGACGCCGCTATTTCAACTGGATGCCCAAGGTGACAGCGCTCTATGAGTTGCCCGGTAGCCCCACATTCGGCGGTAATGTCTATGTGAATGTCGCGAAAGGTTATAAGAGCGGCGGTTTCAATACCCAGATGTTTGGCGATGTGCTCAAGCAGCGTCTGATGAATATAATGGGTATCGGTTCGCAGTACGGCATCAATGATGTGATAGGGTATAAGCCCGAGTACAGCTGGAACTACGAATTGGGAGGACATTTCGGGTTCTTCGACGACCGTCTCCTTGCCGATTGGGATCTCTTTTACATAGACTGCCGCGACCAGCAGCTGACAATGTTCCCCGACGGCAATACCACCACCGGTCGAATCATGACAAATGCCGGTCGCACGCGTAGCTTCGGTGCCGAATTGTCGCTGATAGGTTATGCGCTCCCCAACCTCCGCTTCATGGCAAACTATGGATATACCAATGCCCGGTTCGTGAAGTTCTTTGACGGCATCGATGATAACCGTAACAAGGTAATCCCCTATATGCCGGCGCATACGCTCTTTCTGCAGGGGTTGTTTGATTGGCATATCAATATCATGAATATAAAGATGATAACGTTTGCCGTCGATGCACGAGGCATCGGGGAGATCAAATGGAATGAGGCAAACACGCTGCAGCAGCCTTTCTATATGCTGTTAGGTGGCAATATTACGTTTGACGCTTACCGGTGGGCGATTCAGGTTTGGGGGCGCAACCTCACCAACACTCACTACAATACTTTCTATTTCAAGTCGATGGGAAACGAGTTCCTGCAGCGCGGCAAGCCTCTGGAGTTTGGTGTTACAATCCGTGTGACACTCAAATAATACCTCAAATAATCCGGCTTGAAGTTGGTATATCACGAAATTATAGCTATCTTTATGCACTTTTGTCAAAACACCGGTTCTTCCGATCGAGCCGTGGTGGCAAACGCAAGAGTTATAAAGACGATTTTATTTAATAAATTCGTAAATAATTGTAATAATAACAGACAGAAATACAATACATTATGAAATTAAAAAACCTTACTTTAGGTGCACTGGCAACCCTGCTTGCATTTGGCGCAACATCGTGTGGCGGTGATGGCAGCGAACTGACCGATACCTATACCTTCGGTACATATACACTTATTGCTGACTTAGACAATAATACCGCCGAGGCGGGAGCTGCCAATTTCAGCTTCAACTTCAACTATAGCACCAAGAAATGTACTATGTCGGTTCGCGACCTGCACGCTCCCGCCAACCAGCTGCTTAATCTAGATACCGATTATATGGATTTCACTGCGCTTTATGCCGACATCAACAGTGCTCTCCACGAGGCTATCCTGGTCAGCGGCAAGAACGTAGGTACTGTCAATGGTATGGAGGTCGGCAGTCTTCAGGCTGAGATGACTACTGCGGTTAATCCCGTGCCTACCGATCTGACAGGTTTCCCTGTAAACAAGCCGCAGCTGAAGTATAGCTTCATCAACTTCCGCATCGGCAACAAGTACACCGTACGCACTTTCTGGAATGATATAGTGTTCAAGGGTAATACGCTGACGAAATATACAGATTACGCCAGCGGTGAACTCAAGAGCTTCTCCAACGATGGCATTTCGTACCGCATCATCATGGATATTCCTCAGAACAAGGCGACCGTTATCATGTACAATGCCAAGTTCTCCGATCACCCCAACCATCCGACTCTCGTCGCTGTGATTTTACGTAATCTTGACCTTGAGTTCAGCGTAAAAGGTTATACAGTCAGCGGTACCAACATTGTTCCGGAAACCCCCGAGGGCAACGGCTTCACTCAGAACGAGCGTTTCAAATTCGACAGCTTCTCATTCACCTCAACCGGAGACCTCACTGCAGGTAAAGCGTCATATCAGGTTGCCGGCGCATACGAGGGTCTTTTCGAGGGCACTTGCATGACTACCGCCACAATGTAATCCGTCATTTTTAGAGGAAGAGTACCAGAGAGAATCAGAGTATCCGAGTTTTTTTTGGAATACCACCACGTAGCCTTTTTTAAGGATCGTAGTTATAGAGATAAAACCGCAGATTGCCGGAATATTTTGCATACCGGCGGTCTGCGGCTAATCGTATCAATAGAAAAAGTATTTATATTCATTGACAATATCAAATACCATAATTTATTCTTTGGTGTTTTTTTTTGCCTCAAATTTGGAAATTTTGGGAAATGGTAGTATCTTTAGAAAAATTTAAATTATTGTTCATTAGAATAATCCCTGACTATCATGAAAACTTATAAACAAAGATTCTATCACAAATCAATTACTTCACATTTGCGCCTCTCGCTGAGTG
>CAZAWP010000028.1:14022-18001 GCA_964488855.1 uncultured Sangeribacter sp.
AATATCAAGGTGGATGGCGCAGCAGCCGTGGTCAATGACAACCTGCGTCTGCAGATTTATCGTCAGGGAACGGTCTTGATACCTAACGGTATCAGTCAGGCTCGTAATGCGCTCACAGCATATACCAATAAGAATTGTCAGGGGGAGTCGAGGACCTACGGTATGTATGATGAGCAAGGTAATGAGATTTTCAACACCGATCTCGGCACCGGTTTCGATAATAATATACGTTCGTTCAAACTGCGCAAGGGATTTATGGCGGTAATCGCCAACAACCCCGATGGCACAGGTCATAGCCGCTGCTTTATCGCTGACAAGGATGATTTGGTGGTGAACGACCTTCCAAATGGATTCGTGACAAAGGATGGAAGCGACAAATCCTTTGTATCGTTTATCCGCATCACCAAATGGGAACGCGTCTCAAAGAAAGGGTGGGCCGGTTCCGATCCCAATGCAATTGATCTTACTAACGCAACATGTTATTTTGGATGGGAGGCCGGATCGGTAAATAAGAGTGCTGCGGCAGAGTATACTCCGATGCGTCACCATAGAGGTTGGCCCGGATTTGATGAGATTAAAAAAGCGGTTAATGTGAGCCATGTCTTAAGTTATAATGAGGCTGATAATCGTCCGGATACCGGTGAAAGAGAGTATCCGGACAACGGTATTTTGGAATGGCCTGAGCACATGCGCACAGGATTGCGTCTTGGCTCTCCCACTTTGACTGCGGCTTATAGTAGTTGGCTTACTAAATTTTTAAATACCGCTGACTCTCTTAATTATCGAGTGGATTTTGTGAATGTTGAAAATTACATCCACCGAAATAATTGTCAGCCCGAAATTGAGCATATAGCTACATGGAGCGGAGGTCGCCCCGTTTGGATTACTGAATATAATAACGGTGCTAACTGGACAACCTCAAATGATAAGGATTGGGTAGATTTAACCGGTGTGAAATGTGACGCTGACGGAGTACAAGTGCCGGGCGCTGACATGGTTACATTGCCCAATACTCCCGGTAATGCGGATGTGCAGTATAACTATATCAAGAGTATCCTTAAAAATATGGATGAAACTCCCGTTATAGAGCGCCATTTCTTCTATAACTGGGTTCAGGATGCGCGCAGTATGATTCTTGACGGTAAACTTACCAAAGCCGGTAAGTATTTCAGTGAGTATAATGCAGATTTTGCCTACAATGATGCTAACGCTTACCACCATGAGTGGAAGATTGCTCCTCCGTTCCCTCTAATGGGTCGCTCCGAGGATTACAAGCAGTCTAAACTGACATGGTATGACCACAACGGTGAGACAGGTTTGAATTACGAAGTGTTTGCAAAACTCGACGGTGGCGAGTACGAACTTATCGCGACCCTCGAATGTGGCAAGGACTATCAACCCGGCGCGACCGTGGAATTTATGCACTCGCCTGGAGTGAACAAAGGTGTGACGTATAAGATACGAGCCACCTCATACAAAGGAGAGAAGTCTATCTTCTCGCGCGAAAAGTATACACCCTACGACGAACTTGATGGCGAATTGGTATTGACCGGTCAAGCTAAGGATTACCGCTCGGTTACTCTGTCATGGAATGCGATAGAGGGAATCAAGGGTTTTCTCATTGAGAGAGCAGACGCAGAGTCAGGTGAGTTTAAGCCGATATACTCACGAGACTATTATTACTATTATAATACAGGATATACCGACTCGGGACTGGATTGGGGTAAAGACTACTTGTATCGCATCCATGGCTTGAGTAATAACTTGGAGACTCCGGTTAGCAACGTTGTTAGAGTGCATGTGGCAAGTATTGATGAAGCACCCTTTGAGGTCTCTAATCTCATAGTCGGTGCCGGTGACGGCGTAGTCAATCTGAGATGGGATAGCCAGTATCAGGTAACATACGACATATTCCGAAGTGATGATAAAGGCAATCCTCTCACCAAACTTAACGCAACTCCGCGAGCGGACAACACATACAAAGATACGACGGTTGAGAATGGCGTAACATATTCGTATGTGGTCAAGGGTTACCGTTATGACCTCGAAGGACCTGCAACCGAACCCGTAAGTGTTACTCCGTGTGAAGGTAATGTCTCTTATATACCTTTCTATGAAGGTATGGGAACCACATTTATGGATGTATATAGGGCACAGCCTATAAGTTACAAGTCTAATTATTGCAAATGGATTGCAGACCGCAATGATAATGAGCGCTCCGCAATTATGGTAGGTAATAATATACATAACTATATAGGTAATTTCTCCGTTGGCCCTAAAGTTCTGCCTGAAGATAATTATACTATCTCTTTCTGGATCAATCCTACCGAAACATATGGTAGAGTAATCACTAAGTCCACAGGTTCCGGTGACCGTAATCCGGCATGGACTTTGATGTACAGTGATCGTGGTAAGTGGACATTATCGGCATGTCCTTTAGGTGAGAATCCGGTAAATCAGGAATGGTTCTCCACTGCAACTCCTGATAAATGGTATAATGTCACCATCACTTATGACAACGAGACCTGGAAATTGTATATTGACGGAAAAGAGTTGGGTGCAGTAAATAACTTGCCACGTCCCACTGTCTCCGCTCTACAACTTGTATTCGGAGAATCTTCTTCAAATGCAAGTGGTGCCATGTTTGGCTTGGATGACTTCTATATCTTCAACAAGTGCCTTGATGCTGCCGGCGTAAATGAAGTGATGAATCGCGAAGGCTTAAGCGAAGTGGAGGACATAGAGGCAGCCGTCGGATTGAGCGTAAGAGGCGAACGAGGTATAGTCGTAATAGACTCTGCCGAGTCAGTTTCGCTGCCGGTTTACGACATCGCGGGTAAGCTCATCCGCATCCTTGACGTACAGGCTGGCAACAACCGTTTCGATGGATTTGCAACCGGCTTATATCTCGTCGGTGCAAATAAAGTCATCGTCAAATAATCCGTCCCGTCATCTGACAGGTAATCTTAAAGCAGATTAATAATCTAAATATATAAGAAATCCCGTAGGCATCCACATTGCTTACGGGATTTCTTTTTATATATGACGGGATCTCTTTTTATATAACCGGATCCTTTTTAGATAATCGGTGTCGTTATAGACAGCAATGCAAGATAGGATGAGAGTAACGTATGATAGAATAGCAGCGAATGATTAAAAATGATTGTTACAATTGTGTGGAATAAGTTTTGTCGTTTTAAGATTTTTTAAATATCTTTGCAATTACAAATGCCCTCATTATATGCGTATATGATGAGGATATAACTGCTAAATTATATAACTTAAGCATAACTAATTAAAAATTAAAGATATATGAATCTATTGCTGGAGATTGGCAATGGCCCCTTATCAATTACGGCAGTCCTCACCGGTCTGTTATTGGTATTTGCGGCTCTTCTTATTGCCAAACTGATCTCTCCTAAATCTTATTCAGTCATGAAGGCTGAGCCTTATGAGTGTGGTATCCCCACCCGTGGTGAATCCATGATTCAGTTTAAGGTCGGCTATTATATCTTTGCGATTTTATTTTTGATCTTCGACGTTGAGACAGTCTTCCTGTATCCGTGGGCTGTAGTGATGAAGCACTTGGGTCCCCAGGGTCTGCTCTGCATCGGAATTTTCATGTTTGTCCTGGTCATGGGTCTTGCTTATGCCTGGAAGAAAGGAGTGCTTAAATGGGCTTAGACAGCATAAAGAGCATGAAGCGTGAGGACTTCAAGAACAACGATTATATCGACAAACTTGTAGAGGAACTCAACGCCACCGGCACCAACGTGGTAGTCGGCAAATTTGATGAATTGATCAACTGGGGACGCGCCAACTCTCTGTGGCCCCTTACATTCGGTACAAGCTGCTGCGCCATCGAGTTCATGAGCCTCGGAGCAGCGCGTTACGATATGGCACGCTTCGGTGCCGAGGTTGCGCGTAACTCACCCCGTCAGGCTGACTATATCATGGTTCAGGGTACGATCGTACACCG
>CAZAWP010000029.1:0-3345 GCA_964488855.1 uncultured Sangeribacter sp.
GACATCCCTGCCGAGTATGATAACGCTTCGTGGGTGCAGCTATATATAGATTGCACCTTCCCGACCCTCGACAGCATCGTGGCGATAGCCGGCATCTCAGTCACCGGAGAGCGCACCGGAGTCGAGACGGTAGATGCAAGTGACACGCAGGTAGCAGTGACGGGTCATGACATAGTCATCACGGCACCCGAAGACAAACCGATCCACGTCTGCACAGCCGCCGGCGTCACCATCTGTAGCACTGTCAGCACCGGTACCCCCGTGACCTTCTCTGTGACTCCCGGCATCTACATCTGCCGCGTCGCCAACACGGTCACTAAGGTAACAGTAAAATAAGAATAAAAACCCTTTTATTGTAAAAGAGATGAATATAATCAAGAAGATTACAGCCGGGCTGTTGGCAGCCGGCGCAGTCTGGGGAGCAATGAGTGTCGCGCAAGCCGACGACATGATGGCTCCTGCTAAAGTAACTTCCGGCGGTTCGTCGATCTACGGTATGCTCGTCTATACCGACAGCTACGATGCACCGTTAGGGTTGTATGAGCTGACCAAATCGGGCGCCATGCTCAAATGGGAGAACCCCGACAAGAAATATGATTTCTATTCGGGGTGGCTCAAGGATGGCAAGCTCTGCGGCTATGGCGAAGACCGGTATTACTCCCAATTGCGCGGTCTCAATTACATGGAGATAGATTTCGAGACCGGTCGCCTCATCAGTTCGCAGGAGATAGCCCTCACAGCCGTTCACTACGATATAGCGACATATAATCCCTCCGATAACACCATATACGGTTTTGGTAAGGCATCCGACGGCAAATACGCATTCATGAAATCGTCGCCCGCTGCTCCCACCGAGACCGAGGTTATCAAGAATGTGGATTACGACAAGACTTGTGTGTCGCTGACTTACTGTCCCGTCGATGGTATGCTCTACGGTGTCAATCGCGATTATCCGACCAAGTTCATCAAAATCGACATGGAGGGTAACATGACCGATATCCTTACCATCACCACCAGTTCGGATATAAGTGAATATGTAACGGGACTCGTCTATTCACCGGTAGAGAAAGTTTTCTACTGGAACCGTTACGAAGGTTTCGATGACTTCAAGTCTCAGCTCACTACCATCAACATCGAGACCAAGAAAATCGAGAATCTGCGCACATATCCCAACGTGGAGCAGTTCGCCTGCTTCGTGACTACCGACGAATATGTTGAGGAGGGTCAGCCGGCAGCGCCGACGATCACCCGCCTGCAGTTCAACAAAGGTGCACTTACAGGTGTGATGCAGGCTACCATGCCAACTGTCGATGTCGATGGTAACAGCATCACCGGTCCGCTGACATACGTTGTAACCGTCGATGACACTGAGTATAAGACTGCGACAGCCAACGCCGGCGCATCGGTTACCGTGACCTTACAGAATATGACACAAGGCAATCATACCTTTGCCATATATGTAGAGCAGAACGGAAAGAGAAGCGAGCGTGCATTCTCAACCCTCTATGTCGGCAACGATACACCCCTCGCACCTGCTCAGGTTACACTCACTACTGAGAAAGCGAGCTGGACAGCCGTTACCGAGGGCGTAAACGGCGGCTACATAGATGCTGCAAATATGAAATATGAGGTGTTCCTTAACGGAGAGAGCAAAGGTGTAACCTCCGAAACCTCGATGTCCGGCATAATAGATGCCAACGCACCTCTCAGCTTCTATACCGCTACAGTTATCGCCAAAGTCAATAACATGAGTTCGGAGCCGGCAGTGTCTAACCGCATCCTCGCCGGTACTGCGCTCAATATGCCCGTAGAGTTGGTTCCGACCAAGGATGAGTTTGACCTTATGCAGTGTTTCGACCTCGATGGTGACTCTTACAGCTGGAAGTGTCGTGACGGATACATGGAGTCGCAGTGGACACTCAGCCGCGACGGCGGCAATGACTGGGTGATTCTTCCTCCCATTAAGTTTGAAAACGCCAACGACATCTATAGCCTGAGCTACGAGGCTATGCGCAATATGGTTGAGACCGGTCGCGAGACCCTTCAGGTGTTCATCGGCACTGTTGCCGACCCGGCACAGATGACAACCGTCCTCGTCGATCAGTATGAACCCCTCACCACATACGAGAGTGTGGATAAAGTGTTTACCGTTCCTGCAGCCGGTAATTACTATATTGCCTTCAAGGCAACGTCGATGAAGTGGGAATCGGGTATCGAGACCGGTATCCGCGTACGCAACATACAGGTCGGTAAATCATCGCTCAACGGTCAGTCCCCGGCAGCAGTAACCAATCTCGCCGCCACACGTGCCGCCAAGGGTGAACTAAAGGCAACCGTGACCTTCAACCTCCCGTCAGTAACATATAACGGTACTGCACTCGATGCCTCAGCAACCGTCACTGCAGTCGTAACAGGTGACAATGAGGTGACGGTAACCGGTAAACCCGGCGAACAGAAGAGTGTGACAGTACAGACCCGCCAAGGACAGAACACTATCAAGGTACTGACCAAGATCGGTGCCAACGTCGGTGCTCCCGCAACAGTATCGGTTTACACCGGCGTTGTGGCTCCCGGAATGGCACAGAACCTTACATTCGGCATCAGTGACGATATGATGTCGGTAACGCTCAACTGGGAAGCACCCGCCGAGGAGAATGCCGAGGGTTATGTAAATCCCGCCGGTGTGTACTATCGCGTTTACGAGGCTATCCAGAGCTTCTATGACTCCTACTGGGAACTCAAGGGTGAGACTCAGCCCGGTGAGACCACATTTACATTCACTCACGAGGGTGACACTCAGAAGTCGCATACATTGGCTGTAATGGCACTCAACGTTGCCGGCAACTGTGACGATCTCCCCGGTGGCGAGGTGCTACTCGGTAAACCATACGATCTCCCGATGCTCGATGACTTCGAGAACGGCTACGATTACTTCCAGTATGGTCCGTGGTTGCAGTATCAGCCCGATGAGACATTTACCGGTCGCTGGTCAGTATGGCCCGCCGAAAACGTAGTAGTGGATGGTACCGGCAATGTATTGGTGTCACGTCCGACAGAGGGAGCCTCAAAGGCATGTATCGGAGTTCCGGCAGTGACTACAGCCGGTGACGGAGGCGCCGCCATCAGCTTCGACGTATTGATGAACGTAAACACACCCGTACTTGAGGTACGAGCCATCGGTCAGGGTGTCAATGACGAGGTGGTAGTAGGAAAGCTTACCAACCTCAATACAGACGAGATGACTCCGGTGACATTCAATCTCCCCGCCAAGTTGGGTAACGCCTCATGGGTACAGTTGTATTTCTACACTACATTCAGCCGTTCGACAGAGATGCTGATCGTAGA
>CAZAWP010000029.1:3445-13374 GCA_964488855.1 uncultured Sangeribacter sp.
TGAGGTCGCTCTTTTCGTATTTATAGGATTTGAAATTAGGTAAATGTAAACGGTCTTAAAAAACAGATAAAACTGTTTAGGAGGAGCTAAACAGTTTTATCAATTATAGATAAATTACGAGAAATTATCAGGCTTTGGTGAGGGCGGCGATAGAGGCGCGGATGGTGGCGAGCTTCTCGGTGGCGTCGCTCTGCTTCTTGCGCTCGACGGCTACGACAGCCTCGGGAGCGTTGGCGACGAAGCGCTCGTTTGCTAACTTCTTCTCAACACCGGCGAGGAACTTGGTGTAGTAGTCCAAGTCCTTCTGAAGTTTGGCAAGCTCCTCCTCAACGTTGATCTTGCTCTCGACAGGGACGCTGTACTCCGTGGCGCCTACGATGAACGCCTGAGCCGTCGGTGATTTCTCCTCGACACTGACGATAGACTCCAGGTTACCCATCTTCATGATGACAGAATCGAAGTCGGGGTTGTGCTCACCCTTGACATTGAGGTTAAGAGGTTCCTTCTGTGCAATCTGTTTCTGCTTGCGGACGGTACGGATGCCGGCGACAATCTCCTTGACAGTGTCAAAACGGGCGAGGAGCGCCTGATCAGCCTCGGTTACCTTGGGGAGCTGAGCGTACATGATGCTCTCGCCATCCTTGCGCTCGGCAAGATGCTGCCAGAGTTCCTCGGTGATAAAGGGCATGAAAGGATGCAGCATGCGCAGCAATACGTCGAAGAATCGGAGTGTCTCCTTATAAGTCTCCGCATCAATGGGTGACTGATAAGTGGGCTTGATGACCTCAAGATACCAAGAAGAGAACTCGTCCCAGAAGAGCTTGTAAACGGTAAGCAACGCCTCGGAGATGCGGAACTTACCCATCAGATCCTCAACCTCGGCGAGGCTGGCGTTAAGACGGGCGTCGAACCACTCGATAGCCTTGCGGCTCGATTCGGGTTGTGCTATATTGTCAGATACCTCCCAGCCCTTGACGAGACGGAAAGCATTCCATATCTTGTTGCAGAAATTACGACCCTGTTCGCAGAGCGAATCATCATACATGATGTCGTGACCGGCGGGAGCGGCGAGCATAAGACCCATGCGGACACCGTCGGCACCATATTTGTCGATGAGGTCGAGCGGATCCGGTGAGTTGCCGAGTGATTTCGACATCTTCCTGCCGATCTTGTCGCGCACGATACCGGTGAAATATACGTTCTTGAACGGCATGTCACCGCAGAACTCATATCCGGCGACAATCATACGCGCCACCCAGAAGAAGATGATGTCCGGACCTGTTACGAGGTCGGTAGTGGGGTAGTAGTATTTAAACTCCTTGTTGTCGGGGTCAAGGATGCCGTCAAACAGAGAGATAGGCCATAACCAAGAGCTGAACCAAGTGTCGAGACAGTCCGGGTCACGCTTGAGGTCGTCAAGGGTAAGTTCGGGATTGCCGGTTTTCTCGATAGCCTTGATAAGAGCCTCCTCTTCAGACTCGGCAACGACATAACCGCCGCCGGGGAGGAAATAGGCGGGTATCTGATGACCCCACCAGAGCTGACGTGAGATACACCAGTCCTTGATGTTTGTCATCCAGTGACGGTATGTATTCTTGAACTTGGCGGGTACAAAGCGGATGTCGTCTGTCTCCACAGCCTTGAGAGCGGGGCCGACGAGGTCTTCCATCTTGACGAACCACTGCATCGAGAGCTTGGGCTCGATGACAGCGTCGGTGCGCTCTGAGTGACCGACCTTGTTTACATAATCCTCAACCTTCTCGACGAGACCGGCAGCCTTGAGGTCCTCCATGATCTTCTTGCGTACATCAAAACGATCCATGCCGACATACATGCCTCCTGCTTCGGAGATTGTACCGTTATCATTAAAGATGTCGATTGAGGGGAGGTCGTACTTGTCGCCGAGCATGTAATCGTTTACATCATGCGCCGGGGTAACCTTGAGACAGCCGGTACCGAAATCCATCTCCACATAATCATCCATGATGATGGGAACCGATCTGCCTACGAGCGGCACGATGACACGCTTACCCTTAAGCCACTGATATCGCTCATCGTTAGGATTCACGCAGACAGCGGTATCGCCGAGGATAGTCTCCGGACGTGTGGTGGCGACTACTATATATTTGCCGTCCTCACCCTCCACTTTATAGCGCAGGTGGAAGAGATGTGACTGCTCCTCCTTATAGATTACCTCCTCGTCGGAGAGGGCAGTGAGCGCCGAGGGATCCCAATTGACCATGCGGACACCGCGGTAGATGTATCCCTTGTTGTAGAGGTCGCAGAAGACGCGGATTACAGCCTTGGAGCGCTGTTCGTCCATGGTAAAGGCAGTGCGTTTCCAGTCACAGGAGGCTCCGAGCTTGCGGAGCTGCTGGAGGATGATGCCGCCATATTTGTGAGTCCAGTCCCAGGCGTGGTCAAGGAACTCTGCACGCGACAGGTCGGTCTTCTTGATACCGTCAGAAGCCAATTTTGCTACCACCTTGGCCTCGGTGGATATTGCTGCATGGTCGGTGCCGGGTACCCAGAGGGCGTTCTTACCCGTCATGCGCGCACGACGCACCAGGATATCCTGAATCGTATTGTTGAGCATGTGACCCATGTGAAGCACGCCGGTAACGTTTGGCGGCGGTATCACGATTGTATAGGGTTCACGGTCATCAGGCTCGGAGTGGAACAAATCATGCTCCATCCAGTATGCATACCATTTATTTTCAACCTCACTCGGGTCGTATTTGGTTGCTAATTCGTTCATAAAATTATTATTGCTTAATTCTAAGTTGTCAATTATTTAACAGCAATCTTGAGAGAGGAAGTCGCGGTGCGCACGATGTAGAGACCGGGAGCGAGAGCGATATGACCCTCGGTCTCCTTGGCGGTATCAACGAGCATACCATTCACGTTATAGACGTGCAGAGTGTCGTCAGCGTCAAGACCACGGTACATGATTCCATCCTCTACGGTGATGATATGGAGGTCGCTGCTGTCTACACCCTCGATACCTGACTTGCGGTCAGCCAACAGAGTGATGGCATCGAGATACATGTTGTAGTCGCCGGCGGGGATACCGCGGAAGCCGAAGTTCACATAACGGCTGTCCTTGTAGGCTTCAAGGGGTAACTCATATAGCACCCAGCCATTCTTGGCACCGTAGAGCTTGTAAAGACCGTTGGGGATACTCTCGTACTCACCATCGTTCATTGCGATCTCAACCTGCATTTTTTCACGAACGTAAGACTCACCGACCTCGCCTGACCAACTGTTGCCACGGTAATGGTAGAAAGCGAACTGGAGACGCGGGTTCACGAGGTTGCCGATGTAGATGCGGGGAGAGATCAGACGGCTTTCGCCGGAGAAGATATGGTAGCCGTCAAATTCAGCCATACCGCCGTCACCATCGTAGGGGCGAACGGTCGGATCCATGTTGCTGCTCTGCTTGACGATGCTCCAGCCGGGCTGTGAACCGGCGAGTTTGACGATGAACCATGGATTATGCTCCGGTGCACCGTTGGGGAATGACTCGGTAAAGGGGTATTCATAGGGTTCGCCGACTATCTCCGAGGATGAATTAACCTGTGCTGAGCTACCCGATGCTGTTGAGGCGATGACACCATAGTAAAGGAACGCCTGACCTTCCACAACGTAATCAGAATCGACAAATTCGGTCTCGTCACCGGCGACCTCGAAGCGAGCCAACTCAACATTGTTTGCAACGCGGATGACGGTGTAAGTAAGAAGCCCCTCAAGGCTGCCACCCTGTACCCCACAAGCGGGCGCAGTCCATGTCACCACGGGATGATTCTCCTCGTTGAAGCTGAAACGGACATCACTCACGGGGAGGGGAGTGTCTATACCGGCGTATGCGCTGACGACAGCCTCCTGAGACTCACCGGCAGCATTGATCGCGATCAGTCGGTAGGTATGTGAGCCGATAGCTACATTGGCATCGGTATAGCTTAACGAAGCGCCGGGAGCCGGAGCGTTGATAGTGGCAATAGGCATGGAGAGCGCGTCGCGGTAAATCACGATACTTGACAGAGCACTAAGTGTCGCACCGCCTAAGGTGGTCGAAGGAGCCTTGAATGACAGCTTGAGGTCACGGTAAGCAGACCCCTCGGCAGTGACGGTGATGTCATCAATACGTGCCGGGATTGCCGACGAACCCTTCTCGACAACGTTGAGGTCATCGAGATAGATAAACATCTGGTTCTTGGGACTGATAGCCTTGAATGCGAAGTAATGAGGACCTGAAGCGGAGGGAGCTACCAAGAACGAATAGGGAGTCGGAGTGACATCCATATCTGTGATGGTGGCGATGCGGGTCATGCTGTTGAGGTCGGACGAGTTGCCGAAGTAAACCTCAACTATCTCGTTATAGCCTGCAAGATACTTGTACATATTAAATGACAATTCATATCCTTTTGAGGCATCGAGGAGGATCGCCGGAGTGAGGACAGCATCGTCAGCCTCGTTGGTTACTGAATAGCTGTAGCGGAGACAATTCTCAGCCTCGGCGTAAGCCCATGTACGCTCATCCTGATTGAGGTCGAGGACGGCAAACAGATTGGCAGATTCGGGTTGGTCAAACGACTCAGAGAAGGGTACTGTAAATTCACCGATCACGGCACCCGGACTTGTGCCGACAGCACCATTGCCTTGGGCAGTAGCGGGAATAACCTGATAGTAGTAATAACCCGGATTTGCGATAGTCTCGCTGAAAGAGGTGGCGGAAATTGCCGAAGCAACGGTTACCTCTCCCGGCATACGTTTTACGGTGTATGTAATCGGGGGACAGATATCACCACCCTCGGCACCGATAGCCGGAGCAGTCCATGACAGGTCAGCGCGGCTACCTGATGCAACTAAAGTGATATTTGCGGGAGCGGCGGGGACATCATAACCGGCGAAGAGACGCGCGGAAGCGTTCTTGCCGATGCCGTCAGCGCTCTCGGCGTGAATCTTGACAGTATGCAGACCGCGGGTGAGTGAATAATACTCCGTTGTCACTGACTTGCCGGGAAGAGCTTCGAGCAGGTCGATGGTCTCGTTATCCACCATTATCTCGATACCTAACGGTTCGGAGGCGTTTAGGGTCTTGCCGTCGCATGTCATCGAGGGCATCACAAAAGAGAAGCGGATAGCCGTCGAGCCGGGGGCGCTTGCCTGCCATGTAAGGTTTGAGGGAGCCACCGGGGTACCGGGCATACCCTGCTCGGGTATGTACAGACCGGTGATCTCGGCGCGGTCGGGGAGGTCGGCTATCTTGACCGTCGAAGCATTGGAGGGATTGATCTTATAGAGAGCTCCCTTGGGCTGGAAGAAACCCTCGGTGTGGAACTCCGCCCAGTAGATACAGTCGCTTGCGGTATCGTAGGCAATCGACTGGGTATAGTCAGAGTCATACTGGTCGAAGATAGCGGTATTACCAATCAGAGTGGCAGCGGCTGTCTGAGGATTGACGCTATAGAGATTTGCCATAGAGTCAATGGTGTAGAGATGCCCCTTGTTGTCGGAGGTGATACATATCATGGTGACATTCTCGGGGAAATCACCTACGAGCGTTGCAGCACCGGTATTGAGATCGGTGGTGGAGAGCTGCGTGGTGGTTGCGGTACGGTCGTATGTCAGACCGTAAGCCTTACCTGTCGATGAGTCGAAAGTACGGTCGATGGCTATATAGGTATAGTCATTGAGAGGGCAGTCTACCTCAGCTTCGAGCGCCCAGACCTCGGGGTCATACCGGAGCCACTTGCAGACAGTGATATTCTGGTTATTATCGTAATCGTAAGTGAGACCATAGTACTTGCCGTTGGCATACATGGCACCACCGTTGAGTTCTATATCGGGAACTAAGAGAGAGTAAGCTGAATTGGAAGTGGCGTTAAAGGAGTAGATACCCTGCACGAGCGCACCGCGGGTACTGAGGTTTGCGCCGATCAGCTCTATGCCCCCTGTCTGTGCCGAGGCATTTAACCCGCCGGTGAGGGCGAGGATGCCGGCAATCGACAGATTGCGGAATAAGGAGTGAAAATGATTCATATATCGGTTTTATTAATTGTCGGTTTCATTAATTACGGATGAGGTTAGCCATAACGCTATCATAGCTTAAAAAAGCGTCGTAATTTGCAAATATATAAAAAAATAATTGCGAAATTGCTAATAATTGCTTAATAATTATTGTATTTTCAGAATCTATGGCTATATTTGTTAATTGGCTAATCATATTAAAGCCAGACTACTTAATTTTCTCTCAATTTTAAGATGTATGCCATGATAATCTTGAAATGCATGAGGGTAAAATAAAATTCACTACCTAACACGTTGTATTCAACCGATGAAGATAAATAAGAAGTTTCTGCCGATGGCACTGACCGGACTCACACTCGTGATGAGCAGTCTGAGTGCGGACGCAATTCCGGCACGAAAGAATTACAAGGCAAGCACACTTGCCGACGGAAGCCGGAAAGAATTGAGTCTTGCCGGCGACGAATATTTCAGCTATTACACCGACCGTGACGGCAATCCGTACATAAAGGAGGGAGATACCTTCCGCGCCATAACCGGGGCAAACCTTGCCCGGCGCCGGTCAGAAAGGTTGGAGAGCATACTCACCCTCGCCTCCGATACGGAGGATGGACGGAAGAAAGCTCCCGCACGCCTGTTGGGTTCCAAGGATTTCCCGACTGTGGGAAGTCCCAAGGTGTTGGTGCTCCTTGTGGAGTTTGCCGATAAGAAGTTCTCATTTAATGCCGATGTCTTCGAGCGCATGATGAATGAGCGTGGTTTCGGCGACCAGGGAGCCACCGGTTCGGTAGCCGATTATTACCGCGATAACTCAATGGGAGCATTTACTCCCGAGTTTGACGTATTCGGTCCCGTGACGCTTACCAACAATGTCGCTTATTACGGCTCAAACGATGCTTACGGCAATGATGTCAATCCTCACCAGATGGTGATGGAGGCTTGTCGAGCACTCGACGGTCAGGTAGATTTCAGAAATTATGATGCCGACGGCGACGGAGTGGTGGATAACGTCTATATCTTCTATGCCGGTTTCGGTGAGAATGACGGCGGCGGTTCTACCACCGTGTGGCCTCACTCCTCGGCTCTCTCCAACCGCGGAGCCACACTTACCCTCGACGGAACTTCAATTAATAAATATTCGTGTTCCAACGAGTTGCAGAACGGTTACGGCAAGACCCTGACCGGTATCGGCACATTCTGTCATGAGTTTACGCATGTATTGGGTTTCCCCGATCTCTATGCCACCATGGCGGGTGGTGATGCCGCAAACTGGACACCTGACTGCTGGACAATCATGGATCAGGGTTCGTATAATAATGACGGAAAGACACCCCCGTGTTATACCGCCTACGAGCGCAGCTATCTCGGCTGGCTTACACCGGTTCAGATACCGCAGGGCACGACGGCACTCCCCTCTATAGCCGATAACTACGCCTTCAGGGTCAATACCAACCGCGACGATGAGTATTATCTGTTGGAATACCGCGAGCGCAAAGGGTGGGATGCCAATCTCCCCTCGTCGGGAATGGTGGTCTGGCATATTGATTACGACAAGAATGTCTGGGATGCCAATACCGTCAATAATTCGCCGATACATCAGCGAGTGAGCCTGGTATGTGCAGACGGCAAATGGGCTGACAACGAACGAGCCGGAGTGCCGTTCCCCGGTAGCGCCAAAACGACATCTCTTAACACATGGCCCGTGTTTACAGCGGTCGCTCCCACGACTGCCATTACCGGTATACGTGAGGAGAACTCTCATGCGGTATTCAACGTGGACGGAGCTTCGGCATTGCCTGTAACACCGGCAATCCCTGCGATCTCTAATATTAGGGACATACGCTTTACACTTGCAAACGGCAATGCCGCTCCATCGGTATTGGTAAGCGTAAGTGAGAGTGTAAATAATCAGCCGCTCTGCAATCTCTATAACCTTAAATATAGCGGTGAGGAGTTCACCGTCCTTGGACTTAACCCCGAAACGGAGTATAAGGTAACAGTCCGTAACGTTTCAGAGACAGGAGCAATAGGTTTCCCCTCGCCTGCAGCGACAGTCATGACTGCAGAACCGGGTATATCGTTTATCCTTCCTGCGGCTCCGGTAGCCGAAAACAAGGATGGTTTCGTGGATCTAAGCTGGGAATCCATACCGGGTGCAGTATCGTATAAGATCAATATCTATACCGAACACGAAGGGGGAAGCATCGGTGAGACGGCTACCTTCGATAACGGAGCTGCCGATGTTCCCGAGGGATGGACCACGACCTTGCAGACGACATTTAGCGTAAACGGTTATTACGGAGAAGAAAAGCCGTCAGCCGTTTTTGAAGCGAACGGGCAGTATCTCCAGACCCGTGTCTTCACAAACGACATAAAAGGATTCAGCTTCTGGATGCGCGGACGCACGATAACCGCGGGTTCGCAGCTCCTCATCAGCGGACTTATCCACGGCGAGTGGACAGCACTTGAGACTATAGGTGAGTTGCCGACGACTGCCTCTGTGTACGAATTGCCGACAGACAAACTCCAAGGAGTGCGCGCCCTGCGCATGGAGTACTCATATATCTCCGGCAGTCCCCGACTGATGGTCGATGATGTGGAGGTGTCTTTCGGCAACGAGGCCGTCAAGGAGTATCTGTACAAAGATTATGAAGTCGGCGATAAGACAGAGTTCCGTCCGACGGATTTACAGCCGGCTCAGCTTTATTATGCGACCATCAAGGGTAATGACGGTGAGGATGATTCTATGGAATCTCCGGCTACACCTTTCAGCACTGTAGGTGGTTCGGCAATCGGTAATGTATCCGACGATACAGCGGCAATACTTACAGCTGAGGGTACAATAATCACCGCCTCCTGTGACGTTAATGTATATGATATTTCCGGCAGAAAGGTCTGTGAACTCAAAGCCGGTGAAAGTGCCGAGGTACTTCCGGGTATATACGTAGCCAAGGGTGCCAATGCCTCGGTGCTTAAGATTCAGATAAAATAAAAAGCATTATACAGATGAAAAGAACTAACCTGATCATGGGGGGCTTTGTAGCCGCCCTCGCCGCAGGTGGCAGCATGTATGCCCACTTCAGCGAGGCTCCGCAGCCTACACCCTCGAACGACAAACGCGGTGGCCGTGTCATCACCGGTGCTAAGCCCGTGCACATAGCCGGCGATATAAAGGATAGCCGTGCCAAGGCTCCGCAGCGTATCGGCGAAGAGGAGCTCTTCAAGCCGGTTATCTACGGTATGCTCCTCTATTCCGATGAATGGTGGAATCTTGCCGACGGTGAGTCATATCCCTACGGATGCTACGCTTTCTCTCCCAACTATCCCAACAAGGAGGCGATGATGGTACATCCTAACCTTTATGCCAATGGAGGCGGTTGTTACTCCAACCGTCGTGTACACATACGTATGTACGGCATCAGCCAGACCGGTGATGATGTAGGATTTCTCAATTACTTCTCGTGTATCAATACCGATAATTGGACCTATGTGACCAATCCTACGCTGACATATACCGACACAAGTGTCGCCAACGACATGACCTACGACCGCACCACCAACACTATCTATGCTGCAGTATGGGGTAACTTTGACGGCGGTGCGTGTCGTCTCGCCACCGTAGAACCCCTCTACGGAGAGACAATTGAGATAGCCACTATCCCCGAACTGGTGTGCCTGGCAGCCAATAACTACGGCGAGATGTACGGTGTGGAGCGCCTGACGGGTGTGATGTACCGCATCTTCCCGGATGGTTCATACGTTAAGGTAGGAAATACAGGCGTAAGCGCTCAATATGCCCAGAGTGCCACTGTAGATCCCGAAACCAACATCATTTATTGGGTTGCAACCAAGAGTGATGATACCTCGGCAATCTATACCCTCGATACTACCACCGGTCAGGC
>CAZAWP010000029.1:13474-17763 GCA_964488855.1 uncultured Sangeribacter sp.
GGTCCCAAGACCACCGTCTCTTACTGGACAGGTGCCGATCTCCCCGGTGCGCCCGGCAATGTAAACCTTGACGTGGCAAACGGCAAGGCAGTGCTGACATGGACCACACCTACCGAGGGTCTTCACGGCGGCACATTCGACCCCGATGAGTTGACATACACCATCGTACGTTATCCCGGTGCCAACCTCGTTGCACAGGGCTTCCACGGCAATCGCTTCACCGAGACCCTTCCCGCCGACATAGCCAACTACTATTATACGGTAACAGCATGTCTTAATGACGAGGAGGGTGGCACGTCGACCTCTAACAGTTTCTTTGCCGGCGAAACGTTCACCGTGCCTTACATCCAGACCTTTGACGATGCCGACGGTTTCAACGGTTATACTGCAATCGACGGTGACGGTGACGGTTATACATGGGAGTTTAAGTCTCAGTGGCAGGCAGTATCAACACGCTTCAACAGCACAGAGCAGATGAACGACTGGCTGATAACTCCGCCGATCAAATTCGCACCCAATGCAACATATCAGCTGACATTCAAGGCCCGCGCATTTGACACGGATTCTCCCGAGCGTTTCGAGGTCAAGCTCGGCGGCGCACCGCAGCCTGAGGCTATGACGCAGACCCTGCTGAGCGTAGTGCAGACCAACAATACCAATTATGACACATACTCGGCATCCTTCAAGACCGACGCCGAGGGAGTGCTTTATATCGGTTTCCGCTGTACATCTTACGCCAATTCATATCGTCTTATCGTAGATGATATAGAGGTGAAACTTACAGAGGCTAACGCCGTGCCCTCGGCAGTTACCGACCTCAAGGCGGAATCGGCTTCCGACGGTACAAACAATGTAATTATCTCCTTTACAGCTCCTACGACACTTGCCGATGGCAGCAAGCTCAACGACCTTACATCGATCAAGATCTTCCGCGGCACCAACAATGCGCCGATCAAGACCTTTGACAAGCCGGCTCCCGGTAGCAAGCTCAGCTACAAGGATGAGGATGCCGCTATGGGTGAACAGACATACCGTGTTATCGCCTATAATGGTGCCGGTGCCGGTCTCGAAGCCTCGGTTAAGGCATACGCGGGTTATGATGTGCCGCGTGCTCCGCAGAATGTGCGTCTCGTCTTTGACGAAGACAAGAATGCACACCTCACATGGGAGGCTCCCACACAGGGTGTGAATGGCGGCGCGCTCAATCCCGCAGCGCTCTTCTACGAAATCGTGCGTAACGACGGTGTCACCCTGAAGGAAACACATCAGGGACTTTCGTATACCGACTACTCACTGCAGGGTGAGGCGGAGCAGAGCATGGTTTATTACCAGATCACTACCATTCACGGCACTACTCGCGGTGAGCATGCCCTCTCAAGTTTCGTGATCATCGGTGATGACCAGCCGATACCTTTCACCGAGTCATTTGCTGCTGCAAGTCTTGAAAACACTCCGTGGACTATCTCGCGAGTAACCGGTCACTCACAGATGTGCTGGTCACTCACAGGTTCGGGTACTGCTCCCGAGGCAGCTCCTCAGGATGGTGACAGCGGTTTCGCTTCGTTTATCAGTGCCGGCAAGGAGAGCGGCATCATCGAGCGTATGACATCGCCCAAGATGGATCTCTTCAGCGCTCAGCATCCGGTAATGAGCTTCTATATGTACAATACCACTGCTGACTGCTCGGAGAAATTGGCAGTGCAGATTACGCATAATGACGGTGAGTTCACCACCCTGCGCGAGATACCTCTCAAGGGTACAAAGGAGGGCTGGAATCTCTATGAGATAGAGATACCGCGCAAGGATTGCCTCCCCGCGACCAGCATCGCGTTCCTCGCAACCACCGGTGGTGAGATGAATATTCACCTTGATCATATCATGGTTGCCAACGGTGATGTAGAGCTCGAGGAGTGTGATCTTGAGGCGGTGAGTCTTGAGGTCCCCTCGTTGGTTCCCGACACTGAGGCTAAGATTATTCTCAATGTCTACAACAACGGTTCAAAGGCAGTGGAGAGTTACAATGTAGCACTTCTCGTAGACGGTGCAGTCGCTATTACCGCTAAGAGCACGGAGCCTATTGAGGCAGGTGACACTTATCAGTATATCTTTACTGTAACTCCCGAGAAGTCCGACCTCAACAAGAAGTTCCGCTTCAAGGGTACAGTAAGCTGTGCCGGTGACACTAATCTCGACAACAATGAGACTGACGAGGTTGAGGCCATCGTAGGTGTAACTGCTATCGACAGCATCGAACTTGATGACAATACTTTGGTTAATGTCTACACCCTCGACGGCGTGGTTGTTCTCAAAAATGTCACCAAGTCAGCCCTTCAGGATCTCGATGCCGGCATCTATGTAGTGAAGACAGAAAACGGAGCAACATACAAAGTAGCCGTGCATTAAGAATCAAGAATTAAGCATTAAGGCTACGCATTTAAAGATTGCGGTATTCCTAAAAATTGTAAAAAATTTTATGGAGTACCGCAATTTTATTAATTTTAATGCTGATTTTGACAAGAAGCATTTTTTTGCAATGGCATACGAAACCCCTATAGATGAAAAGAAGCTCATAGAGGATCTTCAGGATCCGGGGCGCGCCCCGGATGCGTTCCGCGTGCTTATCGATAAATATGGCGAGAAGATGTATTGGCAGATCCGTCGCATGGTCATCAGCCATGAAGATGCCAATGACCTTCTGCAGAATTGTTTCATCAAGGTATGGACTAATCTTCAGAACTTCCGCGGTGATGCCCGCCTCAGCACCTGGCTCTATAAGATAGCGGTCAATGAGTCGATTAATTTCCTCAACAAGGAGAAGCAGCGCCGCCATATCACCGACGAGGAGGATGCATCGTTCCTTATAGACACCCTCGAGGCTGATACCTATTTTGACGGTGATAAGTTGCAGACCGACCTTCAGAAGGCTGTGCTTAACCTGCCGGAAAAACAACGCATGGTTTTTAACATGAAGTATTTTGATGACATGCGTTACGAAGAGATTTCGGAGGTGTTAGGCACGAGTGTCGGCGCCCTCAAGGCATCATATCATCATGCCGTAAAAAAGATTACCGCATATCTCGATGCTGAGTCCCTCGATTAGCTATAAGTAACCGCCAATGGCGGGGTAGGATATGATTTTGGGATTCATACTGAAAAATTGTCAGAGGTGATTAAACTTTTGCCAATTACAAGAGTCAAAGAGTTATCGAAAAGCAAAGGAAAACACAACTCTCTTCTAAAGATGGCTTTCAAATGAAAAGTGAAGATATTTTAAAACATAAATATGGCACCGCCGGCGGTTTCAAGGTTCCCGAAGGGTACTTTGAGCAGCTGAGCTCGAAGGTGATGACGGAGTTGCCGCCATATCCGGAGGCTCCGGTTGCCGAGCGTCTCAGCAGATGGCAGAGGGTGAAACCATACGTCTATTTAGCTGCGATGTTTGCCGGAATATGGTGTATGATGCAGATGTTCCATCGTATCTCGACTTCGGGTGAACTTAATCTCGACAATCCCCCCGAGCAGGTTATGCTTGCCATGTCTGAAGTCAGCTCTCATGACAATCATTTCTGGTACTCGGAGGAATCAGATATGAAACTTGAGGATGAGGTCTCATCGTATTACGATAATTTTGATGATTTCGAGCGCGACTTCTCTTCGGAGGTCGATCCGGAATAACAGATAACAGAAAGGAATTTCTATCTAACTAATCATAGTTACACATAATCATGAATAGATATTTACTGATATTGTTGCTTGCCATAATAGGTATGATACCGGTGTCGGCACAGTCGTCAAAAGATAAAGGTACCCCTCCACCTCCGCCCTCTGCAGAGATGAGAACGAAGATCACTGATTTCAAGATCAAGTATCTTGCCAAGGAGATGGAGCTGAACGACGAACAAAAGGAGACATTCAGCAAGCTCTATACGGAGATGACGGAAGAGAAGCACAAGGTCTTCGAGGAGATGCGCGTAGCTGACAAGAAGGTTCGTAAGAACGAGGCAGCGACCGAGGCGGATTACAAAGAGCTGAACGCCAAGACCAAGGCGAGCATGGATAAGGTCCGTTTGATCGACGAGAAGTATGATGCCCGGTTCCGCAAGTTCCTCAGC
The DNA here is from genome assembly GCA_964488855.1 of uncultured Sangeribacter sp. GTDB lineage: Bacteria > Bacteroidota > Bacteroidia > Bacteroidales > Muribaculaceae > Lepagella. Next base: position 17,587 of record CAZAWP010000029.1, read on the forward strand.
GATAAGCAGATCTACGAGATGCGCCGCGGCGAGGAGAAATTCCGCGAAAAAATGCAGGAGATGCGCCAGAAAAACCGCGGCAAGCACCACAAAGAGGGCAAAGACAAAAAAGACAAAAAGAAGTAATCAGAAACTACTCTACATATCAGGGCTGTATCCGGCAACGGAGGCAGCCCT
>CAZAWP010000030.1:0-1634 GCA_964488855.1 uncultured Sangeribacter sp.
GATCGTGACCCTCTTCAATCAATTCGAGAGCCTGTAAATACAACATGTAAGACTTTCCTGCCTGACGTATCCCGACAAATACATATCGCGCATTAGGCTCCAAATCCATATTGCGGGGAACGGGCTTAATCTCAGAAAGAATCTCTTGCCCCTCTATTATTATTGATTTTAAGGTATTTATGTCCATAAATTATTTAAGTATAAATATTATTTATTGTCAGGATATTATTCTTTGGAAAAATTAAGGTTACACCCTGTTTTTAAACTATTCTCATTTACAAATTTAATATTTTATCTATTGTTGTCAAATAAAATTATTAGATTTTATTTATTGATAATTGATAAAAATGAGTATTTTTATTAATTATGAATTAATAAAATTGCTGATAATTGGGATAATACAGAGAATAGTTTTATATGCAGGTAGGATTGATTAAGAACATATCTGGAGAGGTAGGTGTTTTAATAGTAAAGGACTTAAATTATTGAAATTATGATAAGATTGAATTGTTCATTATTGGTTGAGGAGGCTAACAAGGCTCCGAAACTCGTTGAGACTGCTACAGAACTCGTTGAATATTCTCTTCACGATAAGGGTTGTATCCATTACGACCTCATGCATTCTCTCACTAACGATGATCGCTATATGATCGTCGAGACATGGGAATCAGAAGAAGATCTTAAGGCTCACATGGAGTCCGAGCATTTCAAACGCCTTGTTCCCCGTTTACAGGAACTCGCAACTATGACCCTGGAGAAATTCAATTTCTAATATCCGGTAAGCTAACTATTATAAATAATTAGAAGAGATTGCATCCGACGACGCAATCTCTTCTATCTTTATAACCTTTCAGACTACTATATAAAGTACTATAGTTTATTATCTTATCAATCTGTTACTCTTCATCCATATATCGGTAACCCGTAATATTAATGCAGATAAATCTTGCCGCTCTTGTTACCGGCTTTATAGAGGTAAATGCCGGGTGCTAAAGAAACGGTGTCGATAGTGCCCTTGCCGTCAAGTACAGAGTGGTAGACTACCTCACCTCCAAGGTTATACAATGAGACCTCTGCAGCACCGACGAAATCGTAGGAGATTCCTCCCTTGACAGCCTTAAATGAGTTATCGCTAACGATAGCTTCTGCTACACCTGCCGATGCATTCATTATGACGGTCATCTCAGCGGTAACCTCGGTGTGCTTGCTATCAACCGCTGAAATTTTAGTCACTACAGTAGGAACTGCGTCTGTCTCGTTCATCTCAGCGATGTACTCGTACTGTATAGCTACCTTCTGGTCCGCCATAATCTTGATATCATCCTTGGTTACTGTCTTCCCTGACACACAATTTCCACCGGGACAGAACTGTATCACCTCACCCGATGTACACTCTGCGGTCATCGAAACCGTATTGGTGAAAATATCCGACCAGATATACAGATCGGGAGCAAAAGACACCTCAACCATGCCGTTACCGATGGGAGTCACGGTGAAATCGGTGAACTCCAACGAAGCACCGGCTTCGACGGCAGTGTTGCCATTGTAGAACTTCAACTCTCTTGCCGAGAGAGGTGCGGCTGCAATGAGCGCCGCGAAAGCAATAGATAAAATTTTCTTCATATATCGTTATA
>CAZAWP010000030.1:1734-3619 GCA_964488855.1 uncultured Sangeribacter sp.
CTGTATGAAGATGAGTTGTGAATACCTTTCTTCAGTTCCACAGCCTCACCATCTTCGCCATTCACTGCAGCACGCAATACGTTGTTATGAACATAATTTGTAATGAGACCATTGGTACGTGAACGCTGGCGGGCAACGATACCGCTTTCGAGCACCCATACTTGTAACGACGCTCCCTCAATATCCGCTTGCGGAAGTAACTCAACATTTATCGCTAACTTACCATCCTGACCGCCAGGTATAACCTCGGCATCGAGATTAATCGCCATATCTGACTCACGCTGTAATTCTTCTCTGACCACAGTCGCCCAGTCGGCATAATCGAAAGTGCCGCCGCGACGGTTTATCACACCCTTGGGCCACTCGCTGATATTGAAGAGTGTGTTATAATACTCACCCTCTGGAGTGGCAAGTCCGATATAATTAGCGTCGAATGAAGTCCGTTCACGACTGATTGAAGTCGCACCTCCGTGGATGCTGACGGCTATCACCGCGTCACCATACTGCTCCTGCAGTCCCTCAATCACCGTATGGGCATCAGGACAGTTGATACAGTTCTGGCCAGTAAAGTCCTCAAGCAAAACCACACGCTGAGGAGTCACCGTCTCACCTATCAGGTAACGCTCCGACTCACTTATGTTATCACATGCAGTAAAGGCTGATGCAACAGCCGCAAGCCCTAATGCACCGATAGTGTTTCTTATAAATCTATTCTTTAATTTCACTGTCAATCCTATAAATAATCTTTACCCTCAGATTAACCAAAAATAAATGGCTAATATGAGATATTTAATTAAGTATTTCTAAAAAGGGAGTAACCTGTAAATTACGTAACTCTTAAAATTAAGCTACTATTAAAATTAAGTTACAATTAAAAGTAGTAGTTATAATCTACTCTCACACCCTTGGTGGCGGGAACCCAACGGCACTGTCCACCGGAGCAGTCGAAGCCGGCGCGTGTCTTACCGTAGCTTATCATCAGACGGTTGGACTTATAGTTACCGGTCAGTCCGATCATATAGAAATGCCCGGCATTTCCGCCGCAGTTCCATTTATCACTGACGCTCAGGGTAGCCCACGGCACGTAAGTAAACTCCAACAGACCGTAAGCCCAGTCCTTGTGATCCTGGCGGGTGGTGAGATATTGTAATTCACCGCGGAGGTTGAACTTTCGCGAGAATTTATATTTACCGTCAAAGATAAAAATATTGCTCTTTACATTAACGTCACCATACTCAGCCGTAGTATCCTGCACTCGCGGATTGTATAGCTGATTCATGTACATGAACGAGAAGTTAAACTTATTGGTCACCTTCTTCTCGATACCGATATTGAAATCGAAGTAATAGGTCTCTCCCATTCCGAAGAATGATGTCGAGGGACCGTTGGTACCCCAAAGATACCCGTTGGGACCCTCGGGATAATCCTTATATTTCAATCCTTTGATGAAACTTATGTTGGCGTTGAGTTTCGTTCCGTACTTACCCCCTAATGCAGTCTTGCGCTTGAAATTGTAGGCAAAAGCTCCCTGAAATGCCCACTCACCCTTCATATCCTGCGTAGCATACGGATAAAGTGTCGCAAGCGCGTAAGTATGCTGATACGAGAACGGAGGAAGTTGGTTAAGCATAGTCTCCGGACCCTTGATGTTACGGTCGGAGTGGAAGCCCATATTCTCTGTACGCTTTACCTGTATCATGGCGCTGATACCTGTCCGCGAATACGAGCCCGAAAGCATATAGGCTGTACCCGGGCGGTAAATGTAATCGTTACCGAGTTCGGGGTCCTGACCCTTCCAAGCAAATTCTCCCAACACATTGAAAGCTCCTTTTGAAAATTCCGATCTCACGTCGAGAGCGTTCACACATTTGGGAAAATTGAGATA
>CAZAWP010000030.1:3719-8730 GCA_964488855.1 uncultured Sangeribacter sp.
GAGTTGTCGATACCCAAAGGACGATCCTCGTATGTGCGCAAGATAAAACCGGATCCGAACTGATCGTAGAAATCACCGGCGGTGAGTTCCAATCCTTTCCACTTACCTTTTACATAGACATTAGGCACACCCCAGCCGGCATAACCGCTCAATTCCTGATACTGAGGGAGTGGCCATTTGTTGAACTCAAAGCGCAGTCCGGCATCCACGTACCGGCTGACGAGTCCCACATCGGCGTATGTATTAAAGACTACCGGTTTGTCAATACGGTAATCGTCCGGATCATCGGGGATGAATACCTCAGCCTGTACCGACCCGTGAACCTGCACCTTGTCGTCAGCTGCAGCTCCCGCTGCAAACAGCACCGACGACAGTCCAATCAAAAGAGGAGAAAGGATTGAACGCCCCATGATCATAATTCTCTGATTTTCTCTATTATATGTTCCTCAGATCCTTCGGTATATCCCGACCGGTTCTCTACAATCTTACCGTTACCATCTATAATATAAAGATGAGGCACGGATTTAATACCAAGTGCGTTCTTTAATTCCGAATTTGTATCGAGAAGCACCTCGTACTCCCATCCCAAGGCGTTTACGAGGGGGCGAACCTTGCTGACATTCTGCGCTTCGTCGACCGAGATGGCTATGAGTTTCATACCGGTCTCCTCCTGCCATTCGGGATAAACCTCGGCAATAGCCTTGAGTTCACGGAGGCAAGGCTTACACCATGTAGCGAAAAAGCTCACCACGTACGGTTTGCCATCGTTAGACAATGATGCTGCATCCACGGGTTCACCGTCGAGTGTCTTGAGTTGCACCGACGGAAATTGCGCCATCGCCGGCAGACCGCACGCCACAGCCATAATCAATGTTAAGACAAGTTTGCTAATACTTTTCATATCTTTGACGTTAGATCATTTACTAATTTTCGGCTATAATATTCCTATTATAATTATCTGAGGTATCTCTATAATAGTCTACTATAACCGATTTTGTATAATTAATACTCTTTTATAACGAAAAAAGGAGTGTAAAAGTGTGCAACCGAGGTTATACAACACATATTTGCTCGTCAAAGATAGTAATTTGAAACAATAAATAAAAATTTTACAATAAAATGTATTAAAAATTTAAAAATAAATATTATTTTTGTTTCGGAATAAAAATAGCATTATATGATTAAAAGTTTACTACCCATTACACTTGCGTGTTTGATGACGGCCCCGGCGTTCGCTTTAGCGCCCCGCAAGGTCGTTACAACATCTCCCCTCCTCGAGGCGTACACAGGCACCGTCGAGAAGGGAAAGAAGCTCCCGGCAAAGGCTGAGGAAGCTGACAATAACGATGATGAGCAGCAGAAGTCTATCGACTTCACCCTCGCCGGTGAGGTTTATAATGCCCTCAAGCTCAACAATGCTACCACCGGAACCGAGATTTACCTCGCTTTCGAGATGAGCACCGAGAATACCGAGATTTTTGCCAACGACGAAATCACATCTGTAAACATCACTTCAGGTGTCACCACCTTAGGTACCTCTCAGACCAATAAGGTTAATGATGTTACCATATTTATTATAGAGGAAGACCAGGAGAATGCCCCCGTTTATACACAGTCCGCGACTCTCGGTTCAAAACCCTGGACTGAATACAAGATAACCCTCGACACTCCCTATAAGATCACTCCCGGCAAGAATTTCTATGTGGGTTATTCGTTTGCCATCCCCGATGCCAACACATATTACCTCGCTACCGATTATATGTTACCCGAGACAATCGACGGTTGCTGGGTCGGGGTAATGAATAACGGTAAGGTTAGCTGGAACAACCTCGCGGACCAGATCGGTACCCTCTGCATCGGATGTACCATTACAGGTGAGAACTTCCCGATGAACAATGTTTCACTCGTTCAGCTCGTAGGTACTCCCTACGTCGAGCCCGGTGTGCCTTTCTATTATCAGTTCCTTGTCAAAAACAAAGGTTTCTCAGCTTCATCACTCGAAATGACCTACACCATCGGTGACGGAGAACCGCAGGTCTACGGTTTAACCCTGGAGGAGCCCATCGGTTATAACCAGTACGGTCTTATTGATGTGCCCCTGATCTGCAATGAGGAGAAGACAGGTGTGAAAATGAATTTCACTTTGTCTAAAGTAGATGATGAGGACAACACCGCCTCCAACAAATCATTGACAGGATTGATCGACTGCTTCAGCGCCGACAAAGGTTTCACCCGCACTCACGTTATCGAGGAGGGAACGGGTACATGGTGCGGTTGGTGTCCGCGCGGTATCGTGATGATGGAGTATGTCGCCGAGACCTATCCCGACTTGTTTGCACGTATAGCTATCCACGCCGGCAGCGGTTCAAGCCGTGATGTGATGCAGGTACCTACCGGTCTCGTGATTATCAATGAATACATGCCCTCATTCCCCTCGGCAATGATTGACCGTTTCTATGACCTCGAATATATGACCTCAGAGGAAATTGACGGCTATGTTGATATGTATAAGGATATACCCTCTATCGTAGAGGTTTCTGACCTCAACGGCACTGTCAATGATGACAATACTCTCACAGTCGATACCAAGGTTAAATTCGGCATGGATATGACCAACAATGACCGTTACCGTCTTTCATATTACCTCACCGAGGATGGTCTTGGTCCCTATACCCAGACCAACTATTATGCAGGTGGTGGCAGCGGTGTTATGGGCGGCTGGGAGAAGAAAGGTAGTTCTGTCAAGACCATCTATAATGATGTATGCCGCTATCTCTTAGGCGAAGTGTCCGGTCTCTCCAACAGTATTCCCGTCGAGATTGTAGCTGATACGGAGTATGCATATAGCGCCGACCTCCCGATGACAGCTCTCAAAATGGCTGATTTCTATCTCACTGCGTTTATCGTTGATAACACTACCGGCTATATAGTAAACGCCAAGCAGATCAAGCTCGACAACCCCAACTCGGGTGTAGAGGAAGTTGCTACCGACGCTGCCGTAGTTTCCAAGAAATATTACTCGGTAAGCGGTGTTGAGGTAAAAGAGCCTGTTAAGGGTATCTATATCGTAAGCACTGTTCACGCTGATGGTACGGTAAAGACAACTAAAGAAATATTCTAAAACGGATATCTGAGGGGAGGGTGGCATTCCCGCCCTCCCTTTCCTATCTTCTTAATATCTTCTCTTCTCAATTTCATCCATCCTCTAACTGATTATTAATCCGATAAATTACCCGGGTTATACGGATGATTAAATAAACAACACTAACAATTTTTATATGAAGAAACAATTACTCTTTAGCTTAGGGTGCGCAGTTGCCGCTACAGCTATGGCAGCAACCGACCCCGTTGTGTTGCCCGAATTCTATTCGATGAAAATTTCAGCTGACGGCTCTGTTATCGTCAGCGAGGGTTACGAATCAGTAGATCTCTATTATGTTGCCACCGGCGAACGTATCGTACTACCTGCCTACCGTTTAGGATCGGGTAACTGTGTAAGTGCCGACGGTTCAATAGTAGTGGGCGCAACAGAGAGCGACCAACCTGTAATGCTCAAGAATGGTGAGGAGGTCGATCTTACCTCATTCTCAGAGGAGTTTGCATCATGCAACTTCAATGCCATTACCGGCGACGGCAGCCGCGTAATCGGCTGGGTCTTAAATCCTGACATGAGCAGTGAGTACAATCCCGACGGCAATATCATGTACGTTCCTATGTACTTCGATGTTAATGCCGACGGCACTTTCGGCGAAGTCAATATCCTCCCCTATCCCGACAAGGATTGGTTAGGCATGGCTCCTCAGTATGTGACTGCATCTTTCATCAGCAATGACGGCAAGACCATCATGGGCCAGGTAGTAGACAACTCAGGTATGGCTGTATATCCTATCGTCTTCACTCAGGGCAGCGATGACAAATGGAGCTACTCACTCGTTACCGAGTCTCTTATCAACCCCAATAAGCTTCCCATCCCAGAGATGCCTGCCGAGTTCACTGAAATTCCCCCCGAAATTCAGGATTATATGACTCCCGAGGAGTATCAGCAGTATCAGGATGCCTACGATGCATGGGTAGAAAGCGGTTACCAACTCGAATATCCCGAGTTCTACAACTTCATGACTGATGAGGAAATCGCCGCCTACAATGAGGCTGCCGATGCTTATAACGAGAAAGCCAATGCCTATAACGAGGTATATAACAAGTATTTCGAGGATCTTCAGCAGATTATGGCTGAATCAACATTCTTCCTGCGCAACGGCTTTGCCATGGATGCAGAGGGTAAGGTAGCTGCAATGGCTGCCGACGTTGAGGTTGAGGATAATTCCATTCCCGAGTGGCCTACTCTTGTATCTACATATCCTACTTATATGATAGACCTCGCCACTTCCGAGATCAAGAAACTTGAGGATTTAGGTGATGACAAGTACCCCCTTCCTTCACAGATTCTCTCTGACGGTTCGGTAATCGCCTCAACACCCCAGCCCAGCATGTGGTCAGCTGTTCAGCGTCCTCCCCAGGGTTTCGTGCTCCTTCCCGGCGCTGACAAGTATGTAGGTATCGAGGAGAAGATCGCTGAGGTCAATCCCATGGCAATGGAGTGGATGAACGAGAAATATAAGAAGACCATCACCGTCGGTTACGACTGGGATACTGACGAGGAACTCACCGAGACCATGCTCATGACCGGTCACGTATGCGTAAGCGACAACTGGTCTGTAATCTCCGGTGGTGTTATGGCTTACCTCTTCAACCAGGATGAGGAGAGCGAAGAGGAAGGAAACACTCTTGAGTCATACGTCATCACCAGCGAGATTGATGCTATTGATGCTGTAGCTGCAGATGCCAAAGTTCTTGGTGTTAAATATTACGACATCAACGGCTTCGAGATCAAGAACCCCGAGCAGGGCTTCTACATCGTCCGCACCACTCTCTCTGACGGCACCATCCGCACTACCAAGATTGTAAAGAAATAAGCTATATTGATTTACTGCAAACCGTCCGTAATCGGTAA
>CAZAWP010000030.1:8830-12263 GCA_964488855.1 uncultured Sangeribacter sp.
TAATTTGTGGGAGACCGAGTTTTTTGTTAATTTTGTGACATGGACTTTAAAGTTGAAGCAACTGCACCCGGCACCGATGCCCGTGCCGGTGAAATCACCACCGCGCACGGTATCATCCCCACCCCTATCTTCATGCCGGTAGGGACAGTAGGGAGCGTAAAGGGTGTGCACATGCACGAATTACGCGATGACATCGATGCCAAGATAATCTTAGGAAACACCTATCACCTGTACCTGCGCCCCGGTCTTGAGATTCTCCGGCAGGCAGGTGGTCTGCATAAATTCAACAGCTGGGAACGACCCATCCTTACCGACTCGGGAGGCTTTCAGGTTTTCTCACTCTCGGCAAACCGCAAACTCAAGGAAGAGGGTGCATATTTCCGCAGCCATATCGACGGCAGCAAACACCTCTTCACTCCCGAGGGTGTCGTGGATATTGAGCGTATCATAGGTGCCGATATAATGATGGCCCTCGATGAATGTCCTCCCGGCACTTCCGAATATTCTTACGCACGTAACTCCCTCGACCTTACACATCGCTGGCTAATGCGCGGTTGGAAACGCTATAAGGAAACCGAAGGTCTTTACGGTTATTCGCAGGCATATTTCCCAATCGTCCAGGGTTGCGTATATCCGGACCTGCGTCGCGAGTCTGCCAAGTTCGTGGCAGACCTGGGTGCTGACGGAAATGCTATCGGTGGACTTGCGGTCGGCGAACCCACGGAAAAGATGTACGAGATGATAGAGGTGGTAAACGAGATTCTACCTAAAGATAAACCCCGTTATCTCATGGGTGTGGGTACTCCCGCCAACATCCTCGAAGCCATCGACCGCGGTGTCGATATGATGGATTGCGTCATGCCTACCCGCAATGGTCGCAACGGCATGATATTCACCCGTCACGGCATCATGAACATGCGCAACAAGAAATGGGCGGATGATTACACCCCTCTTGATCCGGGTGGGCCGAGCCGCGTGGATGAGGAATACTCCAAGGCATACGTGCGTCATCTCTTCGTGAGTCAGGAACTCCTCGCCATGCAGATAGCATCCATCCATAATTTGGCTTTCTATCTATGGTTGGTCCGCGAAGCCCGGAAGCATATCATCGCCGGCGACTTCGCCACATGGAAGCCCATGATGGTCGAGAATGTAACCCGTCGGCTTTAATATTATCAACAAATGAAAGCGAAACGCATCGGACTAAATATGGTCAGTATCAAGGCTGTTCTTAAAGAACGGTCCGATGCGTTACGTCACGTGCCGTTTAAGGAACGATTGAAGGATCTCTTCTCATTAAAACTTATTGACCTTTACATCCTCAAGAAATTCCTCGGCACGTATATTTTGGCAACTATCCTGTTTCTCGCCGTAATTTCGATGTTTGATATTACCGAGAAACTCGACGCATTTCTCACCGCGCCTTTCAAGGAGACAATTTTCGACTACTTCATGTCGTTTCTCCCTTCGTTTGCCAACCAGCTCTCCCCTCTCTTCGTCTTCATTTCGGTGATATTTTTCACCACCAAACTCGCGAGCAATTCGGAGATTATCGCCATGCATGCGAGCGGCATCAGTTTCGGACGCCTACTCCGTCCCTATATGATCGGTGCAACCGTCATAGCTGCCGCCACTTTCCTGCTGAGCAATTATATAGTACCTCCCACTAACGTTCGCCGAATTGCCTATACCAATAAATATGTAAAGAACAAGGAGGTTAAGACCGGTATCGACATCGAACTGATGGCACGCCCCGATGTTGTCTTTTATCTCGGACGCTACGAAAAGGATAATAAGACCGGATACCGTCTTATCCTCGATAAATTTAAGAACAAGGAATTGGAGTCGCGGCTCACAGCGCAATCCGTTACCTATGACACCACCCGTCTATATCACTGGACGGTGCGCAACTACACCATCCGCGATTACGATGGCACGCGCGAGAAGATAACGACCGGCACCCGTCTCGACACTATCATCCCCATCGAACCTCGTGACTTCCTTATCTCACATAATGACCAGGAGACGATGACCACCCCCGAGATTGCCCGCTACGTCAAGGAGCAACGCATGCGCGGAGTGGCGAACATTCAGGCGTTTGAGATCGAGCAGCAACGTCGCTATGCAGCAACGGCTGCCGCCTTTATCCTTACCCTTATCGGAATGTCACTTTCTTCAAAGAAATCAAAGGGTGGTATGGGTCTCAATATCGGTGTCGGATTAGCGTTAAGTTTCAGTTATATACTATTCTCTACGGTGACGGCAAGTTTTGCCATCTCAGGACTGACCACACCCTTTATCGCGATGGAGATTCCCAATGTAATCTATCTCGCTATCGGCATTTACCTATATTATCGGGCTGCAAAATTTTAAGACCTATCTTGAAAAAATCCGAATTGAAATCATTCGGTCGTATCACTTCATTATCCCATACCACGATATCAATATCTATAGGGACAATTCCGACAGCCCTTGCGCCGGCATCTCGCCCGTTTGATACTTCATACTCTTTGAGAATACGATTCAGTTCGGTAACTTCCCCCTCCCATACTCCAATCCCCACAGAGTTGTAGTACAGTATTTCCGCGCCGTCACGTTCGGGAGTCTCGTAAGGCTGGGTGTACACCCAATCCTGAAGGATAGTACTCATATATCGAGTGGCATTTGCTACGCGGCGACATCTGTCGCTCACATTACTCCCCAAACATAATATGACTCTGTGCCCGGATGCCATACCCTACTTCTTATCCGCTGATTTGAGTGTAAATACGGTCACTTCGGGGGTGGCACCGAACCGCGCCGGCATTCCGACCTCTCCGCTACCTATATTGACATACAGGCGGACACTGTCACCTTTTGCATTTTCACGCCCATACATACCTCCCCACTGTTCATATTTATATTTGGCTGGGGACCACCGGTTTTTACCCTTACCCACGGTCATCTGCATGGCATGCGTATGACCGGAGAGTGTCAGGTCAATATCTGTCTCATGCGACAGTACGCGATTCCAATACTCGGGATTGTGTGACAGCAAAATCTTAAACCGGGCATTTGTCACCGAATCGGGATTGTAAAACATCGGATATGCTTTGTAAATATCGCCGTAAGTCGTGAACGGTGGTTCTCCCCAATTCTCCACTCCTATCAGTTCAATCGTATCTCCCCTGTTTATCAAATGGGTACTGCTGTTATTAAGTAGCTTCCAACCCATCTCGTGCAATATCTCCTGCAACTTGGCTCGGTCTGCCATTTTGTCATTGTCGCTATCCCAGTGCCAGTAGTCGCTGTAGTCATGGTTACCCAAAACGGCATACACACCATGCGGTGCGTTCAGACGCGACAAGATAGGGATAAACGGGTTAATCTCATCTGTGTAACTGCTAACTATGTCACCGGTAAATACGATTAAATCCGCATCCTGCGCATTAAT
>CAZAWP010000030.1:12363-17577 GCA_964488855.1 uncultured Sangeribacter sp.
ACTTCGCCGACGAGACTCTTGAGTTTGTTTTTGAGGGGGTTGGCATACATGACGAGCATCATCTCCATCATAAACTCCCTTTCCTCTGCTGTGATATTCTCTACATCAACTTTATTCAGCTGCGCCTCAAGGTACTCCAAGGTGCTCGCTTTCTCCTCCTCGGTGTACTTGCGGCTGAAACGGTTGGTCTTATGCAACAGGTCAAACGCCACGTAATTTATCGGGAAGATCTCATAACCACGGTGTATCGCCTGGTCGATGATGGCGCAGACGCACTTGGCAGCTGTGTTGTTATCCTTAAAGTCACCGAGCAAATCGAGTTTAGCATTGATACGCGGTGCGAGCTGGAAATGTACCCTCCCCTTGAATTGAAGCAAACCCGTCTCCATGCTGAAGAGGTCATCACGCTGCGATTTCTTAAACTCCGGATCACGGCGACGTAACAGGAACTCCTTGGCTTTCAGATAATCGTTGGGATCAAACTCATACGAAATTGACACCGGCATGAGGTTGATTTCCTTGAGTTTGTCGATAAACTGACCCTCACCGGCGAGCGCAAGCATCTTGATTACAGACTCCTGCGTATGGTCGGACGAGTCTTTGGCGCGACCCTCACGCTGGGCGATCCATACCGACTCATGCTTCTCCAATATGGCGTAATGGATATAACCCGACAACTTCTTGGCTGCCTCCAATCCCTCGCGGAGTCCGGTGTTGCGCTTTACTATGAAACTCTTGTTCAGGCGCACCAAGTCCGTGATCCAGTCGTAGATGAGGAGATTGTTACCGATCGCCACCTCCGATGTCGGTATTCCGCGGCGCAGGAATGTTAGATTCAGAAACGAGGCATCGAGAACTATGTCGCGGTGATTGGTGATAAAGACATAGTTAAGTGCCGGGTTTATATATTTCTCACCACCTAACGATATTCCCGACGTTGTCTTTTTGGCAAGCATCTCAAGGAACGGGTACATGATCTGATGCTGGAAATCATACTTATTATTGATTTTCAGCAATTCGTCGATCAGCACCGGTACATCATTGGGTGGCATGATGTAATTGAGGGCATGCAGCAATCCCGGCTGGGTTACCAACTGCTCCATCTTGCCGTGAAAAAGGGAATCGTCGTAAGGGGCTATATCACTATATAATTCGTCTTGTGTACTCATGGTTAATGCAGGGCTTTAGGGACCCTCTGCAAATATAACAAATTAAGCCCTTAAAAACTAATTTAAACCCTATTAATCATCAAATGTCGCCATTTCTATTCGTTTAAATGTCGCCACTTCTCCAATAACGTTGTCATATCGTCCGGTATCGGTGCCGAAAAGTCCATTTCCTCGCCGGTGATCGGATGGCGGAACCCTAACGTGCGTGCATGTAATGCCTGCCGCGGACACGCTGCAAAACAGTTCTCGATAAAGCGCCGGTAAGTCGCGCTGTTTGTGCCTCGTAGTATCTTGTCACCGCCATACCGTTCGTCATTAAACAGCGGATGTCCCTGCGAGAGCATGTGTACGCGAATCTGGTGAGTCCGTCCGGTCTCCAAGACACATTTAACTGCCGTCACATAGCCGAACCGTTCGAGGACTTCGTAGTGTGTTACCGCATGTTTGCCGACTGCCGGGTCATCCATGACAGCCATCTGGAGTTTATTGCGCGGGTTGCGGGCGATATTTCCGGTGATGGTGCCTTTATCGGTCGGGAAATCTCCCCATACGAGCGCCACATACTCGCGACGGGTGGTCTTGTTGTAGAACTGCAACCCGAGGTCGGTCTTGGCCTCCGGAGTCTTGGCAACCACCAACAGTCCCGAAGTATCTTTATCTATACGGTGCACGAGTCCAAGGCGCGGATCGGAAACATCATAGTCGGGATCATTGCGGAAATGGTACGCCAGCGCATTGACGAGTGTGCCGTGGTAATTGCCGTGTCCGGGATGCACGACGAGACCCGCCGGCTTATTGACAACAAGGAGGTAGTCATCTTCATATACAATGTCGAGGGGAATATCCTCTGCTATTATCTCAAATTCGTAGCGCGGACGATCCATAACGATGCTGATGACATCGTCCGGCTTTACTTTATAGCTCGACTTGACAGCTTTCCCATTGACGATGATGCACCCGGCATCGGCTGCCTGCTGGATACGGTTGCGCGAGGTCTTCTCCATCCTCGCCGCCAGGAATTTGTCCACCCGCAGCATCTGCTGTCCTTTGTCGGCAACAAACTTAAAATGCTCGTAGACCTCCCTGCCATCTTCGAGGACATAATCAGGTTCGGCTACGCTCTCCTCTTCCTCTGCCGCGTTATCTATTGTATCTATATCCGCCATCTCAGTTTCTTCTCAAATTTGCCTTTATACCAATCAGTTGAACGCATCCGGATCATAATCGCCCGATTCCTCACTCTCGGCGGCATGGTTACCCTGTTCTGACTCATCCAAATAGTCGGATTCACCGCCCGACGAACGTTCCTCGCGGCTATACTCCAAGTATTCGAGTGTCTGCAGCGAATCCTTTAGTGCATCAAGTCTGCCGTCAGCAATTTCGAGCACCATATTGGCATTGACAGGTATTTTCTGCGTCTTGTAGACCGGCTTGCCATTGGCGGTAACCTTAACCACACGATCCGACGATCCGAGGACCATGCGTATTCTTACATGTTTGAAACCCAATTCTTCAAGTTTGGCTTGTGCCGAACGAGACGAAACGCCTTTAAGAGCATATTCGGTCGGATGATTGTCATCATCTATTACGACCTCCTTGGGATGCACCGAATTGATATACAGAAATATCTTGCGTCCCGGCTTCACGACCGAATTTGGTTTGGGGAACTGCTCGACGACGTAACCCGGACGCACATCATCACGATAGACCGAGTCACGTATGTCCACACGAAATCCCTCGTCGTGGAGGATGTTGATCGCCTGCGTGTATGACATATTCTCCACAGCTGGCACAGTGTCGCTCTGCCCGTGCTTCGTAAAGAGAGCTATCACCAGATAGACGGCATATATACCGATAATGGCGATGATGATTATAATTATGATGTTGGCGATGATGGGGTGCTTCGCAATAAGTTGGTTGCCACCCTTCGTGCCGTTATTGCTATTGTCAGACATAGATATGGGTCAATATGTTTGATATTGCGCCTGTCGGAATGATTGCAGGGCGTGTTTCCAAACTACAAATTTAATCTTTTTTCCCGATTTATTCTTAAAGTAGCCAATATTTATCCTATCCGCGACCTATATCACGTCTAATATCACTCATTAAAAAATAAAAAAGCATTAATTGAGCTGCCGTTTGAAAAAATTTTATTATCTTTGCAAGTCAATGCGCCGTAGTGTGCTGCGACATCGCCGACAACGGTCGGCTCTCTCTTCACTAACTTCAAAAAGAAACCAATCAGATGCGCCGAATACTCCTGATTCTCCCGCTGGTAATGATGATGATTTCCTGCGGTGAATACACCAAGGTTCTCAAAAGCCGGGATGTGGATTACAAATTCGAGTATGCCCGCAAGGCTTACGACAAAGGGCAGTATGTCCAGGCTGCTACCATCCTGCAGGATCTGATCACACCCCTGCGCGGCACCGCCAAGGGTGAGGATGCTCTCTTCCTCCTCGGCATGTCGCATTACGAGAATAAGGATTACCTTAATTCGGCTGTCTACTTCAAGACATATTTCACCCGTTACCCCAAGGGCAAATATGCAGAGTTGGCGAAGTTCTACAACGGCTACGGTTATTACCTCGACTCTCCAGACCCGCAGCTCGACCAGTCAAATACTGTCAAGGCTATCGAGGAACTCGAGAGCTTCCTCGATTACTTCCCCCGTTCCGACAGGGTTACCATCGCTCAGAATGCAATCTTCGAGATGCAGGACAAGCTGACCCTCAAGGAGCTCCAGACTGCTCAGCTTTATTACAACCTCGGTAATTTTATGGGAAACAACTATGAGAGCGCGATCATCGTCTCGCAGAATGCCCTCAAGAATTACCCTTATTCCAAATATAAGGAGGATTTCGAGCTGCTTATCCTCAAATCGAAATTCCAGGAGGCAAAGCAGAGTGTCAATGAGCGTCAGGCTATCCGATACCGCGACGTTGTCGACGAATATTACTCCTTTACCAACAATAACCCCAACTCCAAACATCTCAAGGAAGCTGAGGCTATCTTCAAGATCGCTCAGAAACATGCAGGTATCTGACCGGCACGGGGTTGAGATTCAATTCTCATCCTGACCACCACTTGATGATGTGACAAAATATAGAAAAAACAGTATCATAATAGAAGTTATGGATTACAAGAAGACAAACGCTCCGCTTACAACAGTGACACGCGACATGATGGCTATGGCTGAGCAGACCGGTAACGTGTACGAGACTGTATGCATCATCGGCAAACGCTCCAACCAGATCGCTGTCGAGCTCAAGAAGGAACTTGAAAAGAAATTGCAGGAATTCGCATCTACAACCAACGATACTCTCGAGGAGGTAACCGAAAACCGTGAGCAGATCGAAATCTCAAAGTTCTACGAACGTCTGCCCAAGCCCACTCTTATCGCCACTCAGGAGTATGTAGAGCATAAACTCTATTTCTCAAATCCGTCAAAAGAGCGCGATCACCTCAAAGAGGATTGATTTCACTCACTTATGTATAAAATAAGTCACAGATAACTTTAAGGAACATACCGCCCGATAAACCGGGCTGTATGTTCCTTATTTATTTTCCACTATGACTATCTATATCTGTGACCGCATTCCCTTATGATCGTTTATGTCTATGACTGTCTATTTCAGTTATGACCGTCTATATCTGTAATCCCGAGACCGATGTGGCACTCGCCACCAATTCGGCATCCTATACTCCCTCGCGTGCAATCAAGGAAGTGCGCGCTGACTTTGCATTACTGCCGGCGCTATTTGCCCGCCCGGGAGATGTCATTGCCGTAGCTGATGACCTCCTCGGCAATGCCCGTTTATCTTCCCCGGTCTCTTCTCCCAACTCGTCACTTTTAACTTCTACGGACTCTCTTTCTGATAATAGCCGGGAGGCACTCAAGCGGTTGGCTGCTGAAAGCGGCATACTCATTACCAATCTCGGGTCGTTGGGGAAATTCGTTCCGGGTAAGATAACGCAGATTGTCCCATGGGGCTGGAACAAAGCCCTAAGAAACCAACTCCGACATGTCGGCGTAGATGAATCC
>CAZAWP010000031.1:0-10671 GCA_964488855.1 uncultured Sangeribacter sp.
TTGAATATACTTTAGAGATGACGAAACCACAGTCTACATCATCATATCCGATTTTCGAGAAGGGAATGGTGGCGCTCAACGTAGCCGAGTTATAAGTTACATCATCCGGGCGGTTGGTACCGACAGTAATTTCATTTAGACCCAAGGTAGTGAGCGTCTTGACCTCAGGGCTATAGAAATATTTACCGTTCCAGCTGAAGAATGTACGGTAATAATAGGTAGTTCCGATAGTAAGATCCTTGACGACACTGGTGATCTTGCCGTTCATATTGGTCTGTGTGATCACCTCATTCGGTTTCTCGATCTCATCGTCGGTCTCGAAATGGTTCTGCATCCATTTCTCGTAGTACTCGTAGGTAAGTTTCTCTGCTGTATTGAGTTGGGGAGCCGACGAGTAGATAAATCCGTATTTCTGATTTTCATTTACGTCCATCAGGTTACCTACGTTCACTCCACCGTTCATAGTACCCTTTACTGCATAGATATCCGAAGCGTCAAGGGTTGTCATGGTAATCTCGGGCATCGGATCCTTGGTAGTAAGAGTTTCAATCTTTGAGTAGTTTACATTCTGACCGATACGTACGTAAGCGCGATAATAGTAAACAGTGGCTGGCTTCAGATTGATAAGCTGTTTTTCAAATTTGCCGTCAGCGGCAGAATTAGTGATCTGAACAGAAATACACGAATACTGTATTTTGTCAGTCTTATCACTATGACCGCCGTCAATCAGTTTGGTGTCGTAATCGAAATCAGTGGCATCCACAGCCTCAAGATAAACTATACCGTAGGTATGGTCGCTGGTAATTTTAGGAAAATCTACAGTACCCAATAGCACGCAAGTAGTGTAAGTGACATCACGGGCCGAACCGATAGTGATCAGGTTATTTCCTAACTGTCCGTAGTTATTATCCCCTTTGTTGCCGCCGTCATCGGGTCCGTCGTCATCCTTGCTGCAACTTGTAATGAGGGAAACGCCACACATCAGTGTGAAGAGAAAGAGTAATACTCGTTTCATTTATAATATGTTAAGTTGTTCGGCAATCCGTTCCCTCATCACCGGTGGTACAAAAAAAGAAGACGTGGAACGATGTTCTGATTTATTTTCTCGGAGGCATCGCCAAACGCCTTGTACTAAATAAACAGTCCACTCCCACGCCTTATCGAATATCGATATCCCCTTGTCGGGGAGTGGACATACGACAAGCATGAGCGATCCTTGACTGCTTTGTCCTTAGTACATGTGAAAATTGGCGATTTCCGAGAAAGGATAAAGCAAGAAACGCTTCTTACTAATTACCGGGGATTTCTCCCCCGGATTTGAATCTCTTGATTACAAAATTATAAAAAATTTCCTTAACACCAAAGAGGTATTAAGGAGCTTTTTATATCTAATCTAAAATTATTGAGGTTTACTATCTGTATGAAGGGATTAGGGATGGTGGTCGGTGAGGAAGCGGGTGACGGTGGCGTCGATTTGGCGGCGATCTTCGAGCTGCTCGCCGCTGAAGCGGATGTGGGCGCGCGAGTAATACGGCTCGCGGGCCGCTAACCCTGCTTCTATAACAGCGCGGATTTCATCCGGAGTCTTATCCTTGACCAGGGGACGCTTGGACGGCTTCAATAGCAGACGCTCCAACAGACGCTCCGGAGTTGCCTCTAACAACACAACCTTGCCGCGCGACAGCATGTAATCCATGTTGTCGAAAAAACAGGGCGTGCCACCGCCGCACGCGATGATCACGTCGTCAAACTCCCCGACTTCGTGTAGCATCGAAGACTCCATGCGCCGGAAAGCTTCCTCCCCCTCCGCCGCAAAAATCTCAGGAATACTCTTGCGGAACCGCTGCTCGATATAGAAGTCGAGGTCGATGAACTCTACCCCTAACTTACGCGCCAGCGCACGACCGAAAGTCGTCTTGCCACTCGCCATATATCCTATAAGAAACATCGGTTTTCCCATTCCCTTTATTAAGTTTACCTGTGATTAAGTTCAATTTTTGCGATTTTCACCAGATTAAGTCTACCCTTTGTTAAGTTAGCTTAAGCAAAAATATTTCTGCCGATCGTCCAGAGCACTATCAGGACACAGACAGTGATGACTACCGGCATCGAATATACCTGCGCATAAAGATTGGGATAACGTTTGCGCGCCGCCTCCACAGCCGCGCCGAAGATTATAAAAGGTATCGCGCACAGCAGGAAAGCATTGTAATGCCATGCCGCTCCCAAATCGCCGTGCAGCAGCGCATGGAGCATCCGCTGACTGCCACATCCCGGACACTTATACCCCGTCAGAGAATAGACCGTGCACTTGGGCACCCACCGGCTTGTGGTAGGGTCTATGACGAAATACAAGCACGCGATAACCACGCAGATTGCGATTACAAGGAGCGTACCCCTATATTTCCTCCACCCTGTCTCTATCTCCGCTCTCAATCCTATAATTCTTAATCCCTTAAAGCGTAGCCTTAATTCTTAATCCTTAATTCTTAATCCTTAATTCCCTCATCCTCCTATCATCATCAGCGGCATATAGAGAGTCGCCGATACAATGCCGAATACAATCGAGAGAATGATCCACAGTTGGGCTCTCTCCGAAGCCTTGACCGCCCCCTCGTAATTATGGGCATAGAAACGCGAGCTTACCATGCTCGAATACACGATCGCCACGATACCCAACGGAGTGCAGCAGAAAAGAGTTGCCAACACCGACGCCCACATATAGGTCGACGGCATGACAGTATAATCCGGTGCACCTTGTCCGGATTGACCCTTGCCGTACTGAGGCATTACCGGCGGTGCCGGCGGTACGGGAGAGGGTGTAGCCGAACTTACCGCCTCTTGCGAAGGCGCTGACGCCGACTCACCGGCAGGCTCTTCCTCGGGCAGAGGCGGCGGCAGTACCGGAGCCTCATATTTGATTTTGAGACGGTCTGCCCATTCGCTGTCAATATCACCATCCTTTACCTCCTCTTTTACCGTTTCATCGTCAATGACGATAATCTCGTCAGGAGTCTCGACAACGGTGACCTCATCACTGACGACAGAAACCTGATCCTCCTCCTTTTTCTCGATAGGAGGGGGAGTGGTTCCCTTACGCCCCGGCTCCATTTGATCAAGGGCGCTTATGATAAGACGGGCGTGGTCAAGCGGTGCCTGCATACTGTGATGCAACTGCGGCGGGATGGCTACCATATTGCTGTCCACAGCCTTCAACACCTCCGGATGCAGCGGCAGAGGATAATCGTATACCACCAGCAGGGCAGTGTCATAGTCGCGCAGCAGCTTGGCGGCACCCTCCGGGTCAGCATTGAGAGCCTGCGCCGAAATCTCGGCGGTAGCAACCCCTGCGCTCTCCGCAGCGGCGGCGTCAGCCGTCATCGGACGGTCCGCGATGACAAGGTTCACTCGGCAGCGCGTGCCCGAATTGAAAATATCAATAAGGTCTTTGACCTCCGAACGACGACCGGTGGTCAGTATGGTTATATTCTTTATTGCTCGCATAGGAGTCCGGGTTTTTAGGAAGATGAGAAGTAACGGTTTAATTTGAACAGTTACTCATACAAATATACAGCATTAAAGCTATATTTGAAAGTCTGTACCTCTCAGAAATTATAAATTATTGATAATCACCGGTCATTTTACATACCTCGGATTACCGGTTACAGCCACTATCCGTTATTTCATCTGCTGCATCTCGACGAGGCGAGTATAGAATCCCTTCTTGTCGAGCAGCTCATGATGAGTGCCGCGTTCCACGATGCGCCCGTGGTCGAGCACACAGATGAGGTCGGCGTTTACGATTGTCGAGAGACGGTGGGCGATGATGAGCGTGGTGCGGTTGTGCATCAGCTTGTCGAGAGCCTCCTGAACCAGGCGTTCACTCTCGGTATCGAGCGCCGAAGTCGCCTCGTCAAGGATG
This sequence comes from uncultured Sangeribacter sp., assembly GCA_964488855.1. Classification (GTDB taxonomy): domain Bacteria; phylum Bacteroidota; class Bacteroidia; order Bacteroidales; family Muribaculaceae; genus Lepagella. Next base: position 3,923 of record CAZAWP010000031.1, read on the forward strand.
AGGATTGCCGGATCCTTGAGGATGGCGCGCGCTATGCTGAGGCGCTGGCGCTGACCCCCCGACAGTCGTGAGCCACGGTCACCGATGACCGTCTGATAACCGTTTTCCGTCTCCATGATAAAATCATGGGCATTGGCAATGCGTGCCGCCTCCTCCACCTGTGCCGGTGTCACATTCTCAACACCAAACGCTATATTGTTATAAATGGTATCATTAAAAAGGATAGCCTCCTGATTGACATTGCCCATAAGACCGCGCAGGTCTGCCACACGCATGTCGCGGATATTGGTGCCGTCTATGAGTATCTGACCCTTCTCGATGTCCCAGAATCGAGGTATAAGGTCTACCAACGTCGATTTGCCCGATCCCGACTGACCTACCAAGGCAACCGTCTGCCCCGGCTTGACTTCAAGGTTGATATCCTCCAATACATTGCGCGAGCCGTCGTAGCTGAACGTAACATCCTTGATTGAGATGGCGGTATGCTCCGGAGTCGCCTCCACCTTGACAGGATTTGCCGGATCCTTGATAGGATTCTGCGCATTCATGATCATGTCGATGCGGTTTAGGGCAGCCATACCTTTCTGTACGGTATAGGCGGTACGGGAGAAATCCTTTGCCGGATTTATCAGGCTGTAGAAAATCACCATGTAGTAAATGAACGCCGCCGCATCTATCGAGGACTTGCCCGACAGAATCAGCGAACCGCCGAACCACAGTATTATCACCACCGCAATCGTGCCGAGGAACTCGCTCATGGGGTGCGCTAACGCCACGCGACGCGACACCCCGTTGTTGAGACGGAAAAGTGCCGTGTTTTCCTCGCCAAACTTCCGCTCCATCTGTTTCTCGGCATTAAACGCCTTGATGATACGCAGTCCGCCGATACTCTCCTCGATGGTCGCCAGGATCTGGCCCCACATCGTCTGCGCCTCGAGACTCTGCGCCTTTAGCTTACGCCCTACGGTACCCATCACCCAGCCAACTATCGGCAGCATGATGAATACAAACAGCGTCAGCTGCCAGCTTACGAAGATCATGCACCCTAAATAGAAGGCTATAAGGATAGGGTACTTGACCATCGAGTACAGCGATGCCATGACCGACACCTGCACCTCCTGCACATCACCCGACATGCGCGCCATGATGTCACCCTTCTTCTCGTTTGTGAAGAATCCTATGGGCAGGGACAATATCTTGGCATACATCTTGTTACGGATGTCGCGCATAACACCGTTTTGCATCGGGATGGTAAACCACTCACTTGCGTATGCAGTCATGACCTTGAGCAACGTCATCACGATCAATGTGATGCCTAACAATGCCAGCGTCATGCTCGCGCCGAAGTGCCCGATTGCTAACGATACGTAATAATAGAAATTGTTGAGTGCAACATCCTTGATACCTGCCGAACCCCACTCCATGTAGTGATACTCGGTGGCATCCAGACCGAACAGCATCTGCAGGATCGGCATGATGAACGCAAATGAGAATATGGTAAACACTGCCGTGAGGAGGTTGAATACCACACTCATGACAATGTTCCATTTGTAAGGTCCGGCGAAGCGCCTTACGAAGAAGAAGAAATTTTTCACACTTAAAACGAGATGCCCGTCACCGGGCGATGAAACAAATTTAAATTACGCCGCCGACTTGAGGCGCGTGGCGATGATGGGGCGCACGATCCATTTCTGCACGCAGTATGCCACCACCGTCCAGGCTGCCGCCACTATCCACAGATTGATGTAGCAGTCCGATACCTGCCACAGACGCGCACCGTTGGCATTCATCTTGATGAAGCCCTCGACTCCCCACGTAGCCGGGAACGCCGCACTTACCGCACGCCAGAATCCCCACATGTCATATCGCGGCCAGATCAGGCCCGACAGGAAGAGGAAGAAGATTGAGGTCATTACCCAGATTACGAACACCGATTCGCGCTCGCGTACCACCCCCTGCAGCGTGAAACCCATAGCCACACTGCCGATGATCAGCGGCAGGATAAACGCTATCTCCTCAAGCAGATTACCTTTCATCGGGAATGAGAATATCAGCGGCACATAGTGTATCATGAAGATTGCCGGCAGGATGATGATGGTGATGTAACACAACCCCTGCGCAAACATCGACAGAAGCACCGACGGTCCCGAATTGACAGGATTGTAGCCGACGACTGCCGTGCGCTCACGCTTGGCGCCGCCCGCCATACCCGCAGCCAAGATAAGGCACTGCTGCAGGATGAGGATGATCACACCCGGCATGATAAACGAGTCGAAACCGTTGCGGATGTTACCCATCGAGATATTCTCTATGGGGAGGAGATCACCCGTCACGAGGGTGTCGGCAAGCGGGGCGATGGTATTGATGCGCTCGGTGGTGATGTCTCCGCCGAGACTCTGCATGACATTGGTAGTGGCGACCAAGAATCCGCGGTAGCGGAGCAGCAGCGACATATCGCAATACATCACCGCATTGGCCTCCTCACCCAATCCGATGTTACGCTCGAAACCCTCCGGAATCTCAAGGATGGCAAACGCCTTGTGCTCATCCATGGCGCGCCGGCCCTCGGGGAGATTGGCGGCATAGCCGATCACATGGGCCTGGTCGCACGCATCCAAGCGACGCATAAGCTCGCGCGACATCGGCGTGCGGTCATTATCGACAACCACCATCGACACATCCTTAACCAACTCCGGGTTGTACACCAGCGAGTATATGACCGGATACAGCAGCGGGAGGAACGTGAAGAAGAGGATAAGGCCCGCATCGTGTATAACCAGCGAGAACTCGTGGATATACACGTGATACATGTCCTTTATATGTTGTTTTAGCTTCATAAAACTCTAATGATAAGACTGACGGCTGCAGGGTGACGGATATTCCTCCACCCCGACGGCATCAGGGTACATAGACGGGACGCTCCATATTGCGCTTGATATTCCACATCAGCGTGAAGGGAAGGATCATGAAAGCAAAATATGCCGCGAACCATATCCGCGAATAATATACGGGGATACCGTTGAGTGCCTGGTCAATATAGATAAGGAAGTTGTAGCGTATCGGCAGAATCCAGCTGAAGATACCCATCGCGCCGTACATGCTCTGCACCGGGAAGGAGAACGCCGCCAACGAGAACGACAGTATGCCCAACAGTGCCGATACCGACAGCGACAGTCGCAGGTTGGGGAGCGCACCAAAGATGATGAGCGCCATGCCCTGCGAGGCGAGCACAAACAGCATCTGCGACAGTCCGAACCACCACCAGGAGCCGTTCATCGGATAATGGTTATACCTGTATAGCCATGCCGTCATGAAGAAGATGATCACCCACCAGATTACCGTCTGCGGGAAGAGCTTGCCGAAGAGCGCCTTGACGATCGAGCCGTTTGCCATCTGCATCAGTCGCACCGAGGTGCCGTACTTGATTTCCTGTCCTAAGCTGAAGCATGTAATGAGCATGATCATCAGCTGCAGGATGCAGGGTACAAACGAGTTGCCCAAGTAGATACCGTAGTTGAGCGTAGGGTTGCCGATACCGCGCGCCTGGATATTGATTGGCTGCAGCATCGCCGCCGCATCGGGCGACTCCAGACCCACCGAACTTATTATCTGCATCGCCACTCCCGCCTTGGAGTAGAGCGCCGTGCTCTTGAACGTCTTGAAAAGCATCGACCCGGGCACGAAATACGTCATATTTGTATAGAACGTAATCACCGGCTTACGCCCCGCCAGCAGGTCTGCCTGGAAATTCTCGGGGATGAGGAAGAAACCGTAAACCTTACCCTCCTGCAGCAGCTTGCGCGCATCCGAGTAGCTGTTTGATTCATGGGTGAGGTGCACCATCTGCATACCCCCTAAAGTCTGGGTGATCTCGCGCGACAGTGAAGTGCCGTCCTTGTCTACGATGGCTGCGGGCACACGTGTCGGCAACCCCTTGTTGAGCATCGTGCCCATAAAGAGGAACCCTAACAGCGGCAGGAAGAAGAACCCCACCCAGTATATCGGGCGGCGCACTATCTGCAGCACGCTGCGACGCATTATTGCCGCTAATCCACTCATTTCACTACTCCTAAATAAAGTACCGACATACCGGGACGGAAATTCTCGATAGGTTTAGCCGGGCGAGCCTTGATCTGGAAGGTACGGGCATCATAGTCTCCGGTAGCCTTGGTCGCCTGCCAGTTGGCGTATGTACCTAAATCCTTGATATAGAATACTGTCATCTCCTCCTCGCGGTCGAGTGCCGGTATCTTTACTTTAATCTTGCTGCCGGTCTTAATATCCTTGAGGAGAGTCTCGCGTACATTAAATACTGCCCAGTGGTCAGACTTCTGGAGAGTCATGATCGGTGCACCTGTAGCCACCAATTCACTCTCATGCGGATAGATGACGGTGATCTGACCGTCGGTAGGAGCAACGAGGTACTGGTCTTCGAGGATAGCCTCGACCTCATTGACACCGCCGCGCGCCACGTTTACCATAGCCTCGGCAGCCTCCTTGTCCTCCTTCTGTGCGCCCGCCTTGGCGAGGGCGAGCTGGCTCTCGGCGGCTGCCTTGCCCGCTACTGCGGCATCGTAGGCTGCCTTTGCCTCGTCACGTTTCTGCTCGCTGACAACACCCTTGGCAAACAGGTTCTGCATACGGGTGTAGGTCTTCTGAGTAATCTCGACAGCAGCGTTTGCCTGGTTTACGAGATCCTGCGCCCCCTGGATGATCTGTGAGCGTGTGCCGGCATCCACCTTGCGGTTGGTGGCGTTGGCTGCTGCCTCCATAGCCTCGGCCTGTGACATGCGGGCCTCGACGAGCGGTGAGTTGAGGTGTACCAAGGTATCACCTGCCTTGACCTCCTGACCCTCCTCGACATAGATACGGGCGATGCGTCCCGGCATCTTGCCCGAGATACGGATTTCGGTGGCCTCTCCCTGACCCTGCACGGTGTCTGGTTCGGGCTTTATGCACAGGAAACCGATGATGGCGAGTGCCATAAGCACTAACAGTATGATGACGATGGTAAGAATCAGGGAGCGGTCTTTGCCGCTGACCTCCTCGGGATTATAATTGTTTTGAACCGGAGTTGACATATATATGAGTTTTTGAGAGTATATGTAAGTAACTATGGAGAATTAATTAACAGTCACTTATGGTTAATATTGCATTGTGCCGAGCACCTTGGAGAGATATACCTCACAGAGGCGTACCCCTATCTCGGCATCTATTTTTTCGGAGTTGGCCTGCAGCCACGCTGTCTGCGCTCCTATCACGTCATTGGTGGTGAGGACACCCTCTTTGAAGCCTAACTGTGCCGAGCGCAGATTCTCGTCGGCGGAGCGCATGTTATTGCGTGTCATGTCGAGGGTCTTGAAAGCCTCCTCAAACTTAAACTTCGCCTGGCTTACCTGCAGGTTCACCTTCTCCTCCATATCCTCGAGGAGGAGCCGCTGTGCATTGGTCGCTGACTTGGCGGCACGGTAACGGTTATAGTCGCCGCCCCAGTGCCAGATAGGTATGGATACCGCCGCGCCGACGCTGAAGCCGCCTCCAAAGCGCTTCTTGAAGCCGTCGATGACGTTCGGGTTGGAGAACGAGTAGGCACCCACCAGTCCGATCTTGGGGAGCATCGCACCCAAGGCAAGTTTCTCCTGACCATGCAGCATCGAGATACCCTGACGCAGCACCTCCAAGTCCTGGCGGCGCGCGTACACTTCGTTCATGTTATAATTATAATCGGGGACATTGCTCTCGTTACGCAGGGATTCGTCTGTAAGTTCCATCTGTGTATTTACCGGCAGCCCGCACACCTGGGCGAGTGCCATACGCGCCAACGTCAGGCCGTTGTCGACCTTGGTGAGCACGATGCGGGCCTCGTTGAGCTTCACATCGACCGTAAGCACATCCGAGCGGGTGGCTACTCCCTCCTTATACATCTGCTCCACATTGTAGTGCAGCGTGTCCACGAGATTGACAAAACTCTCAGCCAATGTCTTCTTGGACTTGAGCGACACGACCATCCAGTAAGCCTCATCGACAGAGTAGATGATCTCCTGGACGGCATTGTTGCGCATAGCCTTGGCGAGCGCCTCACCGTACTTGGCTATGTCGTTGAGCGCCTTGATTTCGCCACCCATATAGATAGGCTGCGTGAGGGTTATCGCGCCGGCAAAGACATTGTGTATGTCGAAACTCATCGCCTCCTTGGGGATGACGGCGACCTCCTTGGGGATATACTGACCGGTCTCGGGGTCCTTGATGGGCATACCCTGCGCATCGGTCATGATATTGTAATTGTATTTGCCCGTCGCAGGGTCAAACGCCATGGTAGGCAGCTTCGCATCCTCACCGAGCAGGTTGATGATGCGCTGGTTGTACATGTAGGTGCCGGTGAAGTCGATGCCGGGGAGATAGGCGGCCTTGGCAGCCTTGCGCGTATACCCCGCGCCCTTGACTCCCTCGTCTGCCATCATGATCGACTTGTTATTGCGTATGGCCATGTGACGGCAGGAGTCCAGTGATACTGTCTCCGACCGCGCACTGACGGCGCACAACGCAACCGTTGCAAGCAATATGGTTTTCTTCATAGATATTGTGGATTCTTCGCTTATAGTCATTGATTTGCTGATAAATTACTTATCAGCATCCTCCGCAACCACCGCCGCAGTTGCCATCGCCGCAGCTGCCTCCGTTGGAACCGTCGCCACAGCTGCCGCAGCATCCTCCGCAACCACCGTGGGTGGGCTGTAACTCCTCGGGGG
>CAZAWP010000031.1:10771-14280 GCA_964488855.1 uncultured Sangeribacter sp.
CAGCTGCCGCAGCATCCTCCGCAACCACCGTGGGTGGGCTGTAACTCCTCGGGGGTAGCCTCACGGACCTTGATAACCTCACCGTCATAGCGCACGGTCTTGCCGGCGAACGGATGGTTGAAGTCCATCTTGATTTTCTTGTCACCGATCTCGACAACCTTGCCGGTGATACGGTAACCCTCGGCGGTCATCATCGGCAGAAGGGCATCCACCTTGACCTCCTCCGCCAGTTTGCCGTCACGCTCGAAGATCTCTTTGTCGAGTTCCATCATATTGTCGTCGTAACGGTCTCCAAAGGCGGCTGCCGGCGGTAATACCACCTCAAATTTGTCACCTGCCTTGAGATCCTTCATGGCGGCTACCAGGCCGGGCACAACCTCGTGTGAAACACCATACACCATCATGTCGGGTGCATCGGCAGGTGTCTCGAACAACAGTTCACCGGTCTTATCATCATACAGACGGTAGGAGTATTCGACATACTTGCCCGGTCCTACCACCTCTTCTTTAATCTTTTCTTCCATATCTTTTTGTTTTTCTTATCTTGTTTTTATAATCCGGTTTATAAGATTTATAAGACTTATAAGATTTATAAGACTTATAAGATTTATAATATATAAATTTTAACTCCTATAAGATCTATAACGTAATAACCTCCTTATCCGGTTTACGGTTCCCTTATCAGAGTTCAGCCTCGTCGGGTTCGTCACCGGCGACGGCGGGATGCTTGAGGGCATACTGCTGCTGCGGGACGATGATATTGAAATAGAAACCCTTTGCCGACTTGTCGCGCTTGCGGGTGTCGGTCTCGTCGGGCTGCACCGTCAGATAGTCGTAGCCGGGGTCGATATATGCCGCATCGGTCGCTTCGTAGCCTAAGAGCTGCACCATGTCATACTCATGGACGGGGTAGATGACATACCACGCATTCTCCATATCCTCGCCCGTGCCCGTACTCTTGATCGCTCCTAAAAGGTGCTCAAGACGGTACTCCCAAATCTTGGCGCTCATATCCTTCTTCTTCTCCTTGAGGACATGCACCAAAAACGACATCTGCCGCAGGTCAAACGGATTGTCCTCCAATGTCAGCTGGGCATATTTGCGGATAGTGTCGATCTCCTCCTTGGTGTGGGTGGTCTTCAGACGCAGGTCATCGGTCACCCCCGAGTAGGGAGAGACACGGTAGGGGTCGTAATCCTCCTGAAACATATAGCCGAGGTAGAAATGACGGAACTCATCGGGAGTCATCGTCGTGTCGTTGCGCTCGTACTTTGCCTTGAGTTTGGGGAAATAGAAAGGACTGTGCGGATCGAGTGTCGCGGTGCGGATCTCCTCGAGGTCGGGGCGCTCCACGGTGATCTTGCGGCGCGGATCCTTCTTGTTGGTAACCGCAGCCGTGACCATTCCGACGCTACAGCAGACTGTCGCGGCGGCTATCATCAGGATACGGAGTTTATGTAATATGCGGTGTGTCATTGTTGTCGGGGGTTATATATCAGGTTATCTCATTGCCGGTGTTAAGGTTATCTTGTTACCGGCAATCAGGTTATCTCATTGCCATCAGCATCACCAACGGTATGCCCGCCATCATCACGGTGATTGCGGTCGGGAATCCCTTGGCGAGGAGATAGCGGAAGAAATCGCCCGAGGCGACGTTGAGACCTCTACCCGCGGGTGTGCGGGTGAAGAGTAGGTAACCGAAAAAGATACCTAATACCACAGCTACAATCATGATGCCGTACAGTACCGATACAGCCGTGGTCACCGACCCGGCTGCCAATCCCACGGCGAGACCGGCGAGGGCACCGCCGAGCATGTAGCCCGTGCCGCGGGTCTGGCTGCTGATGCGTGCCGGCTGCATGATTACCGTGATGATGACGATGAGGGTCATCGCTAACCAGGTGTACAGGATTGTGGAATTAATCGGCAGCACTTTATACCCGTCAATCCGGGCATAGTGCAGCCACCACAACGCAAGATACGACAGCGTCGGCCCCATTGCCGGACGACGCCCTAACAGGCATATCATGCTGATGATCCACGTCACTATACTGATTATGATGATTACTGTTGCCATATTTTAAGATTACGGTTACCTTATTTCAATAGGTTGCCTATTATCTAAACGTTTTAAAAGCGATTTTTATTTATGTAACTATTGGAATAGATAAATCTTAGTTACCTACAATCTTTTAAACGCTCTATTTTGCCTTCGGGTACGCTATACGCGAGTGGTAGATTGTGGCGAGACGTTCCTTAAATGTATCCTTTACAATCTGCACGTCGCGGAAGCTGATGGGTGCATCCTTTAGCATGCCGTCGGCAACGATGCCGTCGATGATGCGGTCCACGAGTGAGTCGATGGTAGCCTTGGAGTACTCCGGCAGCGAGCGCGAGGCTGCCTCGACGCAGTCCGCCATCATCAGTATCGCCGTCTCGCGCGACTGCGGATTCGGTCCGGGGTAGGTGAAGGGTGCCTTGTCTACCGGCTCACCGTTGTTCTCATTGACGGCGGTGGTGTAGAAATATTTTGCGACACCTTTGCCGTGGTGCTCCGAAATGAAGTTGCGCACTACCTGCGGCAGCTTTGCCTGACGGGCTATCGCCAGACCGTCGGTGACGTGCGAGATGATCTTGCGCGCCGAGGTCTCCGGGTTCAAGCCGGTATGCGGATTGACTCCATGCTGGTTCTCGGTAAAGAAGATCGGGCTCTCTAACTTACCGACATCATGATAGAGCGCTCCGGTACGCACCAACTGTGTGTTGGCACCGATTGCGCGGGCTGCCTCCGATGCCAGGGTCGAGACCTGGATGGAGTGCTGGAACGTACCCGGTGCCTCCGATGCCAGACGGCGCAGCAACGGGTTGTTGATGTCCGACAGCTCCACGAGGGTAACCATAGACGTGAATCCGAAGAGTTTCTCCACCACCAAGATAAGGATGTAGGCAAACGACAGTATCACCGAGTTGATGGCGAAACTACCTACGACACGCCATGTCAGCAGCGATATTGTGCCGTTGGTCGAGAGTACTATTGCCCCGTAGCTGATAACGTAGGCGACAAAGGTAAGGAGCGCTACACGCAGCAATTGAGAGCGTTGGCTGAGCTGGTGGATGGCAAACGACGCAGTGAGTCCCGCCGACAGTTGGATGAAGATGAACTGCAACGGAAACACTGCCACCAAGGCGGAAAGCATCACCGCCACGAAGAGGGAGAAAATCGCCGTGCGCGCATCAAAGAATATCATCACTATCACCGGCACCATGGCAAACGGCACAAGTAGCAGACCGTTGACAAAGTAGTTGGACATGATGATGCACGCCACCGTCACCACGGTTATAAAACTAACCAAGAATCCTATCTTGCGCAGGTCCTTGAAAAACTCCGGGCGGAAGATATAGAGGAATACGTATAGCCCTAAGAAACAGATAAGGATATATATAGCCTGACCGATAAAGAAGTAGGTGTGTCCTCTGACTCCCTCCTGCGAGCGGTCGAGCATCTCTAT
>CAZAWP010000031.1:14380-17429 GCA_964488855.1 uncultured Sangeribacter sp.
GCTCCGTTCTCGGTGCCCATCTCGCGCAGCCGTGGATTCGCCTTGCTCATGATGCGCTGATACACCTCCTGGTCCACGATACCGCGGTTGTAGACATACGCCAGGCTCCGGCTCAGCAGCTCGCTCTGGGTGGCGGTGGCATTCTTCTCGCTTTTGGCAAACTTGTCGATGGCGTTGCGCGCGAGCTGCGGGTCGCGACGCACGAAGGGTACGAAGGCGGCGTCGATGCTGTCGCGCATACGGTGCGCAGATGCCGAGTCGCGTAGGATCGGCATGTCAAACTCAGCCATGAGGAGGGGATACTTCCACGGCTGGTTGAGTTCGTAGCTATATGACTGGCGGTCAGGATGCGGCAGGAAGAAGAGGATGAGCGCCATCGCCCCCAAAAGAAATAACCCGCGCATGATATAGGGCCTGTGACCCGAGGTTTTTGCCATTGCTTTTCCTTAATTTACAGTTACTGATGCATTCGCTGTCATCCGGTATGATCGAGATGACGGCGGCAGCTATTTATGGTTGCGGAGCCATGCACGTATCTTGGAGCGAGCCTTGGCGGTGCGGCACAGGATAAGCCGCGACTCGTCGGGGTGCTGCATCTTCGAGGTGATGATCTCCACCTGGTCCCCCGAACTCAGTTTGTGACCCGGGGGCACCAATTTATGATTGATCTTGGCGGCGATGCAGTGATGTCCCAACTGCGTGTGGATGGCGTAGGCCATGTCAAGCACCGTCGCACCCGACGGGAGGTCGATCAGGTCTCCCTTGGGGGTGAAGAGATATATCTGTTTGGCGAAGAGGTTGAGCTTGATCGTGTCGAGGAAGTCGACAGCGTTCGGCTCGGGATTCGCCAGGATTTCCTTGATGGTGTCGACCCATTTCTCATGCTCGGCATTGTCGGCGGCTGCGTCACCGGCTTTATATTTCCAGTGGGCGGCGTAGCCGAGTTCGGCGATCTCATCCATCTTCTGCGAACGAATCTGGATCTCTATCCAGCGACCGTCCGGACCCATCACGGTGACGTGGAGCGCCTTGTAGCCGTTTGCCTTTGGTACCGAGGTCCAGTCGCGCAGACGGTCGGGATGCACCGAGTGTCCGTCGGTAAAGAAGGTGTAGATCTCCCAGCAGCGCAGGCGCTCCAGGGCATCGTCCTCGTTCTCGAAGATTATACGTATCGCGTAGATGTCGTATACCTCCTCAAACGGTATCTTCTTTTTCTCCATCTTCTTGAAAATGGAGTAGGCGCTCTTGACACGCGCCTTGAGGGTATATTTGAAGCCGGCGGCATCAAGCTTGGGGCGGACGGGGGCGACGAACTCCTCGACGATGCGGTCGCGGTACTCCGCCGTCTGGTTCACCTTATCCATGATGAAGGCGTATATGTCGGGGTGCTCGTGGCGGAAGGCGAGGTCTTCAAGTTCGTTCTTGATCTTGAAGAGACCCAGACGGTCAGCCAGGGGCGCGTAGACGTATAGAGTCTCGGCGGCAATCTTCGCCTGTTTGTCGGCACTCATGTAGCCAAGGTGACGCATGTTCTGCAGACGGTCAGCCATCTTGATGATGATGACGCGTATGTCGGTCGACATCGAGAGGAGGAGCTTGCGGAACTTATCCGCCTGGACGGCGGCGTTGTGGGCAAGGATACCTCCCGAGATCTTGGTGAGCCCCTCGACGATGTCGGCGATCTTCGGACCGAATTCCGCCTCGATGTCGTCGCGGGTGTAGTCGGTGTTCTCCATCACATCGTGGAGGAGGGCGGCGCATATCGAGGTCGAGCCGAGACCCAGCTCGGCGACGACGATGCGGGCGACCGCCAAAGGGTGGTATATATAGGGCTCATCGTTGCGGCGCCGCACGCCCCGGTGGGCGTGGCTTGCGAAGCGGTATGCGCGCTCGATGAGTTCGACCTTACGTCGGTGGCGCGTCTTGAGATAGAGGTGGACTATCTCCTGAAACGCGCGGTCGGCGAGTTGCTCCTCCTCCGATATGGAGCCCCGGACCGACAGCGGGAGAGAGGGTATGATGTCAGGCATGGTCTCAGATTTTAAGGTTTACAAATATAACCAATAATCGCGACACCTCAAACACAAATCCACCTCCCCCTCAAACACAAAACTCCTCACCACTTAAACACAAAAAGGCAGCCTCTCTTTTTAAGGCTGCCATATTGTGTATTAGGAATTGTCTAATGATTATAAGAGGAGAACATCAAGGCTGATAGGTCACTTTCCAAATATAAACATATCCAACCCCTCCGGCGTATGATCCCGTAGAACCTTGTAACACCGTAGCTACATAAAGTGTCCGAACATCCGATTCAGTTACTTTATCAGCATTTACCCTAAAGCTGGCAGTCTTGCCGGAAACGTCAAATCTAAGCCAATCATAATACGCCGGTACTTTTATAATATCCTCCTTGGCCTTCTCAATCTCTTGATCTGTAGGAAGGATAGTAAAAATTCCATTGCCGTAACAATACTCATTAAGAGCACACCATTGATTATAGGAAATAGGGGTCTCTGAGATTATGCATACAGCGCCATATCCCCATTCTTGTGTATACTCCACAGCGTTTAGATCTTTAAGATCTATAACAACACGTTTATCTGTCTCTGACAGTGTAATATCCTGAGCTTCATCCTCCCAGTGAGACTCGTGTAAGCAACTTTGGCAGCTAAGCAAAATAACAACTCCAATAACCGTCTTAAACCATCCCATAATAAATCTTTTAATTATTCATAACTGATTTTCCAAATATATGCATCATCCGAATAGCCATCATATTTAGCCCTTGCGATTACGTAAAGTGTTTTTATATCCGATTCCATGGCTAAGTCGGGATCCACATTAAAAATGATATATTTATCATCTTTTGAAACTGAGAGCCATAGATAACTGGCAGGAAAAGTGGTTACCCCACTTGTATCTTCAAATGGAGGATAATAAGTAATATGAGAGGGAAATCTCACGGCTGTGATATATTCATCCTTCTTCTTAGGTGAGATTATTACTTTATCCAATATCCTTTGCAGCTTCTTAGCTTTAGGTTTAA
>CAZAWP010000032.1:0-6026 GCA_964488855.1 uncultured Sangeribacter sp.
CTTATCCGAATGTCAAGATCCTTATCCATATTAATATTTTATCTGCAACTCTTATTTAATTTTATAATATGATAACACCTTACAGGAGGTTGCGGAGGAGGGTGCGCTGGGTGTCGGTGAGGGGTTTGTTGTGGCGGATGGCGAAGGCCTCCTCGAGGACTTCGAGGGGGTCGCGCGACAGGATGTCGTCGACGCTCGTTATCTTGCGCGTGCCGCTGACCGTAGTCAGGTCGAGCTGCGGCACAAGGCGTGTCAGCTTGCACAACACCGCATTCTTTGTCTCAAACAGCTGCTCTATTTCGTGGATGGCATCGGCTTCGTTATTTTTCATCGTCACCTTTACCGTCACATACTCAAAGTTGTCCGATAATTTTCCATCCACGCGCTCCGGAAGCTGTTTTTTTATCAAGCTCTTTATCTTTGCCGGCGACAACTCCTCATCTCCCTCGGGAATTATCCTTAACCTATGCTGAGGGGTATATACGAGCTGACGGACATCTATTTCACCGCCCTCCTCAATCGTAACAAGGTCCACACCATGGGTGTAGTTGATTTCGGCGAACGACATCGGGAGGACACTCCCGCTATAGCGCGCATTGCTTAACCCGCGAACCTTCTGACGCTTGTGTATATGTCCACACGTCAGATAGGCAGGCGTGATCTTGCAGTCGGCGATATTTACCTCTTCCTCACCTCCTATCAAAATTTTCTCGCTCGCATCTTTAGCCGCTATCTCCGCTCCCGTGACATACAGATGAGTCATCATAACTATCGGGGTATCTCCGTACAGTTCCCGGGCGCGATTATACACATTCTCCAGAAATTCATTGACACCCGCCGAGTAAGCCCGGTTGCCGGTGATGTCGGCACGGAGGTACGGAACGGCTATGACCACCATCCTCTCCCCCTCTGCATTTTCAACGGGTATTATCAGGTCGTCATAGTCGAGACGCCACTCCCCTTCCTCCCAGCGTCTGTGCACATTGCCGCGTATGGTTACATTGTATTTCTCCAGGAGGGCACGAGGTGCTTCGAGACGCGTGGCGGAATCATGATTGCCGGCGGTGATTATAATGCGCAGTGATGGGAACTGCTGCGTAATTTCAGCGAGAAATCCGTAATACAATGTCTGCGCATTGGCAGAGGGATTGCCGTTGTCGAAGACATCGCCGGCGACAAGCAAGGCATCCGGCTGTTCGTCGCGGATACGGTCGATCAACCATGCGAAGAAATGACGATGCTCGGGCAATCGGTCGTTGCCGTGGAACATGTTGCCGATATGCCAGTCACTCGTGGCGATAAATTTCATGATTCTTTCTCGAGTTGTGATTTAAGTGCCTTGGCAAGCTGGTCGGGACAGGACGTACCCTTGTTGCGACACATAATGCCGTCAAGACGTTCTATTACTTCAGCACAGGGCATTCCGGCAACGAGTGCCGAAATGCCCTGTGTATTTCCGTGGCAACCGCCGTCGAAATGAACCGAACGTACGATGCCATCTTCTACCTCTATCTCAATGGCACGCGAACACGTGCCTTTTGTCTGATAAGTAAATTTCATTAAGTCTAAGTACCTAAGTAAGTAACTAACTCTTGCGAATTAAAGAATAGAAAACTATTTTTTAATTCCTTTAACCGCAGTATCGTTTACAGTAATGATGCAGACTCCGGCGGGGAAATCCGAAGCGGGAATCTCGATCATCGCCTCAGTGGCAGTTGCGCTGTAAAGCACCTGTCCGTTTACGCTTACAACCTTCACCTTATCTCCAGCCTTGACCCCGTACACACGTACTATATCCGTAAATATCTCGGGGAAGAGCTTGATACCCTCTACACTGTCTGCAATGTCGGTAACGGCGGTCGAACGACTCTGCACAACCTTGATCGGAAGTTCGGAAGCACCGTCTGTGAGGGTAAGTATACCTGTACGCGAACTTACGCCGGCGGGAAGAGCATCATACTCGATATGGATGTCATCCACGGTCATGCCGTTGGCAGTGCCTGTGGTACGGAGCCACTCCGAATCACTCTTGACGGGCGACTCATAGCCCATATAGGAGAAGATGGGATAATCGAAGACGCCGGCTGCCGGTCCTACTGTGACTTCCTCACCACCCTCGTAAAGGGATGCCATCACCGAGTGGTGAACGCTCGGATAGATCATATATGAAGTATGGTTGCTGCCAATGGGGAAATAATCGGCAACGTCGATCCATTCGCCATCCTTGAGCATCAGCGCGGTGCTACCCTCGCCTCTGAAGCCTGCCATACCGAAGCTCACGCAACATGTCTCGGATACCTCGGGGATACCGTCTACCACGATGAAGAACTCGTCATTGACGATAGGTGCTTCGGTGAATGGGAATGAAGTTCCTACCATAGTACCGGACTCTGTGGGAAGGTCGAGTTCAAATACACTCCACCAGAACGAATCAAGACGTTTGCCGGGCTTACCGTTCTCCGAAGTATAGAGATGCACACCCACATTTGCTATCTGGTCGGTGATCTCCTCGGCCTGCGCCTTGGTGAAATAGACGTATGCACCATCTATCATCACGGGGCGGGAAGGTGCGGAGAAACGCTCAGCGTAAGCTGTGATCTTACGGTTATTTGAACCGGGAAAGACGCCCCAGTCACCCATATCGAAAGTTGTGGCGTTGTCGTCGGGGCGCATGTTGGTGACTACCGATGAATATTCTACGGTAACCTCGCACATATCGGTGCTCGTGCCGTGCTGATTGCTGACCTGAAGCGTTGCGAGCTTGTCGTGCAGGTAGGGATACGATACGACGGGGTCGCTCTCGGTAGAGGTCACGACCTTGTCGGGATCGGCATCAGCCTGTGTAAACATCCACTCATGAGTCTCGGGGAAACCTGTAGAACCGTCACGATATGTCACGGGTACCAAAGGAGCCACGAGGGGCTTGCGATTCGACGAACTGCGGAACATCGCCGGCGGGATGATATGAGCCGTAGGAGCGAAACCGGTTACTGTCGCAAAATTTCGACGTGTCACCGTATTACTCTTGCCCGAAGCATCGGTTACCGTGAGCGAAATATCATAACTGCCGTCACGGGTATAATATATCTCGGGATTCGCCTCGGTCGATGTAGCAGGTACTGCCCCCGGCATCTGCCAGTCATAGGTCACCCCCTCGGGGGCAAGGCTGAGAAGATTGATCTTTTCGCCGGTCATGACATCCACGTGATCCACTACCGAGGGAACGCTCAACTCAAAGGCATCAATTGCGAAGTCTCCGAGATAACCGCCGGTCTGGAAAAGGTCATCTGTGCCCGGTCCGTATGTAAAGCGGAACTTCACCTGCTTGCCGGCGAACCGGCTCATGTCGATAGAAACATAACGCCATTCCCATACCTTGTTACCGGTTTCGTCGAGACTGCTCCACAGTTTGACTGCGGTCTCGAAGTTATCTTCGGATACTTCGAGGGTAAGTGAGGCTACATCATTATAATTGAGCGAATAGCCGGCATAAAAAGTCAAGGTGGCCTTATCCTCGACGTTCACCGGCGATGATGTCAGTGACGAAATGGCACGTTTGAAGGTCTGGTAAGGTCCATCGACATAGAGTGAGGCACCGTCACCGGGGCGTATCTTGGAGAATGACTTGTCACCACCCATATCCTTGGTGGTCCAGGTGATGTCGGCACTCGCGGGGTCATTAACCCACCCGGCGATACCGTTCTCGAAACTCTCGGCAAACACCGGGGTAAGTGCATTACCTCCTACGATGGTGAAATCAACCGCCGGACCGTCGGCAGTGGCATTGAGGATATTTATTTTACGGAAACCGTCAAAGGTTATTACGGGAGCTTCCTGAAGCCCGGGGTTGGCATCTAAGGCTGTCGCAGCCTTGCGTAAGCCTGCCGCAGAGACCATCATGGCTCCGCATAAAAGAGATGTGAATATGATTTGCTTTTTCATGATGTGATTAATGAGTGGAAAGTTATGAGTATATACGAGGTGCAACTCTATCGTTTTACTCCGCATACTACTTATTATAAAAACGAATATACAATAATTTTATTTAATTTGAAAAGATGTACCCGTCCGAAATTAATTAAAAGTTGATTTTTAAGTTGTAATTAATGTTTTATTGGCTCAAAAAATATCGGAGTACCCGGTAAGTTCCGGATACTCCGATAATTCTTTGATCAAACCAACGGTGCTGTCTGTACGCTGTGAGAAAGCCGGAGGCTTTCTTTCCCGAGGAGGGACAGCGCAAAATTTTAACTTAAAACAGTTGGTTATTTGGCGATCTTGCAGACGTGAGCGTTGCCGTCCATGTCAATGTTACGGATCACGTAGATACCGTTGGCAAGTGAGGCAAGAGAAATCTCAGCTTCGTCGCTGCTGACAACCTTGGCACCTGCAAGTGTATATACCTCGGTATGACCGCCGGCTGTATGGATAGTAGCTGTCGCTGCCTCGTAACGGAGAGCACCGTCGGCAGAAACAGTATCCACGCCTACTGTAAGCTGGTTGATCTTGGTCTCATAGAGTGAGAATGTCATATTTACTTCAGGAACATGATAAGCTATATAATATTTACCGGTGTCGGGGATATCGAAGTCGTAGGTCTGAGAAGAGGGAAAGCTTGCAGAAGAAATCTCTATATCCTCAGCTATCACAGTGGCGATTTCCATATCCTCAGCATTATTGTTTTTGCATAAATATACGTCGATGTGCTCCAGATATTTATAGCTGTAGCAGGTAGCCTTAAAGGTTACTGATCCTTCTCCCGCCATAGCGTTGAACGGAGGAGTGAATAATGTAGCACTGATATTGCTATATGAAGATACTTGAATACATTCATTAGACGCACTATATATGAAATGCTTGCCGCCATACTGGTTGTATGTGCTTGTCCAGAGATCGAATGTGCTTGCACTGGCGAAGTCAGCGTTATAGGGAAGGCTGAGGGCATCACCCAAGATCATGCCGGGAGCCTTTGTAATTTCACTCTCGGTAGCGCCGAACTTCGCAGCGACTCCGTAAACGTACATTGCCAAGGGCAGGTCAGTGTCTGTATCGAGGTAAGAGGTCTCGGTCACATCCTCGGCGATGACTACGTCGTTACGGTAGATTACGTAAGTGAGTAGTTCGGGGTTGAAGTAACCGCCGTTGATACCGGTTGTCACGGCATCAAAGGTAATAAGCTGACCATCTTCCTCCTGAGTAACCTCCACGTTAGTAGGAGCACCGGGAACGTCGAGACCAACCCAAGATGTTGTTACTGTAGTCCATGCACCGGCATTCTCACCCATGTATGCTGCCACGGTGTATGTGAAGATACCGTCGGTGTCTACAGTGTCTGTGTAAGTCGAGGTTTCGCCGGGGGTAACATTCTCAAGGGTTGCGATTACATCGTCACCGCGCTTGATCTCTACTTTCTCGATAGTGTCAAGTGTTTCGCCGGCAGTAGTCTTGGTGGGGTTCACCCAGCTGAGTGTAACCTCAAGGGCGCCCTCAGCACCGGGAGTGGCTGTAAGGTCTGTAACTGCAACCGGAGTAGCCTCAACCTCCTGAAGAAGGATGTCATCGAGACATACGTTGTTGGAGTTTGTCTGACCGTAGCAGCGGAATGCGATGTAATAGTCACCGTCAGCCTCTACTGAGAAGATACCGCTTGTCGGAGTTGAGTACTGCCACTCTACGTTCACGTCGAAGAGGTCCTGATTAAGTCCGGCAGCATCGGGGGTTTCACCCATCACTACATATACATGCTTGTAATTGGTCGGACCGCCTGACTGAATCCATGTGTTGAAGCTGAGCTCGTATGCCTTACCAGCCTCAAGGTGGAACTTGGGCATCACTGCGTAGGCATCAGCAGTACCCGATGACTGCCAGAAGATGATATAACCGTTGCCGTTGCGTGTCCATGTACGCTGACCCTCTTCGCCGAAGAATGTCATGAAGAGGTCCAGTGAATTGCTGTCGGAGAAATTCTGGCTGTAGGGAAGCGCCATCGCTCCACCGGTAACAACCTTATTTGAGGTTGTGGGGGT
>CAZAWP010000032.1:6126-13980 GCA_964488855.1 uncultured Sangeribacter sp.
TGTAGGGAAGCGCCATCGCTCCACCGGTAACAACCTTATTTGAGGTTGTGGGGGTAAAAGCTGTCTCACCGTTATAGACTACATACACCTTATACTGGTAAGATGCGAGTTCGGTGATGGTATGATCCACGTATGGGAGCTCTCCAGCCCAGTTCTCTTCGAGTGTCACTTCGTCTTTACCGTTTGTAACACGCACGATGCGGTAAGCCAACAGTGCGGGGTCGAAGTAACCCTCATTGGCAGTGGGAGCCTCAAATGTAAGTGAGATGCTTGTCTCCGAATCGGGAACGGGTTCGGCGACGAGGTTGGACACCTGACCGACAGACTTAGCCATACCGATATAGGGAGACTGAACGGCATCTGAGGATGGAGCCACGCCGTTGGCATCGAACGGAACGACGCGGTAGTAGTATTTGCCTGCTGAGGGAATATCTTCGTCGATCCACGAAGCTGTCTCGCCGGGGATACCGGTACCCTCGTAGGTGTGAACCAACGAAGATTCTGATGCGGAGAATGAGGAGGTCGTTCCGCGATAGATATAAGCACCCGAGAGGTCGATCTGGTCGCCACCGTCAGCATTCTTGAGAGGCCATGTCCAGGAGATTGTAGCGTTCATAGCACCCTTCTCACCTGCCACGATTGTCACGTCTGCAGCCTTGCCGGGCTTGGAGACACGAACGCCGATAGAGATATTTTTTACTATAAAGTCTCCCATATAAGCTCTACTATAGCAATAGATGCCTATATTATATTCTCCGCTTTCTGAAGGAGTAAAAGCACAATCTACTTGTGTGAAATCACTACTCTTACTAAGAGTTGTAGTGTTATAGCATTCATTAGACTGAGCTTCTATAGTGGTACCTTGACCTGTTGTAATTTTAAATGAGATTTTATCTCCAGTAAAGGTAGTATTATTTTTTACTGAGGCGATAATCTCATAAGTCACTCCAGCAGTAAGTTCAACAGGAGGAGAAATTAACCAGTCATTGTTTGGATTTGATTTATCCTGCACAAGAAGGGCACCTCCCATGCTTTCGCTGTAGACGAACTGTGAGTTACCACTGTTGTCGTAAGTTACCCACTGCGAAAATGCCTCCTCGGAGTCGATGCTCATCGTCACGGGAGGCGTGGTGGCTAAGGCAGACAATGCCATCGTGCCCAGACACCAGCTGAGTATTTGTCGTTTCATAATGAAAAAAATTTGTTCGGAAAACAATAATTGTCTAACTCAAATTACAAAAATAGTAAATTTTTGGTATTATAAACCATAATTACCGAAAAAGAAACCCAAGGGCAAG
Organism: uncultured Sangeribacter sp.; assembly: GCA_964488855.1. Classification (GTDB taxonomy): domain Bacteria; phylum Bacteroidota; class Bacteroidia; order Bacteroidales; family Muribaculaceae; genus Lepagella. The sequence goes on from CAZAWP010000032.1 coordinate 7,425, forward strand.
TAGTGCAACCCACGTCCGTGGGTTGTCCCATCCGTACACAATAACCCCCGGTTGTCTCGCTTGCGTATCCTAACGGATCCGCAAGCTCGGGCAACCGGGGGCTACTAATGATGAAACCCGCTCCGCAGATTTTTAACTACACTAAAAACTAAAAACTAAACACCAAAAACTAAATGCTAAACACTTAACACTTAACACTTAACACTTAACACTCAACACTCAACACTATTTAGCTTTGTTGAGGACGACTTTGGTGTGATTGACTTCGGCGGTCATGGTGGTGCCGGTGATCTTGATGTCGTCGAGTTCGCGGAGTTTCTGTACTTGGGCAGAAAGCATCGGGGTGACAACGTCGGCTACGTTTGCCGAGAGTTTCTCCCTGATGGCTTCAAGGTCAGCACTCGGAGCGTCGGTGAGGGTGGTATACGCGAGCTTCAGACCCGTGGTGTCTACATTGACCACTGTCTTCTCAGGATTGAGGGTGATGATAATCTCGTCATCATCTTTTGCCATCCATGTGCCGGAAGCTGTCATGTCGCCGGTGACGGTTGCCACTACAGGCTTGTCGGTTGCGATGGTCTCTACATTCTTGGTGAGGCTGAATACACCGGCGAGGTCGATAGTACCGCCGTTGGTACCCTGCGTACGGGTGAATGTGAATGTCGGGGTACAGGTCATCTCGCCCATGTCGGGACGGGCGGCACGATCCTTCTTGCCTTCCTTCGCTTTCATACCTTTGGTCATGCTCATGGTCTCACCTTGCCAGGTACCCTCAAGCTGCGATGCCAGTTTTGATTCGCCGGATGTACATGAAACCATGCCTACAGTAGCCAGTGCCATACCGGCCAATAACATTGTTGTTTTCATAGCTTTTCTTTTTAATTACTTGCTTATATATCACTTTATATACTATCTACTATATACTAAACACTAAACACTATATACTAAACACTTAACACTAAACACTTAACACTAAACACTTAACACTATATACTCACTTCGCTGCAATCTCCTCGGGAGTCGGAGCCGCCGATGCCGGATTGATGGCAAATACATAGTTCTTGCGTTTAAGGATAGCCCACAATAGCACGAGGCATAAGACAACACCGCTGAAGATGAATACGAATGTCGGGTCTCCGTCGGCGTTGAAGATCTTGCGTGCTCCGTTATCGACAAACGGCACCATCATGATTGACACGTAGTTGGCAGACAACACATAACCAAAATACTTGGTACCTGATTTTTCGTCGGGCGCAATATAAGTCGTCTTGTTGTAGATAATCGGCTGTATTACGCCATAGCCGAAACCGGTAACTAAGGATGCCACAACGTATATCCAGAAGTTATGGGTGAAGCCGATGGCGAACAGTCCTGCGGCACACAGACCAAGACAGATGAAAATGGTATATTTGCCGAAGAGGTTCTTTATCGGAGTTACCGTAGCTCCGCAGACGGCACACATGAGGTAATACATCGCTGTCACGACACCGACCTCGGTGGTGTTCATCCCGAAGTGCTCCATCGTAAACGGTGCGTAATACGAGATTGAAGTCGTGGCGTATGTCAATAGCAGATACAGCGAGATTACGCTGACCAGCATCCAGAACGAACGCTTGCCCTGGAAGTGGTACGGATGCTGATCATCGGCACTCTGCGCCTGCTTGGCATCGTTGGCAGCTATCTCAGCCTCATTGAGTTTGCGATGCTTGGTCACAAACTTCTGCGTCATGAAAGGCACGAGCAGCAACGGGATAATAGGTGTGAGGTACACCACAAAAGCGGCATGCCAGCTGTGTACCACCACCCAGCCTACATAGAGGTTGGCGATGATGACCATGGCGTTTGAGGTCGCCGACTTGAGACCGAGGTCAGCCTGTCGCGAGCTGCCCATGAACCACTCGGATATATATCCGGCGGCGATGGGCACCACTAATCCACAACCTACACCGACCACGCAACCGAGCACTATGAGCGCCGTCATGCTCTCGGCGAAGAAGCACCCGATACCGCCGGCGAGGAAGATTAGAAGGCCTGCCATCAGAACGGCTGTCTGTCGCCGGGCAGTGGCTATCTTGCCCGCGATGATCACCACGGGTATCATGAAAAGGTTTGGCAACGACGTTACCAACTGAGCCTCAAGTTCGGTGGAGTGAAACAGTGCCCTCAGTTTGCCCAACATCGGCGACACCGCCAGACCCGGCATATTTATGGTGAGAGAGATTGACAGTATCGCTAACAGCGATATAAGCGGCATCTTGCCGTTACCCGAATTGACATATTTCATAGCGCTATAGTTTAATGGACAGTTGTATATAGTAATAAAACGACGGGGGTGTAATATGGGTTCAAGTTAATAAGTTATTTGATATACATTTTATTAAATCCTTTGATATACTTTTTCAAAAATGTTGCAAAAATGTTAAACCTTTGTTAAATTTGATTGTCAAATAGTACCGGATTATACCGGCCTATAACTAACCATGCATAATGAAGACCTCGGCTTCGACACTTCGGTGCTCGATGCCTTTGACACTATATCGCTCGAAGAGATGAAACGGGTGAAGCTGATGAACCGTACCGACACGAAGTTCGTCACCACCACCGGTGCTCTCTTCCATCTCCTCCGCCTGGCTGCCGACCGCTATTACGTGCAGCAGATCGGGGGTCAGGTCGCTATGCCCTATTATACCCGCTACTACGACACCGCCGACTATGAGATGTATCACCATCACCAGCGCGGCAAGCTGACTCGCAAGAAGATAAGAGTTCGGCGATATGTAGGCTCCGGGTTAGAGTTCCTCGAAGTCAAACGTAAGAACAACAAGGGGCGTACAGACAAGCGTCGTATCAAATCGGGCTCCGAACTGCCCGACGAACAGCGCAGGTCGTTTATTGTCGAGATGTCGGGTTATACCGACTCCGAACTCGTCCCCCAGATTGAAAACAATTTCACCCGCCTGACCCTCGTCAATAAGGATATGACCGAACGACTGACGATAGATACGGGATTGAGCTTCCACAATTTGGTTTCCGGCACCGACCGTCGCCTTGACGGTCTTGTGATCATCGAACTAAAGCGCGATGGACGTGTACCATCGCCTATCAGTTCGCTGCTGCGTCAGTTACGCATCAAGGAGTCAGGCTTCAGCAAATACTGCATGGGGATGGCACTGACAAACCCCGAGGTGCCTGTTCACCGCTTTAAGGAACGTCTCCGCCACATCGAGAAGATGATTAGCCGGGAAATGGCAGAGCGACATAAAAACTGATTCAAGGAAAAATAAATAAACACTATATGGAAGATTTAGAATTATTGGATGCCCCGCTGATAGACACGAGCGATATGGTAACGATGCTGATACGCTTCGCCTTTAACGCCGTGTTTATCCTCATTATCATAGCGGGATTGTATTACCCCAAAAGTCGCAGACGAGAGTATTTCTTCACCTTTGCCGTCATCTCGGTAAGTATCTTCTTTTTGATATACCTCCTCGGAAGTGTCAAGATCAAGGTTGGCTTTGCATTGGGATTATTCGCCATTTTTGGCATCATCCGTTACCGGACGGAGTCGATGTCGGTGCGCGAGATGACCTATCTCTTCGTCATCATCGCCATCTCGGTAATCAACGCCCTCGCCGTCACATTGAGTCTTGGTGAACTCGCATTGACCAACCTTATCTTCCTCGCTGTCATCTTCACCTGCGAACATCTCCCCTTCACCAACTCGTACGAGGAGAAACTCGTCATCTATGACCGCGTGGATCTAATAGCTCCCGACAAGACCGATGAACTAAAGGCAGATCTCTCCGAGCGCCTCGGGCTCGACATTGCCAAGGTTCAGGTGGGTTCGGTGGATTTCCTCAAGGACACAGCCATGCTCAAGGTCTTTTATATCGACAAGAAGAAAAGCGGCGAGAACACAGTAAACAAGATGCTTAAACTCCCTAAAGAAAATGCCTGATGAGAAACAAGTTGATTTTAGCAGCCGTTCTGTTCCTCGGGGGATTGGCGGCACAGGCACAGGAGCTATGGACCTCCGCAGCGTTCAAGACTGCCATCACTCCCAAGTGGGGAGTCACCGCCGAAGCGGAATACCGCACCCACAACCAACTCAAATCCTCCGAGCGCGTCACTATCGGCGCAATGGTGGACTATAAACACAGGTATTTCAAGGTCGATGCGGGGTATAAGTTCATGATGAACCATACCCTTGAGGAAACTACCAAAAAGGGCAATATCATTCCACCCTACTGGATAGGTCGTCATCGTCTCTTTGCCTCGATTACCGGTAAGGTTAAACTGAACCGCTTCGAGGTATCTCTCCGCGAACGGTACCAGTACACTCACCGTCTCGGCAAGTGGGTGGATAAGTTCGATCCCGACGGCACCAAGAAGCATGACGAATGGATCAGCAAGAAGGACAAGCATATCCTCCGCTCTCGTATTGCCGTGGACTTCAATCCTCGCAAGTGCCGTTTCACACCCTTCGCTTCAATTGAGTTATACAATAATCTCGGCAAGGATTTTGAGGTGGAGAAAGTGAGATATACCTTGGGTTCGGAGTATAAGATCAACCGCCATAACCGCGTGGAACTCTTCTACCGCTTTGTGCAGAGCTGCGAGCAAGGGGAGAAGAATTATAACGTCATCGGCATCGGCTACACCTTTAAACTGAAATAACCGAATAAATATAATAACCGGGATAAGACTTATGGTTATATCCCGGTATTTTTATAAGTTATAATAATGGAAAAGAATAAATTGTATATAGCATTATTGCTCATGGGTGCGGGCTTGGTGTGCTCGTGCAGCGAAAAGGGACCGGAACCGGGCAATGGAGATGATGAGCCTGTCACCTCCGAAGGAGTTGCCGAAGACAATGGCATGGTACCCTCATATTCCACTCAGATGCCTTCGTGGGCCGGCGGTTTCGCCTCGGATAAGGACAAGGACGCAGTCGGCACCAATGGAGACTTCTACCACGAACTGTCACAGTTCACCCGCAAGGTGTCGGTGGCTTTCAACGGTTCGTCGGCTACCGTGACCCATGCAGTGCCCGGTCTAAAGACTTATATCGACGGTGCATACGTCACCATCGACTTCCAGACACTCGACCTCTGCGGAATCGAGATAACGCTCAGCGGCTCAACAGATGACGGAGGTATCAAGATATACGGAGCCTCCAAATACCGTCTTATTCTCGATGGTGTGTCGATCGCTTCCAAGAAAGGTCCGGCGATCAACAGCCAGTGCAAGAAACGCGTATTTGTAACGCTTGCCGATGGCACCAAAAATACACTTAAGGATGCTTCGGTCTATACTGCCGATCCCTACTATCTCGGCAGCGGGACTATGGACACTGAGGACCGTAAGGGGGCACTCTTCGCCGAAGGAGACATGATCTTCGACGGCAAGGGTGTTTTAAGTGTATCAGGCAACAACCGCCATGGCATCGCCGGTGACGGTTACATGGTGGTGCGCCCGGGAGTGTCTCTTAACGTAGACGGGTCAGCGAAGAACTGCTACCACTTCAAGGGGGATGCCACCGACGGTATCGGCATCCGCATCATGGGGGGTATCGTCTGCGGACAGACAGCCTCACCGGCGGGCAAGGTACTCAAGACTGACCAAAATATCGAGATAGAGGGTGGACAAATCGCCCTGCGCACCACCGGTAACGGTTCGTTTGATCCTGAAAACGACGACACTTCTTCGGGTGCCTGCCTCAAGGCGGACAGCCACGTAACAATCAGCGGAGGCATCGTTGAAATGCTTGCCGAGGGTACGGGGTCAAAATGTATCAACGCCGGTACATTCATCAATGTTACAGGGGGAGAGATCAGCGCGGTATGCACCGGTGAACAGTACATCTATTCCGACGGTCTCACGGCTTCGTCAAAGGCTTTAAAGGCTCCTGCCTATATCTCTATCTCTAATGCCAACATGAAGGTGTTGTCGCTCGGCAAATCCGACGGTTCGAGAGGTATTGAGTCGGACACAAGCGTCACAATCTCGGGTAGCACTGTCGATATATATGCCTACGATGATGCCATCAATGCCGACGATGTAATGATAGATAAAGGAACGGTACTCAACGCCTATTCCGTAAATGACGACGGTATCAAGGGCAAGACGGCGTTAGTCATCAACGACGGTACTGTATATGCGACCGGCGGTTCGGCGCCCGCGTCGGGTCTCAGCTGCAACTCTACGAGTGGTTTCATCATCAGCGGTGGCACGGTCGTGGCAATAGGTGGAGCGCTCAAGAACCGTCCCTCGACTTTGTCGAAGACTTATCAGGTTTTCGAGCCTCTAAGCGGTGCCAAGGACCGCAAGGTGACACTGAGCGATGGCTCCAATGCCGACCTCTTCACGGTCACCTTACCGCGCACCGTCAAGGACTGCGTCCTCCTCGTCTCCTACCCCGGGATGCCGACGACAACACTCACCCCGGGAACAAAAGCCTCTGGCTTTTGAACGATATAGGTATTAGAGCCACTCCCTCCGGCTTTTGCACGATGTAGGCATTAGAACCGCTGGCTTTGGGACGATCTCT
>CAZAWP010000032.1:14080-17295 GCA_964488855.1 uncultured Sangeribacter sp.
CCTCCGGCTTTTGCACGATGTAGGCATTAGAACCGCTGGCTTTGGGACGATCTCTCTCCAATCAGGAGTGGCTGGGATCGTAGGCCTCCCGGCCTGCGACACCCCTACCCACCAAGAATAACCGGTCTTCCACAACTCTTCCAGTTAGAGACTGGGTTCCCAAACTGCCCTGATGGGTAGTGCAACCCCCGTACGGGGGTTGTTTCCCACACCCCTTCCTACCCCCGGTAGTCTCGCTTGCACCCCTAACGGGTGTGCAATCTCGGGCAACCGGGGGCTACTAATGATGAAACCCGCCTCCGCGGGTTTTCCCTCCTGAGATGTCAGCTCCTCCAGCCAATCTTGATAGTGGCGAGCCTGTCGCAAGGCACTTCTGACGATAAAGATCCTGTCATAGGCCGGGAGGCCTACAATCCCAGCTCCCACAGCTGAGAGGGATCCTGTCGCAGGCCGGGAGGCCTACGATCCCAGCCACTCCTGACGAGGGGATTGTTTAGGAAAACATCTAATTGACGTTGTGTCATCGTATCAAAAGCCGGAGGCTTTTGCTCCCGGGAGGGACACCAATCTGATTACTTAGCGTCGTGCCAATGTGTCAAAAGCCGGAGGCTTTTGCTCCCGAGAGGTATAGCGGTTTGAGAAATAAACGATAACCCCCGCTGAGGTCTGAATCCTCAGCGGGGGTTACTATTTAATTAAGTAAGTTCTAACTAACTTGTGTAAGTACCAATTACTAATTACTAATAGCCATTCCTAATTGCTAATTACTAATTATAGAATGCGAATTCCTTACTTCGTAACTCGTAACTCGTACTTAATACTTAATAATTACTTAACGACTACCTTGAAGGCTTTGTCGGCGGCCTTGACGACATAGAGACCGGCGGGGACGGCGATCATCTCGGCGTTGTCGGCAACCTTGATGCTCTTGACAAGCTGACCTGCCATGTTGTAAACAGTTACAGTCTCACCTGCCATACCCATAACCTTGACAGCCTCGTCAGCGCCTACAACCGTTGCAGCGTCTGCATCAGCCATATCAACACCTGAAGGAGTGCTGTCGGTAGTAACGGTCATATTCTTAAGATATAAGTAATACTTGTCAGCATCAGAGATAGCATGTACACCTACATAGTAACGACCGGGTTCGGTGATGGTTACCGTACCTCCATAATACTCATAATTGGTTGAGGAGGTTTCTGTAGGACCTAATACCTCAATGGTCATAGCTTCGATAGTCTGCTCTTTACCGATGAAGATCTCGAAGCGCTCTGCGAATGAAGCTGAGTTAGCTCGCATGCTCAACTGAATATCATACTCGCCATTCTCAATATCCATAAGGATGGCGGGAGTAAAGAACCAGTCATCACCCTGATTTGAACCTGAATAAGTATATTTAACTCCACCTCCGGTTATACTTGAATCATACGCCCAAGTTCTGCCATCGTTATTGTTGTCGATGATTACACAACCTAACATTATAGCCTCAGAGAAATTCATGTCAGTAGGAACAGTGAAGTAGAAGTCTGAACCGGGCTTAACGTCGAAGTTCAACGAAACAGTCTGGCTGACGAGTTTATTCTCACCCTCCATTACGTATGCGTAAGCCTCGATAACGTGAGAACCGAGACTGAGACCCTCGAACTCAAGGTTTATTTCGTCGCCGGCGCTTCCTGCTACTTCGTTGGCGTATGTATCACCGTCGATTGTCACATCTGCATAGATGACACCCTCGATAGTGGCATCTGAGATATTGAGAGTAGGCAGGGTGAGAGGTATGATACCTGTACCACCGTCGAAGTCTGGTGTACCGAATGAAGGCTCTAACGGAATCAAAGGATTAGACTCAACGATAGTGATATCCTGGAGATAGATAGAACCGTAACCGTGCTCAGTAGTGGCATGGAAGGCTACAAAGAAGTTCTCACCGGCAGGAACGTTGCAGTTTACGACAACTCTTACAAACTTATCATCAGATTTGAAATCACCACTGTTCCAAACTACGTTCTGAGACAGTGTCTCAATATCATTTGAAGTACCGACTGCGATCTCGTAAGTCTCATTATAAGCCTTGGTAGCTGCGAGATAACTGATCTGGAGAGTACCGTTTGACGAACCCTGATACTGGGGAAGGATTAACCAGTCATCGGCATCATCACCCCAACTTGCCTCGTAACGGAATGCATTGTCATTCACATTATTCTTGGGCATGCTGCCACTATAGAATTTCCATTTCTTATCGTCTCCGTTGTTATCGATCATCTGACACAAAGCAGAATCATCCTCATCCGGATATACAGTATAGCCCAATGCCAGCGGGAGCTCGATAACGCGGGTAAACTCATGTGTTATTGAGATAGGATCCGAGTAGAGACTACGACCGTCAGACTCTACAAACGCCTTTGCGGTGAATGTATGAGTACCACGTGAATTTACGCTTACATTACCTGTAACGGTTTCACCGGGAGCACCTGTGACAGTTGCAATGACATCCTCTGAAGCATCCATTGTAATCTCAGCCGATACTTCGCCGATCATATCCTCATCACCCTTGTTCTGAGTCGGGAGAGTGAGAGTGAACACACCTTCAAAACCGTTTGAAGTCATCTCGAAATCAGTCGGAGCCAAAGGAGCGGCAAGATTAATTTCCTCAATCTTGATGTTTTGAATATAAATCTTGTTCTTATCTTTTTCGGAGAAAGCATACAAAGCAAGACGGTAGTCACCCTCCTCCTCGATGGTTAGTTCGCAGCTCTCTGTAACGTAGTTGGAATTGCTATAGTCCAACTGCTCCATCAGCACATGTGTATAGTCCTCGGGGTTGGTACCCTGACCGATATACAGACGGAAGTTCTCTGGGAAACCCTGAGCGTGGAAATCCCAAGAAATCTTGTATTTGGCGGGAGCCATGTGAACTTTCGGGAGGAAACACCAGTCATCGGCAGCGGAGACTGTATTGTACGAATAATAAAAATATCCGTCAGCTGCTGTAGCATAGGCATACCAGGTAGTACCATCCTGATTGTTATCGAGGATGACACAGTTGGCAATCTGTTCATCTGTCGGAACAATTGTCACCGGCACCGTGTACACCTTATCGGTGTCCTCGGCGGGATTCTCGTCACTCTCTACTGCGGCGGCGGTCAGTGCCACGGCAGCTGCGAGGACTCCCATACAAAAGGTAAATTTTTTGTACATAAAGTTATTATTATTGA
>CAZAWP010000033.1:0-5671 GCA_964488855.1 uncultured Sangeribacter sp.
AAAAAACCTCCCCGCCGGAGCGGGGAGGTTATCGACTGAAGAATAATTATTATTTGCTCGCTTTCGCGTTATTACTGACGGAAGATTACGATACGGTTCCAGTTGTTGGTGTCGTAAGGCTGAACGTCTGAACCATCATACTTAACATCGAGACGGTCACGTGCGATACCGTAATTGTTTACGAGGGCATTTGCAACTGCGTCAGCACGACGTTTAGAAAGATCCATGTTATATTCAGCTGTACCGGTATCCTTGTCGGCGTAACCTACAACTACGATCTTCTCGTTGGGGTTGTTCTTAAGCCACTGAGCCATGTTGTAGATATTAACCTCCTCAGTAGGCATGATCTCAGCAGAGTTGATGGTGAATCGAACTGTAGTCATCAAAGGAGCATTGATGCTGACCTTCTCGATAACCTGAGGTTCGGGGCAAGGAAGCTGAGCCTGAAGGGCTGCAATCTCCTGACCGGCACCGAGCAACTGAGCACGGAGGTCATTAACCTGACCGTTGAGAGCTGCGATCTGTGCGATGTCGCTGCACTGGTTGTATTTACCGAAGTTGCGACCACCGATGTTGATGTTGAAACCACCGAGAACGGCTACGTTAGCATCGACTGAACGATCGTATGCGCAAAGGTTCCAGTTATCACCGTAGAATGTTGCGCGAGCCTCTGCAAAGAAGTCTACGTATTCGCAAAGACGGAAGCGGAACTGAAGACCGGCAGATACCGGAAGTGTCCATGAGCTCTTGCGGATATTTCCGTCACGCTTTGTTACGTTGCTCGCAATAGGTTTTTTATAATCAGGTGAAGAGAAATTGAAAGCTGCATCACCGCCGAGACCTACGAAAGGAATAATGCTGAATACTCGGTTGTCGTTGGGACCGGCGATTGAGTTAAACATATCCCACATCAACTCAGCCTGTACATTAACGTGGTCGGCTGTAGACCATCCTGAGCGGGGATCACCGGCAACGGGGTTGTTCCAGTGGAGCGCACCACCTAATGCCTTGATACGGAAACCAACGTAGGGAGATACCCAGCGGCCGAAACCGATACCGTAAGTAAGTGTCATACGACGACGGTCTACATTGTGACCCGGAGCGGTCATTCCGATACCTTTCTCTACGAAAGGCTGGTTGATACCGGCGTTAAGTTCGATGAACCAATTGTTACGCCAATTTGAGAAATAACGGGTGGTGTTATCGCAGGTAAACTCTGTAACTGTAGTTGCCTCGTCTACGAAAACATCCTGTGCGTTAGCTGAGGGTGCAAATGCAAATGCTCCTGCAGAAAGCGCGAGAAGTGAGTAAAAATGCTTAGTCTTCATAAAGTAACTTTTAATAAATTCAACTTTAACATAAATGAACTTTTGTTCAGCATAAGAACCGACCGTTGTGCTTTCATAGTGGATTAAGTTTTACGAGTGGTTGATCAGCTCTTATACCTATCTAACATCGGTTTCGCAAGATTGTTTACTCTCGTGTTGCAATTTAATTTAATTTTTTTTAATTTTACAACAATCTTTACACTCATGAAACCCGCTAAACTACTGAGAATCAAGATAGATGATGCAAATCATCTTTCTACACTTTTTGACGCAACATTTCCGAGAGGGGTCGTTGCGGCGATTCTGTGCGGTATATTCATAGTAATGCTGCTCATAGCGGGGGTCATTATCATGGTCACCCCTATCCATAATCTGCTCCCCGGGTACCTCCGGGAGGACCAGCGGTCGGCGTCGGAGATGAACCTCATGCGGCTCGACTCACTTATCGAGGCATCAAACCGCAATCAGGCATATATTAATAATATAATGCATGTGCTCGATACCGACCGTACGGCTGTGATACAGACCGATTCGGGAGCTGTGACGCAAGCTATCGACATTGACTCCCTCCTGCCGACCTCCGAGGCTGAGAAACGTTTCATGAAGACTATGGAGGATCGGGAGCGGTTCAACATCTCGATCCTGGCACCCTTGGCTGCCGACGGATTGATGTTCTACCCCCCATCCGACAACGCTGTCTTCACCTCTGACTCGCGCGATTCTCAAAAAGCAGTGATCATACTGCCGGATACGAGTCCGGCGGCTTGTGTGGCTGACGGCACGATAATATCATCTTATTATTCACCGTCCGAGCGAGGGTACGTAGTCGTCATCCAGCATCGGCGGGGGTTCGTGACGCGTTACTCCCACTTGGGTGCCCCCATCGTCTCTCCGGGCGATATTATAAATGCCGGTCAGGCGGTCGCCAATGTCCCCGCACCCAATTCGAAGGGAGCACGGACAATCAACATCGAGATGTGGCACGACGGTCTCCCCATTATCCCCTATAGATATATCGGTACCGGTGCTCCGGCGCATGTTGCCGATAAACCTTACGAAGCCCCTCGCGGCAGATAATCATTCTCTGACAGAAAAAACGTGGAAACTTCTATAAAAAGAATAGCGATTTTAGGTTCGACGGGTAGCATCGGCACCCAGACTCTTGACATTATCGAGGCTTTTCCCGATAAGTTCAAGGCAACGCTGCTGACCGCCAACCGCAACTGGGAACTGCTTGCTCGCCAAGCTCTCAAATTCAAGCCCAAACAGGTGGTAATAGCTGATGCGCGGCATGAACAACCCCTCAAAGATGCTCTCAGCGGCACGGATATACAGGTTTTGTGTGGCAGCGAGTCTATCGCCCGGGCTGTAACCGACGCTGACATCGACATGGTTGTAACTGCCATGGTGGGTTACTCGGGGTTGATTCCGACCATCGAGGCTATCAAGGCAGGCAAGACCATTGCTTTAGCCAACAAGGAGACCCTTGTGGTTGCAGGTCATCTCATCACTGATCTGGCACGCCGGCATGGTGTGAAGATTCTCCCCGTCGATAGCGAGCACTCCGCGATATTTCAGTGTCTGGAGGGAGAGGATCGCTCTAAGGAGTTCAATATTATACTCACTGCCAGCGGTGGACCGTTCCGCAAACTAAGTGCCGACCAACTCAAGAGCGTGACGCCTGCCGATGCGCTGCGTCATCCCAACTGGGACATGGGTGCCAAGGTCACTATCGACTCTGCGTCTATGATGAACAAAGGGTTTGAGATGATCGAAGCGCGATGGTTGTTCGACTGTCCGCCGGAGCGAATCAAGATCGCTGTTCATCCTCAGTCGATAGTGCACAGTATGGTCGAATACGAGGATGGAGCTGTCAAGGCTCAGTTAGGGTTGCCCGACATGCACCTCCCCATCGCTTACGCCATGAGTTATCCGGAGCGGCTGGCGCTGCCGGGACCGCGCATGAAGTTGAGCGACTATGCCAATCTTACGTTCGAAGAACCCGATATGGAGCGATTTCCGCTGTTGGCATACGCTTTTGAAGCAATCGGCAAGGGAGGAAACGTGCCGTGTGTGCTTAATGCCGCCAATGAGGTCGGTGTCGCTGCATTTCTCAATGAGGAGATCGGCTTTACCAGGATTGCAGAAATCGTGAGGTCCACCATGGATGCAATACCATTTATCGCCGAACCAACTCTCGACGACCTTATAGCCACCAATGCCGAGGCTGTAAGGTTTGCCAAAGGATTGGTAACCAAATAATCTCTTAAATAAGGAGTTTAAAATATTGAGGACTTTAAAAATATCTGAGAAATAAATTTAACATCATAACTATTGGAAACTTTTTTTATAAAGGCATTACAGTTAATTCTTGCCTTTGCGATATTAGTCATAATTCATGAGTTCGGTCATTTCCTCTTCGCCCGTGTATTTGGTATACGGGTGGAGAAATTCTATATCTTCTTCAACCCGTGGAAATCACTCTTCAAATGGAAACCGGGCAAATATTGGGGCTTCTTAGGTAAGAAGCACTATTTCAAGGGGGTAAAACCCGATGAGGCTGACGAGAAACCCGCTCAAAAAGAGGTTAATCCTAAAGGGGAAGTGGTAAATACATGCGAAAAAGTGGTCCCTACGGATGCGGAAGAGATTAAAGTTGCTCCTGCGGAAACCAAGGCAGAGGAAGAGGCTCCCAAATCGTTCTGGGGAGACACGGAGTATGGTGTCGGCTGGTTGCCGTTGGGCGGTTACTGCAAGATCTCGGGTATGATCGACGAGTCTATGGATACCGAGCAGATGAAAAAACCGGCAAAGGAATGGGAGTTCCGCTCCAAGCCGGCGTGGCAGCGTCTGTTAGTGATGATTGCAGGTGTCCTCTTCAATTTCCTCTTGGCTATCCTTATATATGCCGGTATTGTATATGTAACCGGCGAAAAATATGTGCCGATGCGCAATGCCACCATGGGTATGGATTATTCACCGGCGGCTCACGCTGTGGGTTTCAAGGACGGTGACATCCCTCTAACCGCCGACGGCGAAGAGTTGGTATCGTTTGCCGAGGCGCGTACCAAGATCGCAAGTGCCCAGGAGGTAAAAGTGCTTCGCGGCAACGACACTGTGTCTCTGAGTATCCCGGGCAACTTCATGCTCAAACTTAATGATGAGGCTGAAAGTAAGGATGCACAGATGCTTCTGTTTTGCTACCGCTTCCCTGCCCGCATCATGCAGATTATGCCGGGCGAGGGAGCTGCCAAAGCAGGCTTGAAAGTCGGTGACGATCTCATCGCAATAGATTCGGTATCCGTCCCTACTGTCTATAATTTCCTTACCGCCCTTGAGGGTCACGAAAATCAGACTGTCAATATCACAGCTGTTCGTCATAACGACTCGGTGAACGACACTATCACTGTACCGGTCAAACTATCGGATGCCTCCAAGATGGGTATTGGTCTGCAACTCGACCCCTCGGATTTCTATCAGGCGGAAGAGATAAACTACTCTCTTCTCAGCTCTATCCCTCGTGGCATTACGTTGGGAGTAGACCAGCTGACGGGATATGCCAAGTCGATGAAATTGGTGTTTACCAAAGAGGGCGCCAAAAGCGTCGGAGGCTTCGGTACGTTGGGATCTATTTTCCCTGAGAAATGGAACTGGATAGCGTTCTGGAATATCGCAGCGTTCCTCTCGGTGGCACTGGCTTTCATGAATATCCTCCCTATTCCGGGGCTTGACGGCGGCCATGTTCTCTTCCTTATATATGAGATAATCTTCCGCCGTCCGCCGTCGCAGAAATTCCTCGAACATGCCCAGATTGTCGGCATGGTGCTTCTGCTCCTCCTCCTGATTTATGCCAATGGTATGGACATCGTAAGGCTCTTCAAGTAACTCCTCTCAAACGTTGAATATTTCTCGAATGTTGAAACACAGATAACTATGAACCATCCTATAATACAGCTCAAACCGGGAAAAGAGGAATCTCTTTTGCGTCATCATCCGTGGGTATTCTCAGGGGCTATTGCCCGTATGCCGGAGAATATAGAGGAGGGTGACTTGGTCTCTGTCACTGACTCGCACGGCAAGGTTTTGGGTGTCGGTCATTATCAGATCGGCAGTATCGCGGTACGTCTGTTGGAGTTCGGCGCTGACACTCTCCCGGATGATTTCTACTATAACCGCCTGCTCAATGCCTTTAAGGTTCGTCAGACTTTAGGTTTGATGCGTCCGGACAATACCTGTTATCGTCTCGTTCACGGCGAGGGGGATTTCCTCCCGGGTCTCGTGATCGACATTTATGGTGACACGGCTGTGATGCAGGCGCACTCTCCCGGCATGCACTTCGCCCG
>CAZAWP010000033.1:5771-17168 GCA_964488855.1 uncultured Sangeribacter sp.
GATGCCAATATTCAGTTGAATTTCCCCGATGACGATCGTCACACCACTCATACCGAAGATGCGTTCCGTTTCCTGAGTGACATGCCGGCAGATAAATACGATCTTATCATCCTTGATCCGCCGGCGTTTGCCAAGCACCGTAGTGCCATCAAGAATGGACTCATAGGTTACCGCAAGCTCAATACCCGCGCGTTTGAAAAAATCAAGTCTGGTGGCATACTATTCACATTCTCCTGCTCCCAGGCTATCACCAAGGAGATGTTCCGGTTGGCAGTCTTCAGTGCCGCCGCCAAATCCGGGCGCAAGGTACGTATCCTGCATCAGCTCACGCAGCCTGCCGACCACCCTATCGACATCTCGCATCCCGAAGGGGAATACCTCAAGGGATTGGTGCTGTATGTAGAGTAAACGCATAATTTTGGACTGAATCGAAATAACTTTATATCATGAATAAAATAATCCCAACTTTAATTTTTTCTTCAATGATAGCATTGAATGCCAACGCTGTAGTTGATAAAAATTTCAATTATCATGTAGACCGTTTCGCTGACATCGAGGTTCTCCGCTACGAGGTACCTGAGTTCGACCGTCTGACCCTTGAGCAGAAAAAGATGCTCTACTACCTCTCGGAGGCTGCCCAGATGGGTCGTGACATTATCTGGGATCAGAACGGTCGTTATAATCTCGCTATCCGTCAGCTCCTCGAAAATATCTACACTGCATACAACGGTGACAAGAATACCGACGACTACAAGGCTTTTGAGAAATATCTCAAACAGGTATGGTTCGGCAACGGCATCCATCACCACTACTCTACCGACAAGTTTACTCCCGCTTTCTCGCAGGCTTTTTTTGTTGAGCAGGTAAATGCCCTCCCTGACAGTAAACTTCCTCTTGCCGAGGGACAGACCCGTGAGGCGTTTATGGCGGAAATCCTGCCGGTTATCTTCGACCCCACGGTTAAGGCAAAACGTGTCAATCAGGATGGTTCGCAGGACATCGTGGCAACGTCTGCCGGCAATTTCTACGGCGAGGGTGTCACCCAGGCTGAGGTCGAGGCGTTCTACAATGCAATGAAAGACCCCTCGGATGCAACTCCCGTATCATACGGTCTTAACTCCAAGGTTGTCAAGGACGCTGACGGCAATATTGTAGAAGAGCGCTATACCCTAAACGGTCTCTACGGTCCTGCGATTGTCAAAATCATCTACTGGCTTGATATGGCAAAAGGGGTTGCTGAGAACGATGCACAGCGCGCCTACATCACCAAACTTATTGATTACTATATCACCGGTGATCTGCGTCTCTTTGACGAGTATTCGATTCTCTGGGCAGAGGACACCAAGTCTGACGTGGACTTTGTAAACGGCTTCATTGAGAGCTATGGCGACCCGTTAGGCATGACCGGCTCGTGGGAGTCTTACGTTAATTTCAAGAACTTAAATTCATGCGCCCGCACCGAAACAATCTCAAGCAACGCCCAGTGGTTTGAGGATCATTCGCCGGTCGATCCGAAGTTCCGCAAGGACAAGGTCAAGGGCGTTTCAGCCAAGGCTATCAATGCGGCTATGCTGGCAGGTGACGCTTTCCCCTCGACTGCCATAGGTATCAACCTCCCCAACTCCAACTGGATCCGTGCAGCCCACGGTTCAAAGTCTGTGACTATCGAAAACATTACTGAGGCTTACGAGATGGCATCTCATGGCAATGGTTTCAATGAGGAGTTTGTAATCGATGCTCCTACCACCAAACTTATGGAGGATTATCTCTATATCACCGATATGCTCCATACCGACCTTCACGAGTGCTTGGGTCATGCTTCGGGTCGTCTTATGCCGGGCGTGGATCAGGATGCGCTTAAAGAACATGGTTCGACGCTCGAGGAAGCGCGTGCAGACTTGTTCGCTCTCTATTACTTGGCTGACCCCAAGCTTATCGAACTCGGTATCCTTGATAACCCCGAGGCTTATAAGGCTGAGTATTATAAATATATGCTCAATGGTCTTATGACTCAGCTTAACCGTATCGAGCCCGGTGCTGATGTAGAGGAGGCTCACATGCGCAACCGTCAGCTTATCGCCAAATGGGTGTTAGAGAATGGTAAGGGTAAGGCTAAGGGTGGCAAGAATGTTGTGGACTTAGTCAAGAAGAACGGTAAGACATACGTCAAGGTCAATGACTACGAGGCACTCCGCAAACAGTTCGGCGCTCTCCTCGGCGAGATACAGCGTATCAAATCGGAGGGTGACTATGCAGCCGGTAATGCCTTGGTGAACAAATATGCTGTCAAGATAGATCCGAAACTTCATGCGGAGGTTCTCAAACGTTTCTCAAAACTTGATATTCCCCCCTACCGTGGTTTCATCAACCCCGTTTACGTTCCTGTATATGATGATAATGAGGAAATCATTGACGTGAAAATCACATATCCCGAGAACTATAGCGAGCAGATGCTTCGCCTCAGCCGCGACTACTCTCCGCTGACCGGCTCGGTAAAATAAACTATTTCTATTGACTGCGTCGGAAAATTAGCTACTTTAACAGGCAATACTAAAATAATATCTGTTAGAAGTTTTTATGACTTAAAACTTCTAACAGATATTATTTTTATTTTCGACTACATTTTTATTGTTTAATGTAAATATGTAGGCGAGTAGGTCAGATTTTATTTGTATCTTTATAAACGAATCTAATTAACGGGTTTTATTTATGGAAATGGGAACAGCACAGGATCCACGGGTGGCGGCTTTACGCCGTGATATGTATGCGCTGCGCAACGGCATCATTGCCGACACTCTCCGCAAGGCAGGACAACCATATAAAGTAATCTTCGGCTTACAGATTCCTCAGTTAGCGCAAATCGCGCGCTCAGTAGGCTTCGACGCGGAACTCGCCGATCTATTATGGGCATCTTCAGATACCCGCGAATGCCGTCTCTTGGCGATGTATCTCTATGACCCTGCCACTATCTCACCGGAAAAGATTATGGAACTGAGCCGTTCCCTGCTTACGCAAGAGGAAGCTGACATGCTTGTCTTCCGACTTATCAAGCGCCTCCCCGACGCCCGCAACCTCTACGAGTCTTTGGCTGCATCCCCCGACACTGATCCCCGTCTCCTCCGCGCCTTAAAAGCTCATTTCGAAGAATAACTTCTTGCAATATACTATAATAGAATAACTTTTTATAATATACTATTATGATAGAATTTG
This sequence comes from uncultured Sangeribacter sp., assembly GCA_964488855.1. Lineage (GTDB taxonomy): Bacteria > Bacteroidota > Bacteroidia > Bacteroidales > Muribaculaceae > Lepagella. The sequence goes on from CAZAWP010000033.1 coordinate 8,982, forward strand.
ATTTTTGGCTCTGTCTTACTGTAGGTATTATCTTGCTGATTTGTGGTCTCGTCGGTATTGTAGATGATATTAAAGGAAAGAAAAGTTGGTGGCGTTGGGTCTTAGACATCATTGCCATCATATGTGGTCTTGTCTTCATCATCTGGACCCTCTAACTCCTTTACTCCTACCCTTCCCCTTTGGGATAGATGAAGCGGGCGAGGCCGTAGATGTAGCGGCGGAAGCCGGGACGGTAGTCTAACAGGCGGTCAAACCATTTCAGATGCGGACTTACCAATTTCACGACATAACCTACATAAACCATGGCAAAGAGGGTACCGGGACCGACAACTGTCCATGGCCAGGTGCCAAAGAAACAATACCCTGAAATAACAGCCAAGACAACAAGTGTGGTATCTACCATTATTTTCACTATAGGGAATGGTTTGCCGGTCACTTGAGCTATGGCAACCTGGATACCTTCACCGGGCATCGTAATCGAGCCGCAACGGATCTCCAATGCCACGGCACAACCGAGGATCGTTGCACCGACAAACTGCGCTATTATCTGAGAAGCGAGGGGTATGTAATCTGAGAAATAGGAGGTAATGACCATATTTATGTCAAGGAATGCGCTGAAGACAAATCCCACCAAGAGCTGAAAAAGCTGAATTTTTTCAAACCGTTTCCTCAAAACAAATATCTGTGCAACCACGAGTATAATATTCATTATATTGGTATACCCGCCGATAGTCCATTGCGGAACAAGCCCCGCCTCTCCCGCCAAGGAGAAGGACATCGGGATTGAGGATATAACACCACTACCGAGGTTTGACCTCACGCACAGAGCCACGCCAAAGGTCATCAGATACATCGAAATTAATAAAAGAATGTGTTGCCAGACAAAACCAATAATCTTTTCCTTCAAATTTCTACCCTTCATACCACAAAATTACTCATTTCCCCCGACATCCCCAAACCACCCCACCTTGCACCCCGAACCCTCTCCTCCGAGCCAAGTCTATATTTCTTTTAGAACTGCACGCCTAAAGCGCATATTTATTGAGGTAGTTTACTTGATTAATTTTATAAGTTTATCATAAAAATCTTCATCTTCACCAATTATATAATTTTGTATCCCTCCATCGGGGTCTATAAGTATTTTAGTGGGATACGCCGGAACGGGGAAACCTCCGACAGTTCCCCCATTCGATTCAGGAGAAGGGGCAAGAAGATTAATCCAAGGTAAGTCAAGTTCTTTCACCAATCCCTTCCATACTTCCGTTTGGTCACCACAAGCAATTGCAACGACTTCGAGCCGGTCAGAATTATCGGCATAGATATTCTTCATTTTTTCAAAACCCCGTCTGCAAGGTCCGCACCAGGAAACCCAAAAGTCGAGTAACACCCATTTCCCGCGGAGAGAAGCTAAGTCAAATGAGGAGCCGTCAAGACTTTCAAGAGTAAATTCTACTGTTGCATTATTGGCTAAGTCAGTTTCTATTATCCTTTGATTGGATGCGTCATGAGCTCCCTTGTTACGGAGGGCACAGGCATGAGTGTAATGTAATGCATTCTTAGCCTCTACCGGCAGCTTATCAAATAATCTTACAACAATGTCGTCATCAAGTAGGGATAGAATGTATGTAGCCACTTCCGGATTTACTGCAGGAATGATGGTATCTAACAATGATGACAGTTGATCAACGTTAGCTAAAAATTCCTCTTCTGTATATTTATGGCGACCAACTTTCCATAGTTTTCTTCTCAAATTATGAAATTTCTCTGAATGTGGGAAAGAAGCAAGGTATTTCAACCCTGTAATACTATAATGAAGAGGACTTAATTTAGATACGCTAACATCGGCATGTTCATCTTCCCTAATATAAATAGGTGACAGCGCATAACTATCTAAAGTGATACTAAATATGCTTGGCAGAGAATCAGCAGAAATATGTACGCTTTTATCAACAACTGGAATAGCCATATTATTTCCACGACGTGAAGCCTCAACGTAATCTAATACAAACATGGCAGTGTCAGTCGGTATTGGAGCGATGGTAACATATACAGTATCAGCAACATCTTCCCCGATAAATTTAATATCAATTCCTGGAGGCGTAACTGAAGATTCAGACAATTTCTTGGATGTAACACATGATATCATGCATAATAATACCATTGTAAATCCAAGCACGGACGTTATTCTAAGGCATAAAGACTTTTTCATGGCGTAAATTTACTTATTTGCAATTGATAATACAACCCTACTTTTCTATAGGAGGGGTCATGGATGGGGTGTAATTTAATCCTAATGCAGAACAAATCTGATTTATATATTGGATTTTTAGTTCGCAATTCATCCTGCAACAAAGATAGACACCATCCGTTACCTCTTTCCACCAACCATTCTTTGCAGTGTCCCCAAATATCGGTTCTTCCTCAAAGGTTAAGCCAATATCTCTTACTTTTTCATAGCCGGCACGCAAGATAAATTCCAAGAACGTTATATTGGAATTTCCGGTCTCGATAAAATCACCCTCCGGAGTCTGAATTTGCAATCGGCAATAACCCGATGAATGGCTCCTTTGTACATTATTCCTAACTTCATTCTTACATTCATTCTTAATTTCATTTTTAGCTTCGGACTCTTGAAGACGTTGGTGTGCGCTCTCTTTTTTAAGTCGCTTTCTTTTTTTGCCACTTGGTTTCTATTATAGGTTTAGACACCTCAACGGTAGAAACCTCCTCATTCTTATTAGAGTCGGTAACCACTATTTGAGAAGTCTTCTCTGCCAACTTGATAATATGAGATAAATCTTGTTTTGATCTTATCGCGTATGTGTCATTACCTTGAATCGCTCGCTGAATCAGTGACTGATTGTTATAGAAAATTTCGTTGTACAAATCCGGAAAATCAATTTCGAGTTCGCCCACGATTCTTTGTCGACAGCGCCAATGATCAATAGCCACCGTTTTCTCAAAATTTCTATAAAAAATGCGGTTATCATTGATATGATGGAAAGTCTCATCCTCCGCCATATCGGCAAACGCCCGCAGTCGTGCCTCACGCAATTGTGGATACTCACTATTTCGCCAAAATTGATTCCAGAACTGTCGTTCGGAGTGTGTTGAGCGCCTGATATGATGCAGTTCCTCGAAGCTATCCAAATCAGCGAAAAGCAAATCCTGCTCTTGTTCCACAAGGCAAGATTTAACTCTAATGATTTCGTCTATATAATCTAACAGCATTATTTTCTAATAGTGATTGCACCCACTCAATAGGTTTGAAATAATTCTAAACACCTATTACCCTTTGGCAGCCAAGTATGGACGCCATGACGCTTGCGAAAAGACATAATTTAATAGGGAACAAAAACGAATCCGTAAAATATTAATCCCCCAATAGTGATTACAGATATAAGGCCAATTGTCACAAATGTCCATGTTAAAATATTTTTTACAGGTTGTTTTTTTAACCAAAGTTGAATGGCGGTACTTAGTGCAAAACAAAAAGTAGCAAGGGGTCCAAGTATAACAAAAAACAGGATATTAATTAATCCATAAGACATACCCGTTTCTCTTGATAAACCTTCCATTATTGTAATACACACATTGCAAAGATAATCCCATATATTGGTTACTTCTATCATAACTATAAAATTTATACTAAGTCAAAAGCCTATGAGTTAGACACCTATTTCGATAAATTTATTATTTTATTATCTATAATTTCATAGCACAGTCGTTTTATATCGTCGTCATCTCCAAACTGAAAATGAGTATAAAAATCATCGTGAAGCCTATCTGAGCTAGCTATAATATCTTTTATGGCCATCCAATAGTCTATCCTATTATTATACTGACTTTTGTTTACCCAATTTTTAGCACATTCAATCTGTACATTAGCACGTTTAATTTTGTCTTTGCTTTGGCTCTTCCTTTTAGCAGTTGGACTTAAATCCAAACCTATTGAGCCAAGGATATCGCTCTTTTGTCTTGTATTAGAAGAACTCCATATGAGAGGCAAAATAATAAAAACACTAAGGAGTATAAAGAATATAATTTCCATAATCTAAATATATTTGCCAAAGTTACGTATTTTCAGATTATCATCCAAATTATAGAAATTTTTATAAGTTGATGCAAAGGATGTTCCTGCTGCGGATTCTTCCCCACTCGCCAGAGGTAGCAGCTGTCGTATCCTAGATGGGAGGCTACGCCTTCTATCTTAACTATGGCTTGTTCTATCTGCGATATTTAATATATTAGTTCTTATGCGCCTCGCTAAAAAAGTTTTTAAGCCTGTATAATTTTCTTTGGCTGAAAGTTAAGCTGGTATACGGCGACAAGAGTGGAAGATAATGATCTAATCATATTAAATATTCTGACACTTCACCATCTTTATCTTTACAAAGAAGTATTTCAATAGTTGGATTTTCGTGTGGTTTCTTGACGTGCTGTCTTGTTCAAAAGGCTCTAGATCCAATTCTAACTGGTATATGTCTCCCGAAGGGTAGGGGTCCATTTTGACTAAAAAAGCAACCAGATTCCTTATTCACGATGAAAAAAGAGCAGATTTTTTTCTGAAATCGATTGACCCAGCTGTAAACAATATTCTTGACCTATATAAATGAAGGCTTTGCATATTTTCATAATGAAATCCTACATATAGGTTATAATAACTTTCTTCATGTAATAATTCACAATCATAGCTGCTATTACTAGAAAATCCATTCATAGAAGTCTATAAACGGCCTTTTGGAAGAAGACACAATTTCTGTCAGCCATTCTGACAATTATTTAAATATTAATCCTAATCATGCTCGTATTAAACGAGAAGAGAATGCCTATAATTACGCTAATGTGTCTGTGATATTTCAGAACGATAAAGGTAACATCGGTTAGAGAATGTCCCTTAGCAAGAGTCACGATCTGAACTGTCATTTCGAATCCCAATACATGTAAGATCAACGAGCCATGAAGTGTAAGACATTTGAAGTTATTACTCGATTATCACGAGACGATGTTTAGGATAACGACAACACTCTTGTAAAAAAATGATTGCAGACACTCTCAAAAGATAGATAATATAGAGCCGTCGTAGTCGTCTTGGAGTGCCTTGACATCCATGTCTATAAGTTCAATAATTTATGATATACCATAATAAAAAGAGTAAGTATGCGAAGAAAATGTAAACTTACTCTCAATATCTCATTACTTAATATTGCTTATTCATTCTCTAATGGGTTCTACTGCCACGCAAATAAAATGTCGTATTTCGTCAAACCTAAAGTTAATGTTCGCCGCGTCTCCTAGTTTATATGCACTTAAAACCCCATCTTCAGTTTTAGTCCAAGGCTTAACTGTTAAAAAACCAGCATCTTCTATTATTGTATTTATAACTGTTATGACTAACTGTTTATCGTAATAGTCAGGTACCTGTATGAATGATGAATAGATATACTGATTAGCTATTTCTTCAGTGACATAACCATTAGTTTCCTTAGCAACAACAGCTGTAAGTGTTTTCCCGAAATTATTAGAACAATCAGATAGATCATCAGCATAAGCTAAAACTGATAATACGCATATAAATATAACAGTCAAGTATTTTTTCATTTTGCAAAGTTAATAAAAAATCACCTTATCTACAATCCATTTTTACAATCTGGTAAACAATAAGAATCATGCTGTCTTAAACAGTAGGAAGTTATTTATGGCGTCCGAATATCCCCACCTGTTCAATGCGTTTTGCTACACATAGCAGTCGAGACGCCTATGAAGATGAGATATATTCTCCTCTGAGGAACAAATCCCTGAGAGACAAATTTAATTGATTCAGTTTATTGTTAATTTCTAACTACTGAAGAATGAAGCACATTTGTACTGCAATTGTGTAAATTTGCAGTAGTGATAAAGCAGTTAGACATAAAATAATTTTGGACTGTCGATATTATAATGATGAGCAATAACCTCCCAAAGGAGTGAATCAACTCTTTTGGGGTTATGAGTGTCGATGGGCAAATAACCCGAATGACCATTGGGAATGTAAGAAAAATACTTGGAAAGTTTAGACATTGCTATTTTCGACTTAGAAAACGGCAAACCTTATGAATTAAAGTGCTTACTTTTAATACATATTGTCATTGGGTAGGTCTTTATGGAGGGTTCTAAGATTTCTTGAAGTGGTATCATGAGAATTATCAACAGGCACGAAAAACGATCGCCAACGGAGAGCCAAACAAAGAAAGAAAATATTGATAAAAATGTATCGGTACTATAACGGAGAAATATAGAACCCCTTGAAGAATATCGACAGAGAAAGGATATGATACTATGAGAGTTTTTGGGTAGATCAACTCTATTAGTTACAAAAATGCCAAACCTTACAGACTGGAGGCAAAAGAGCTGAAAGATTTTGTCGCAAAATAAATATACCGCTCAGCTTGCTTGGATTATTTCTGAATCGATTTGAGCACTGGGCAACAATGGGCAATCTCGATATAAATAATTTAATATCATGGGTGGAATGCTGTTATCTGAACTTAGGTAACAGTGCTACATGATAGAAAAGATGTTTATTTCTTTTTACTTTTGGGGTATGGCAATGCGTCCCAAAGGGTGGAAATTACCTTGCGGGCATGAGTTTGGTTGTCAAATGATAAGATGTATCCCTCTTTCGCTCCTTCATAAGCGCAACCGACTTCCGCATCTTTCATCAGTTCCGCTATACATGGAAGTTTCTTAATGAAACCATTGTTATCGCAAGCCGTGATAATGCACTTATCATTGAGATAAATAACATAATCACCCATCATCTTACGGGAACGGACTTCTCCCAATGGAGACAATACCTCTAAGATAAAGTCGATATATTCAATTGAACAAGCCATAACGCAAATGTAAATAAAAAAGTCGTTATTTTTACTTACATTTGCAAAAATTACTCAATGAAAAAGTATTTACTTCTAACTATATTTGGACTTCTGGTTCCATTACTGGCGCTGTCTCAGGAAAAAGAAAATTTCAGATGGCAAGCCAATTTGTATGGCGGACTCTATCTTGAAAATGAACAGGCCTGGATTATCGAGCCTTCCATTACCTGGTATTTCCATAAATATTTTGGTATCTCGATGGGCGTTGAATTTACATCACAATATAACCAACCATCGCATACTACTACAATTAATGGTTTTGACGCATATTCTGATGATATTACCAAGAATATTGGTTGGATGATATTCAAACCATCCTTAGTAATAAAGTCTCCGATTGTGTGGCAAAACAGAGATAGAGAATATAAACTATGGTTTGAGGCTGAACCGGGTTTAAGTCTTGCATGCCCTTTCAGAAACTCCGCCACCTATAATATTTCCACAATCCCCGGGATTAACGCACCCGGATGGGATTATAAATCATTCTCCAATAAAGGATTACAATGGTTCTATTGGAATGCGCGTCTCTCAGCCAATTTTTCAATGGAAAGAGTGGTAATCGGAGCCGGTTACGGCATCTCCAATTTGGATTATTATTCATGTCGCAGGAACATAACTCTACAAAATGGATCTAAATATCACGTACCGAAAAAAGAACTGAGTCAGTGTATCTTTCTTTCCGTTGGGTATAAATTCTAAAACAGCATATTACCCACCTATGTGTGACTGTAGCGCAATAAAAAAGTTAGGGTGACCTACCGGCCACCCTAACACGATTCCACTATAAACTATATCTAACTAAACATAACGCATTCAAACTTTCTCACGAAACCTTGAATGTTCTATCCATATTGCTTTGTATTATATAAACGTATTGTTACCCTTAAAGTTGTATCCCTTATCCCTCTTTTTAGGCGTGTTTAATGATACTCAACATTCCTTAACAGTTTGACCGCTAATAAAGCACAACACTCATTTAATTTTAAGATTTATAAAGCAATTGACTTTTTATTTCCTCGCGGACTTTAATGATAAACGGTGAGTATCATAAGGAGATTTATAAAGTTAAACCATGAGTATCATGCGGATATTTATATAGTTAAACGGTGAGCACCCCAAGAGATACTCACCGTTTTACTTTATCTTATAGGATTATTGTCCTATAGCTTCTATCATATATCATCACGGACCGATGAACAGTCTCGGTTTTAGACAACCTCAACTGCCTCGACATCGACGATTGCCTCGGGGTTGTCGGTAACCTGAAGTG
>CAZAWP010000034.1:0-16510 GCA_964488855.1 uncultured Sangeribacter sp.
GCTCATGAACTCGATGACGAGCTGGACGACGACGAGGAAGCAGAGGAGCTTGATGATCCAGGGGGAGCGGACGAAGGCTACGCTGCAACGGTCTGCAAAGCTCTGCGGGATGAAGTGAAAGACTATCAGCGCTAACATCATTACACTCCACACGGCACGCACGCTGATAAACTGTGGTATCTGCGCCCATTGGAAATCGACAAAGATGTTCTTAATAATTAATACCGATTGCTCGAAGTCTGCCGCTCGGAAAAATACCCAGAGCAATGACACATATATAAAGGTAATCGCCCAAGAGATGAAAATTGTAACGAAATTATCGGGTATCTTCTTCAATATAGGCTGACAGGCTTTATGAACTGCGAGACCAACACCGTGCATGGCGCCCCAGAATATAAACTTCCATGCTGCTCCGTGCCATAATCCGCCGATAAGCATCGTCAGGAAGTTATTTATATATGTGCGTAAGGTACCTTTACGGTTTCCTCCGAGGGGTATATAGACATAGTCGCGCAACCATGAAGACAATGAGATATGCCAGCGACGCCAAAACTCCGTCAGGTTCTTGCTTTGATACGGTGAATCAAAGTTGATGCCCAGCTTGAAGCCCATGATAAGGGCGATACCAATAGCCATATCGGAGTATCCGGAGAAATCGCAATATATCTGCATCGTATAGCCCAACACACCCATCAGGGTCTGCACACCGGTATATAGCGCCGGGTCGTTGAAAATAAGGTCGTTATATTGGGCGATATAATCTGCAATTACAGCTTTCTTTACGATACCGCATAATATAAGCCAGAAACCGCCGTAGATATCGTTGCGTGAAGCCGACTCGTTCTTCTCTATCTGTGGCAGGAAATAGTCCGCGCGCACAATGGGTCCCGCCACCAAAGCCGGAAAGAATGAGAGGAAGAAGATATATTCCAACCATGTACGTGTCGGTGTTATCTTCTTTTTATATACATCGACTACGTACGAGATCGACTGGAAGGTATAAAATGAAATACCGACAGGCAGGATTATATCCATAGGTTTGAAATTACCCTGAACCATGGCATTCCAGTTCCACATAAAGAAGTTGGCGTACTTGAAATATCCGAGAATGGATAGGGATATGATGATAGATACCCACATCCATATCTTCGCCTTAGTGCGCGATCCGGAGTTGTAGATGGCGTACGAAATAAGCCAGTCCACAAGCGAAGTACCTATCAGCATCAAGAAGAAAAGACCGCTTGATTTATAGTAAAAGTACAAAGAAAAGAGCACGACAAAGACGATCATCTGCATCCGGCTCTTTTTAAGCAGCGCATATAGCGGGATAAAGCAAATGAAGAGAATCCAGAACAGTCCGCTGGAGAAGAGAAGAGGAGCCTTCGCGTCGTAAACAAGCAGATGACCTAACGACCCGAGAGCTTCAGAAATATTATCGACAGAAAATGCCATGACCGGTTATTTGTTTTTAGCCTTCAGGAAAACGATATGAGGATTTGATTTGCCGATACTGTCGGACGGGAGTTCGGCGATAAAAGGATGTGATGATTTAGGCAACCAGCGCATGATGCTATCCACCCAAAGAGCCGAACTCTTGCGCGTAGGATGCACATGGTCAGCCTTACGCTCAAACTCCATACCCGCCGAACGGAAGAAAGACCCCGGCGCACACATACGTTCAAGCATATCATTGAGACCGGTATCCTCCTTCCAATTGGGTGGTCCTATCCATACATAGGGGATAGTATCTATCATCTCGATGATGCGTTTAATATAGGGTGCACGAGAATCGGGCTTCTTGAAATAGAGTTCATTGCTGCCAAGCGATATAAACACCTGAGTAGGTTTAAACTTATCGAGGTAATACAGCAACGTATCACTGTCGGCCCAAATCTTGGTGTTACTGGAGTCCCAGTTTACAGAATTGATTACATGACCATTCTGCTTGGCATAGTCAGCGAGTCTCAACGCCAAGTTGAACGTCATGCTGTCGCCGAAAATAAACAGCGACTGAGGCAGCGAGTCGGTTTCTGCCGGGTTGTTCTCAAAATCTAACTCTTCCGTTCCATCAGCTGCGGATGAATCATCAGACAGCATATTTCCTTCGTCGAGATTTCCGGCAAGGAGAGTCTCGCGTATCGGCGCTTTCTTGACCGTATAACTCCCGATCTTGATATCCATATCAATAAAGGAAATTACGGTTATGATTACAAGGGCACTGACTATGAGAAGCCATATCCCTGTATATGAATGTTTAGCTTTCACAACAGATCGTAATTAAGTTGCTTTATGCCTATAATTATAATTACACTTGAATCTTGTATTGAACCGATTTTTAATCGAGATCGACAACGGTAATGCCTGCACCGCCGAACCGTACATCCTCATCGGCAAAATGCTTCACCCCCGGCACAGTGTTTAGCAACTGTCTGATAAGCGTCTTAAGGATACCATGACCGGTGCCGTGAAGTATACGCACACGTTGGGCGGAGAACTGTATGGCATCGTCGATGAAATATGTGACTGCCTGTAACGCTTCGTCTGCACGCATGCCACGCACATCTATCTCATTTTTGAAATTAAGCTGACGTGAACGGCTGCTGTCTGTAGTCGCAGAACTGATCGAACCGGTTGCCGATAAAGCGGTAGCCTTGGGTTTCTTGGCATGTTCCAGTTTATCGAGAGCCACGGAAGTGCGCAATGCACCGAAAGCGACTTCCGCCTTCTTGCCGCTGATGGCAAGAATACTGCCGACCGTCGAACTGTCTTTCATCTTGACATAATCCCCCACAACAAGCTCACGCTTAGTCTCAACCGGTTTGGGAGCCGGTTTGGGTTGGCGGCTCTTCTTGCTCTTGTGTGCAAGTTGTTTGATAGCTTCGGGCTGTTTGTCAGTCTCGCTACTGAGACGCTCCGACAACTCAGCTTTATACTGCGAGAGTTCGCTGCGGAGCTCCTTTGTCTTCTGCTTCTCCGCCTCAGCCTTACGAATCTCCAAGATGGTACGTTCAATACGGGCATTGGATTCTCTGATGATCTCCTCAGCCTGATTGCGTGCATCACGCAGGATGGCATTACGCTGGCTGCGAAGATCGCCCGCCGTCTCCTCATACTTCTCAAGAAGAGAATCGAGTTTCACCTCTTTCTCACGTATATTCTGACGTTTGTTTGCCCAATAACGTCGGTCGCGGGCAATTTCGGATAAATACTTATCCAAATTGACGTAATCGGAACCGGCTATTTCCTTTGCACTCTCAATTACCTGCTGAGGAAGTCCGATTTTTCCGGCGATGTCGAGAGCGAATGACGAGCCGGGGTTACCGATCGATAACTCGAACGTAGGCTGCAATTTCTGGCGATCATAAAGCATGGCGCCATTAACAAAACCCTCCTCGCTCTCGGCAAACGATTTGAGATTCTGATAATGGGTAGTAATGATTCCCATGCAATTGCTATGGCCCAACTCCTTCAGAATCGCTTGTGCCATAGCCCCTCCGATTTGGGGCTCCGTACCTGATCCCATCTCGTCTGCCATGAGCAACGTGCGCTTATTGGCATGCGTGAGGAAATACTTCATATTCTTAAGATGCGACGAATATGTAGACAGATCATTCTCAAACGACTGCTGGTCACCTATATCTATAAAGATATTGTTGAAGATTCCCATGTGAGAGTTATCGTAGAGAGTCGGCAACAGACCGCATTGCATCATATACTGAACGGCAGAGACAGTTTTAAGACACACCGATTTACCGCCGGCATTGGGACCGGAGATGATAAGGATGCGCTGTTTGTGGGTAAGGGTGATATTGAGCGGCACTACAGAGCGACCTTGCTGACGCAAGGACATCAGCAAACCGGGGTGCACGGCATGATACCATTCCAATTCCTCCTTATTATGAATGGAGGGTAAATGGGCATCTACGTCTATGGCAAAGAGAGCCTTTGCCTTAATAAACTCCAATTTACCGATCAGCAGACAGGTCTCTGAAATATCATTGATATGGGGACGGATTTCGGCGGCAATGCTCATTAAAATCAAGACGATCTCATGCTGCTCGTCGAGTTGAAGTTTACGCAGTTTATTACCCGCCTCGACAACCTCGACCGGTTCGATAAACACGGTCTTACCCGTTGCACTCTCGTCATGTACAATACCGCGGAGCTCACGTTTGCTACCGGCATTGACGGGAATAACCATTCTACCGTCGCGCAATGCCGGAGTAGTATCTTTATCGACGATACCCTCAGCGATTGCGTTGTCGAGCACCCTGCGCATGGCGCGCTGCATCGAACCGGTGGCAGATTTGATCTCCTGACGTATCTCATAAAGCGCCGGGGACGCGGTATCCTTGAGTTCGCCAAATTTATTTACCGCCCTCTCTATTACAGATACAAGCGCCGGAAATTCACCGAGAGTCGAAGTAAGCTCGCTTAGCCGTGGATATTTCGCAGTCTCTTCATCCTCGTCCCGATGGGTAAAGAATTTGCGCAGCTCCACTGCCATCGACAGCATCGACATCAGTTTGTAGAGGCGATCGGCACTCATAAACGAACCGTTCGCCTTGATCTCTTTAAGATAAGGTATCACATCATGAATGTTGCCCAACGGCAGGTTGTCACCGGTTCGGATGATGGCGACCATCTCGCTGACACATTCAAGTTTATTTTTTATTGCTTCAAAATCAGTCAGAAATGACATGGCGCTGACTTCGTCCTTCGCCATCCTGCTCTGAGAGTGATCGTAAAGATATTGTCGTATTGAATCAAATCCGATTTTTGCTTCAAAATCAGCCGGATATATCATAGGTAGTAAATAGCAATAGCAGCGGTTTATATTTAACAGCTACTTATTCGTTAAACAGGGAGAACCAGCATCGGCATATCGCGCTCGAAGAGAAAGCGATGTGCGAGTGTCGGTTTGAAGATTCTACTGAAGACATTGGTCTTCTTGTTCGGGAGGATGAGGAGCTGAATTTTCTTTTCTTTTACAAAGTTATCAAATTCCTCGCTAAAATTATTATTATTTATGATATAAGGATAAAATTTTGTTGAATCATAGGATTGATCGAGGTAATTAACCAACGATGAGAGACGGTTTTTCACCCCGACTCCTAACTTATCATTAGCAGGGATAAGGTATAACTCACGGTCAGAACAATTCCACATACTCATCAACATATCGACTGTGATTATATCATGCTGGTCGAGGGTACAGAATAATCCTATCCTTTTCACATCCTCCACATCGAAATCTTTATAATTATCCGGTACTGTCAGAATCGGATACCGACATGAATATATCACCTCAGCAGTAATGCTACCGATAGGGTTTCCGGCTTTACCACGATTAACGTGAGTCCCCATCACTATACAAAGGGGCTGACTCACCTTACAATAGTCCAGAATAGCTTCCTCGGGGATAGAATTTACCACCTTGGTAGAAAAATCAATATCCGCAAGTTTACCCTCGCGTTGCAGTTCTTTAATATGGTCTGTAAATTTCTTCATATTGGTGACTTTCTCATCAATTGAAGCATGCAGCAGGAAAGGACGGACTCCGGTTGTCCGCGCCAAGTCAAAACCCACTTTTATGATATTAAGAGAAGTTTCGGACAGGTCTATAGGTATCAGGATACCACCCTCCTTACCCAATTTACGTATTTCTCGCTTGATTTGGCCGTTGCGCAGACCGTTTTCAATCATACGCATGCCGATGGGGAGAGCACCGAGGGGAATTTTTACCTGCACACCGATAATATCGTCCGAACCGGGCAATGAAATCGGTTCGAGCGACGCATCGACATTATGCTCCATAAGATTTCTCTGTAAGACAAGGGCATTTTGTGGATTAAGTGTAATAAGAGTAACTATATGTTGCATAATTCGACTAATAATAGAATAATAAAGCAAATCACTCCCGTAGTGCCAAGGCAAAACGGGAGTGTAGTTTTCAAATGACCTCAGAATGCAAATTATTTTTTTGCATTCTCCTCTTCGAGGATCTTAACAGCCATGTCATAGATAGTAGTGTCATCCAGGACTACCAAACCACCATCGGGACCGGGCTCGATATGCATACCGCAATTCTTGCCATACTGATAATTAACACCTCCGAAATAATTTCTGACGGTCTGCACTGTTACGTTAAGCTGATCGGCGATACGATGTGTAGAACCGTCAGGTAAACTGTCTTTGAGTCTGCGAAGTTCGTTAAATGTGATGGTCTTGCTCATGGTAATATAATTTAATGTTAATATTTTATTTTGAAACCCCGCTTCTTGATATCTGATACAATTGATATCAATATTTCGGTTTGTTGTAAATTTATATCAAATTTTTGAATTTTACAAAAATTTTTGTAATTCTATATGTGTTTTACAACATACTATTTATTTTAGTATTGATTACCACGGAAATACCGGTCAAAAGGAATCGAACTCCGCAGCAGGTAACCAACCCACATAATCGGAATTCAATCTAACCTTGTACCATTCGACCTCCTCGCGTGAATTGGTCTCGGTATCGAGGATAGTCATCACCGTACCGCGCGTAAGAGGCGCAGCCACTGCATGTGCCGTACTGAACGGTTCGGAGAGTAAATTAACCTTATAACCCGTAATCACTCCCCTATCGGCAGTCTGAGCCTGCGCTGCGGTTGCAAATGCACATACCAATGTTATCACGCTGATGGCAAACATGGGGACAGTACCGAAGAAGCCAATTTTACGTAACAACACATTCTTAGTAAAGATATATAAAGCACCGCAGGCGATAAACAGTACAAAAGTTATACCTGCCCATAACGCCCATGTATCCGACAAGTGGGAACGGGTTATATACTCCTTGACCGAGCTGAAGAACGATGACGGATCCGGATTTACCGAAATCTTTTTGCTCTTTGCCTCTGCCCTGTTATTATCGGCAACCTTACCGGTAAGATACTCAATATTATCCTTTACCGATGATAACGAGGGATTGAGTTTGAGTGCCTTTTGATATGCAAGCATGGCATGCCCGTAATCGCCGGCACGCATATAGGCGTTACCGAGGTCTGCCATAAGATTTGCCGAAGTACCATACTCTTTGGCAATGGCCTCGTAATATTCAGCTGCCTGTGTGTATGCTCCCGAATCATAGCTTTTGGTCGCCGCCGAAATAAGGGAATCAACCGATTGCGTCTTCTTAGCCGGCGTTTGTGCGTTCGCATCCAGGCTAACGGCGTTGAGCCCGACCATCAGAACACACATCAGTGCTATAACGATATTATTTACTGACTTCATGATTTACCTTCCTTTACTTGTTTTTCTTAAAGAATGATTCAAGATCGTTTATCACGTCTATGGTATCGTTATACGAAGCGTTCATACCCTCTCTACCTCCGGCAGGTGAATATTTGGCAAATTCACACTTGTCGAGGATAGTGATAAGATGATTTATATCATTGTCGGGAACACCGCGCTCAGTAAACACTGCCTTAATATTATCGCGCATAAGCTCGGAAGTGGGCATCTTGAGCTTATCCCCGAGGTATCCCCAGAGAGCGGTAAGCAATTCGGTATAGAATAGATCTTCATCATCCTTACGCATGGCAGCCGCGGCAGCCTTGAGACGCTTACGTGCCACCTTATCGGCACGTCGGCTGTTAAATGCACTCATATCGGCATGCAGCTTGATATGACGGCGATAAATAATTATAGCCACCAGAAGCACTACAACCGGAATGATGAAGAACAGCCAGTATGCGAAAGAGTTTACAAGCATCCGACGATCCTTCTTCAAGTCTTTTGCCTTGACGGGAAGCTGTCGCAAATTGAACTTGGCAGCATTGAATGAGTGACTTTTTGAAGTCGCGTTACCCTTGCCGACAGTGATGTCATAACCCGAAGCCACCGAAGTCTCATATTTTCCTGAAGCCGGATTGAAGTACACCAATTTAACCTGGGGAATCTTGAACTGACCTTCCTCAAGAGGCAGGAATGAATAATCGAATGTCACCGAACCGGAAACATTTGACGAACCGGTATTGGCTTTAATATCGGTCTCTGGTGTATAAACCTCGAGTTGCGGAGGATACAGGACGTTGAGGTCCGGCAACTGTACGTACTTCAGATTGCCGGTACCCTTGACCGTATATGATATTGAAGCCGCCTGGTTAGCGTTAAACTTATCAGTGGCGAGTGTCGAAGAGATTGAGAACTGACCTACGCCGCCCGAGAAATCAGCAGGCTTAGGCAGCGGCAGGGATTTGACATTGATGGTGAGGTCATTGGGGGTAACGTTAAGTTGTAAGGGCTTGCTATAAGATAGTGCGCCCCAGAACGGGTCATGATAGTATTCACGCTCATCGACCGATATAGTATAGGTGTTACCCAATACCTTGAGCTGCCCCGTCATCTGCGGGAAGATGATATAACGGGCTATGACCGCTGTAGCGTAAGTCTTGCCTTGATACGTCTCATAATCGAGCTGCTTGGATACATCCTTTGACTCCTCTACCACAAAGCCCTCGAACTTGGGCGCTGCCGTGGCTCCGATAAATTTAACTGCATCGTAGGTGGTATAAAGCTTAACGGTGTACACCAACGCCTCCTGCTCATACACATGTGTCGAACTTACGTTGGCGCGAAGGAAAAGATTGCTGTCTCCTTTACCGATAAATTTAGGCTTGGAGTCGTCGGCATCAGCACTCGCTGATGCTCCGTTACTGTTGCCACCGTTCGACTGACGGGCACCACCCGGAGCTACATTACCTTGTGAAGGAGAAGCCTTGCCAATAGTATATTTGATCTGATTTGATTTGACACCACCGACTGTGATGGGTCCGAAAGTATATGTACCTTCTTTTTCTGCACGCGCTGTCAGGGTATAGGAGATGGTAAAGCTCTGCGAAGTCTTACCATTGACAGATGTAAAGCTCGATGAGGAACCGGTCTGCGAGAAATACAGAATCTTTGCTCCTCCCAAAGAAGAGGGAGCTTCGGGTTCATCCTCCACATCCTTAACCTGGATGTAGATATAGAACATATCGCCCACTTCGATCTGCTGCTTACCACGTTGAGCACCTGCCTGAACAGTGACCGAAGCAGCCGATACCTCCATTATGGAGCCTACGGCAAGCAATATTACTAATGCGAAACGCATCAACATACCGCCCCATTTAGAGCGGGTTGTCGTGCAGAGAATTGTTGAATACATAATTCTGTTTATCAGATTATATAATGCTGTATCAAATCTTCAACCACTTAAGATTTCCCATTACTATAAGACAATCTATCATGGTCAGACCGTCTACCATTTCTTGCGATTTGAACCGGCAGCGGCAGCTTCCTCTCCCTTACGTGCGCGGTTTACGCGGGCACGAGTCTGGTTTTCCTTGTTATCCATAGCCTGAAGAATTTGATTGGCAGCTTGTTCGCTGATTTCATTCTCCTTAGGCTGCTCCTGCTGATTCTGCTTATTCTGATCCCGGTTTTGGTCCTTGTTCTGATCTTGGTTTTGATCCTGATTTTGGTCCTTATTCTGATCTTGGTTCTGATCTTTATTCTGATCCTGGTTCCGGTCTTTATTTTGATCCTGATTCTGGAGCTGCTTTTGAGCTATACGCAGGTTCTTACGAGCCGCTTCATCATTAGGGTCGATTCTCAGCGCCTGTTTGTAGTAATCAATCGCCTCCTTATATTGTTTGCGGTTAAACGAAAGATTTCCCAAATTATAATTAGCCTTTGAAGCGAGACCGGGTTTATCCTTGGCGAGTGCGGCTACCTTAGACAGATTCGCCTTCGCCTTACCGAGCATCTGCTCAGTCTGCGGAGTAGTATCCTGCGGATTTATTACCTGACGGATCTGGCTCAGACCGAGGTTATACGACGCGACGGCAGACTCAGCGTTGAGCATCAATGCCTCTTCATATTTCTGAGCAGCCTCGAGATATTTACGCTCGGTAAAAAGTTTATTACCCTCGGTAATGGCCTTGCGCTCCGCACGAGTGGACTGTGCCTGAGCGGAACCCGCGCAGACCGAAACGCCAATTATCGTTAATATAAGAAATACTAATTTCTTCATAATATCATTTCTCCTCTTTCTTAAAGAAAGTTATCTTGTCGAGCCACCCGATCTTACGCTCAAGCACAAAGATATTAAGCACGAGAGCAATGAGTGCTATCCATCCGAAGATAGCGAAGAGTTCATCGTGAGTGGCATACACACTCGACTCCAATGTGGTCTTCTTAAGAGTATCAAGCTGCTTGTCGAGCTCGTTAAGTGCATCGCGGTCGGAGGCATTGACATAAATACCCTTACCCGCTTTGGCGATGTCGGAGGCGAGCTGTTCGTTGAGAGCAGTACGTACCGGTTCACCGGTATCGGGGTCGATCATCTCCGACCCGTGATCAGGAACCGGAACGGGTGTAGAACTACCTACGCCGATTACATCGACCTGGATACCGTTTTTGGCTGCGACCTTTGCCGCATTCATCACGCTCTCACGGTCGTTGAGTTCCTCAGCATCAGTGATGAGGATTATAGCTTTACCAATCTTCTTGTCTTCCGAAAACGAGGAGGTAGCCATATCAAGCGCCGACGTGATGTTTGTTCCCTGATCCGCAATCTGAGAGGGATCAATGGAGTTAAGAAACATCTTTGCAGACACGTAGTCATTGGTTACGGGGATGAGCGTGTATGACTGTCCGGCATACATTATGAGACCAACCCGGTCATTGTCAAGACGGTTGATAAGTTTCTCAAGGGTAAGTTTGGCGGTCTTCATACGCTCGGGACCGTCGGGCGAATCGGTAGCAGAGGCAAGCATCGAGTTACTTGCATCCATTGCTATTATAACCTCGATACCTTCTTTCTCGGTCTTCTCATCCTTGAGACCACCCCACGGGCGTGCGGCAGCAATGATAAGAGCCGTCAATGCTATCATCTCCAAAGTAATTTTCAATGGAGGTTTATATGGCGAAGCCAACGGCATCAGTGTCTTAAGTTCCTCTATGTTTCCGAATTTACGCAGATTCCGCTTACGGGTATACCGTGCCCATGCATAGATAAGCACAAACACCGGCACTGCCAATAACAGGAACAATAAATAAGGATATGCGAAACTAAACATATTATCAAGTAGCTCTAAGAAGCTAATAAATTATTATTATTAAGGGATGCGGCGTAGCACTGTATAGCGGATAAGGAGCTCGAGAGCCATTGCTGCCATAGCGATCCATATCCACGGCATAAAATTCTCCTCGGTCTGAGTGACGCGATTAACATCGAGGGTAGTCTTTTCGAGTGAATCAATTTCGTCAAATACCTTTTGAAGCGCTTTCGAATCCGTTACTCTGAAGTATTTACCGTTGGTTTTCTTGGCAATGGATTTAAGCGATTGCTCATCAATCTTGGTCTCCATTGTCGTGGTGGAGAAACCGTAGGGGTCGGTTATCTGTATGGAGCCATTTGTACCCACGCCGATGGTATAAATCTTTATACCTTTTTTACGGGCAATGTCAGCTGCCGTCGAGGGAGCTACATCACCGGCATTATTTGTACCGTCTGTCAGAAGGATAATACTTTTTGACTTAGCCTTACCCGAAACAAGACGATTTATGGCACTTGACAGACCGTCACCGATGGCAGTACCATCATTGAGCATATCAGTCTTAATGCTTGATATGGCATTTATGAGGGCAGCCTGATCATTGGTCAGCGGCATCAACGATAGGCTCTCTCCTGAGAATACTACCAGTCCGATATTATCGTTCTCGCGGTTGGAAACAAATTTCTTGGCTGTCTCCTTGGCTGCCTCAAAACGTGTCGGCTTAAGATCGGTAGCCAACATAGAGGATGAAATATCGACAGCCAAAACGATGTCAGTACCCTCGACCCGTGAAGTCCCGAAAGAGTCATGCGACTGAGGACGCGCCAATGCAATTATGATGGCGGCGATTGCTACGAGTTGCAGACCAAAGCAAAAGTGCATCAGGAGAACCTTCCACGATGCCTTTATCTTGGTGAAGGGACTTATTGTAGACACCCCCAGAGAAGGATTGGCGTTACGCCATTTCCAAATATACCATCCGATCAGCGGAACAAGGATAAGTAACAGAAAAAGTAAACCGGGATATTTAAACATTGCTGCCTCCTTTCACTTTTTTAGTCTTGTTGCTCTTTACTCCTTTTGCTCCTTTAAGTCCCTTCGCGCCTTTACCCGCTTTTGAATTACCATTTGTTGCTTCGTCGGCGGGATCAGGTTCCACGGGTTTGGTCTCCTTGACGAATTGCCATACATTGTCGAGAGACTTGATATTATCCTCGGGGAGCGGGCGCACTTTTGCGAACTTCACGAAGTCTGCCATCTCCAGCAGTTCGCGGATGAGTCCCCGGAGTGGTGCGGTCTCTTTGTTGCGTTTCAAGGCACCCATTATCTGACGCGAGGTCATCTCCATAGCGTTGATTGAGAAGCGTCCGTACAGATAACGACGAAGAATCTCGGTGAGGTCGGTATAATATTCTTTCTCCATTCCCTGTTCCCAGAGTTTCTTCTCCTTAAGATCACGCAAAGACTCGACTGCAATCTCGTAAGGAGTAGGCTGGGGTTTGGGTGGTATGATATAGCCGTCACGGCGATATTTTCTATACAGCCAGATACCGGCAACAATAAGGGCTGCCAAGATTATAAGAATCCACCAGTAGTCAATGATCCAATCCGGAACAGCATCCCAGATTGACTTATTTTCCGGTTCCGAAACGTTGGCGTAATCGGAGATGGGAGTGTCGGCGGTGACATCTACCGGCACTATCCGCAACGATAGCTGCTTGGAGTGTACGGTATCTCCGGGTGTTACAAAGGTAAATTCCGGAAGAAGATAGAATCCTGAGTCAAACGACTGCACCGGTATCTGCATGGCGACTTTTATTCTACCATTGATTTCGGTCGTGTCTATCTTGACCGGGGCGCGTAGCTCCACGCTGTCACCGCACACAGGGATTACCCCTTGCTGCGTTATATTGCGCAACAGCGGGAAGAAACCCATGGTCGTCTTATCATGAGTGACCTCAAGATTTATGTTGCCTATCTTACCCATCAGCAGGGTCGCGGAGTCCAGCTCGGCTGTAACTACCGGGGGTGCCGCTGCCGCTCTGATGGCGTTGCCCATCATCAGGACAATTGTAAGTATGATTATATGAATCCTTTTCATGTCTCTAATGAAATTCATTTATATAATGAAATCATTTGTCTGATGAAATCATTTACCGGCTCTGCGTCTGAAGAGATTTAGCAGTGCCTTGACGAAATCCTCATCCGTGGTGACCGATACGAGATCCACGCCACAGCGTTTCACCGTCGAGGAGAGCTTCTGCTGACGGTCATACCACGCCTTGGCATACATCTTGCGGACCTTACCGCTGCCGGTGTCAATCCATTTATCCCCACCTGTCTCAAGATCACGCATGCGGATTAAACCAACGTTCGGTATCTCGGCATCGCGGCGGTCATAAACCTGAATAGCTGCCAAATCGTGCTTGCGGTTTGCTATCGACATACTCTTGAAATAATCATGGTTGTCGATAAAATCACTGATAAGAAAGGCAGTGCACCGTTTCTTGACCACGTTGGTAAGGAACTGCAGCGCAACATCAATATCGGTGTCCTTGTTATCGGGTGTGAAATTTATAATCTCGCGGATGATAAGGAGGATATGGGATTTTCCTTTTTTAGGCGGGATGAATTTCTCAATCTTATCGCTAAAGAAAATCACACCAACCTTATCGTTGTTTTGTATCGACGAGAAAGCGAGAGTGGCTGCAATCTCCGCCATCTTCTCCTTTTTGATTTCACCTACGGCACCGAAATCACGCGAACCGCTCACGTCGATGAGCAGCATCATGGTCAGCTCGCGTTCCTCCTCGTACACCTTTACAAAAGGCTTGTTATGGCGTGCGGTCACATTCCAATCGATGTCGCGTATATCGTCACCGGGCTGGTACTCGCGCACTTCCGAGAATATGACGCCGCGCCCCTTAAAGGCAGTGTGATACTCGCCCGCAAAGATATTTTGCGAGAGGCCACGTGTCTTTATCTCGATCTTTCTTATTTTCTTTAACAGTTCGTTTGCGTCCATCTGAATTTTTTAGGGTACGACTACCTTGTCGAGGATTTCGGTTACAACCTCATCAGTGCTGATGTTGTTTGCCTCAGCCTCGTATGTGAGTCCGATACGGTGACGCATCACATCGTGACACACTGCGCGGACATCCTCGGGAATCACATAACCGCGACCCTGCAGGAAGGCGTACGCACGTGCTGCCTTTGCCAAACTGATTGAGGCACGGGGTGATGCACCGAATGATATAATGCTCTGTAAATCCTGAAGGCCGAACTTAGCAGGCTCACGGGTGGCAAACACGATGTCTACTATATAGTTCTCGATCTTCTCGTCGAGATAGATCTTCTCTACAATCTTCTGAACCTCGAGAATCTCCTTGGGGTCGATTACAGCATTGACGGGAGTTGATTCACCCTTGATGTTCTGACGGATGATCACTTTCTCCTCCTCCTTATTCGGATAACCGATGATGACTTTGAGGAGGAAACGGTCTACCTGCGCCTCGGGAAGAGGATAGGTTCCTTCCTGCTCGATAGGGTTCTGAGTTGCCATCACGAGGAAGGGTTCCGGAAGTTTGAAGGTATCATCTCCGATTGTAACCTGACGCTCCTGCATTGCCTCAAGAAGAGCACTCTGCACTTTGGCCGGGGCACGGTTGATCTCATCGGCAAGCACGAAGTTTGCGAAGATAGGACCGCGCTTCACTTCAAATGTCTCTTTCTTGATGGAGTATATCAAAGTACCGATCACATCCGCCGGAAGCAAGTCGGGAGTAAACTGGATTCGGCTGTATTTGGCATCGACAAGATTAGCCAGTGTCTTAATGGCAAGAGTCTTTGCAAGTCCCGGCACACCCTCAAGCAGTACGTGACCGTTACACAATAAGGCGATCAACAGTGAATCAACCAAGTGTTTCTGACCTACGATGCGGCGATCCATGCCACTGCGTATCATGCTCACAAAATTACTCTTAGATGCTATCAGATCATTGAGCTCGCGGATATTTACAATCTCGTCCATTTTATATAGTGTTTCTTCTAATTTTAAATAATGTTTCTTCTAAAAGTCATTAAATTTTTCGCGTGAATTACCATCCGGAGCACTCATAATAATGCTGCAGACGACAATTCACGCAAAAATAATAAGATTAATTCACCCGATTATTTAATACATGTTAAATAAATCAGTATATCCCTAAAATTACGTTAAGCAATTGTTAAGATTCCTTATCTGTTGAAGAGGTATCTCCAGTCTCCACTTCGGTAACGGTCGGAGTCGGGATGACACCGTTTTCGTTAAAGGCATTCCAACCCTGGGCAAGTATAGGGAACTCTGCCCCGTCGCGTGTGATGAGGGCTGCACCGAGCTCCGGTTTTGTGATATACCCTATCACTGCGACACCATTGATATTTTTAACTTTATCGTGGTCCACGAGGGGAACGGTAAACAGCAACTCATAATCCTCGCCTCCGTTCATGGCAACAGTGCCGACATTCATGTTGAGTTCCTCAGCCATGACCGCTGTCTGGTAGTCGATAGGTATCTTGTCTTCATAGACGCGACACCCTACTCCCGACTTGTGACATATATGCAGCAGCTCGGAGGATAGTCCGTCGCTGACATCCATCATCGAAGTGGGCACAATACCTTTCTCCGCAAGGATTGCCACTATATCCTTTCTTGCCTCCGGTTTTAACTGACGCTCCAGGATATATTCCTTACCGGCGAAATCGGGCTGGAACTCTCCTTTGGCTTGAGCAGCAACCTGATTCTCGCGTTCGAGCAACTGCAATCCCATATAGGCAGCACCGAGGTCTCCCGATACACATATCAAGTCGGTCTCCTTTGCTCCATAGCGGGTCACGGCTTTATCTTTATCCACTTCTCCGATGCAGGTCACACTTATCACGAGTCCCGTCATAGAGGCGGAGGTGTCCCCTCCGACAAGGTCTACTCCATATATCTCGCACGCCAGGCGGATACCGTCATAGAGGGCGGCTATATGCTCCACAGTAAATCGCGAAGAGATGCCCAGACTGACCGTGATCTGCTTCGGCTGACCGTTCATCGCATACACATCGCTGAAATTCACAACAGCTGCCTTATACCCTAAATGTTTGAGCGGAACATATCTTAAATCGAAATGTACACCCTCGAGAAGTAAATCGGTGGTGACAAGCACATCCTTGTCACTGCCAAAGCTAAGGATCGCGGCATCATCACCCACTCCCATCTTTGATGACGGATTGCGCAAGGGGAAATCCTTTGTGAGTTTATCTATAAGTCCGAACTCTCCGAGTTGTGATATTTCTGTCGAGCTATTCTCCATAATTTCTATCGTTATATTCTTGGTTCTTTCCAATTATACTTGGTACTACCGTTATATTTTGGGTTCTTCCAAATATACT
>CAZAWP010000035.1:0-16454 GCA_964488855.1 uncultured Sangeribacter sp.
CAACGAGCGTAACCAGCGTGTCACGGAAGCCGGCCCCGCAACCCCGGTTCTCATCTTAGGTCTCAACGGTGCCCCGACAGCGGGCGATACCTTCCACGTCCTCGAGACTGAGCAGGAGGCACGCGAAATCGCCGGCAAGCGCGAACAGCTGCAGCGTGAATTGGGTCTGCGCACCAAGAAGCGTGTCGGACTTGAAGAACTCGGTCGCCGCCGCGCCCTCAACGACTTCCACGAGCTCAACCTCGTTGTCAAGGGTGACGTGGACGGTTCTATCGAGGCTATCTCCGATGCCCTCCTCAAACTCTCTACCCCCGAGGTTCAGGTCAATGTACTTCACAAAGGCGTGGGTGCCATCTCCGAGAGCGATGTGACCTTGGCTGCCGCTTCCGATGCTATCATCATCGGCTTCCAGGTGCGTCCGTCGGCGGCTGCGCGTCGCGAAGCTGACAAAGAGGGTGTCGAGATCCGTCTCTACTCCGTCATCTATAAGGCGATCGAGGAAGTCAAGGATGCCATGGAGGGTATGCTTGCCCCCGAAATCAAGGAGGAGATCACCGGTACGGCCGAGGTGCTCCAGACTTACCATATCTCGAAGGTCGGCACCATCGCCGGTGCTATCGTGCGTGACGGTAAGATCAAACGTACATCCAAGGTACGTGTCGTACGCGACGGCATCGTGATCTACACCGGAGAACTTGGTTCACTCAAACGATTCAAGGATGATGTCAAGGAGGTTGTATCGGGTTACGACTGCGGTCTCTCGGTACAGGGTTACAACGACATCCGCGAGGGCGATATAATCGAGGCCTTCGAGGAGGTCGAGGTTAAGAAGACCCTTAAGTAACCACCTTGTATATCAAGCATAAATAAGACATAAAAGGGTATTCAGGAATTGCCGCTAATGC
The DNA here is from genome assembly GCA_964488855.1 of uncultured Sangeribacter sp. Classification (GTDB taxonomy): domain Bacteria; phylum Bacteroidota; class Bacteroidia; order Bacteroidales; family Muribaculaceae; genus Lepagella. Next base: position 906 of record CAZAWP010000035.1, read on the forward strand.
GGCTCTCCGAATACCCTTTTTCTTATAAAATACTTCTTGACAAATGCATTACTTTCTCAACATCGGCAGCAACTTAGGTCAGACACGGCTCAATATCTCGCGGGCGTTGGCGGCGATAAACCGTCGCTTCGGTGCCCTCGACATCTCACATGCCGTAGAGTCCGAGCCGTGGGGCTTCGAGTCGCCTAACAGGTTCCTCAATGTAGGCGTGCACATCGTCAGCCAACTTCATCCTCTCGAAGTCCTTGATGCCCTTCAGGAGATCGAGCGCGAATTATCGGATGCTCCTCACCGCACTCCCGAGGGTAACTATACCGACCGCTTGATTGACATCGACATCATGGCAGCCGACGAACCCTATAGCGACGAACGGCTGACGATACCTCATCCGCACCTTACGGAACGACTGTTCTTCACCGGTCCACTCGCCGAGATGGCCCCCGGCTGGCGACATCCCGCCTCCGGCAAAACGATAGCCGAGATCCACCGCGACCTCACATTATAACTCTGACTTCTGACTTATACATAACTCTGACTTATTACTTAATATGAAGCATTCATTATTATACGGTCTGGTCCTCCTCACCGGACTGAGTGCGACCGCCGGCGAAGCACGCTGGCTTCGCAACACCGCCGTCTCTCCCGATGGCTCCCGCATAGCATTCACCTATCAGGGAGACATCTACACCGTCCCTGTCAGCGGCGGTACCGCCAGTCGTCTTACTGCCAACGGTGCTTATAACCATGCGCCGGTGTGGAGCAACGACGGCACACAGATCATATTCGCCGCCGACATCCACGGCAGTGATGACATCTTTATCGTCGATGCCAACGGCGGCACTCCCCGCCGTCTTACCACCTCCAGCGCTCCCGAAGTACCCATCGCCGTCTTCCCCGACGGCAGGATACTTTTCACCGCAAGCCAGATGCCCTCGCAGCAGACTACACGCGGCACATGGCTCGGACAGACCTATACCATTGACCCGGAGAAGACCGGAAGCCGTCCCGAGCTTTTCCTCTCCATGCCGATGAAATCCGCCTCGATCGCCCCGACCGGCTCCATCATCTATGCCGACCGCAAGGGCTTTGAGGATCCTCTGCGCAAGCACGAGCGTTCGTCGGGCACTTCCGATATTTGGGTCTATAACGACGGTCAGTTCCGCAAACTGACTTCATTCGACGGTCACGACCTCAATCCGGTCTGGATGAACGGCGGCTCGGGTTACCTTTACCTCTCCGAGCAGGACGGTACCCTCAATGTCTGGCAGGTTGCCAACGACGGAGCACAGCCGCGTCAGCTGACACACTTCACCAAGCACCCCGTACGTTCGTTATCGGCTGCCGACAACGGCACCTTCGTCTTCTCGTGGGACGGTGACATCTACGTGCAGACCCTCGCCGACACCGAACCCAAGAAACTCGACATCGACATTGCCACCGACCTGTATCAGATCGACCACGTCAAGGATACCCGCTCGGGCGGTGCATCAAACATGGCTGTTTCTCCCAAGGGCGACGAGATAGCCTTTGTCTACCGCGGCGACATTTATGTAACCGATGCCAAATACACCACCACCCGTCGTATCACCAACACCCCGGCTCAGGAACGGTCGCTGGCGTTCTCGCCTGACGGTCGCACCATCGTCTACGACTCCGACCGCGACGGCTACTGGCAGCTCTTCACTGCCACCATCAAGGATGACAAGGAGGAGCGCTTCACATACGCAACCGACATCGAGGAGAAGCCTCTCTACAAGTGCGCCACAAGCGCCATGCAGCCCGCTTACAGTCCCGACGGCAAGAAGATAGCATTCCTCGAGAACCGCACGGAAATACGCGTCATTGACCCCAAGACGGGCAAGGTTACCACCGCCCTCCCCGGCAAGTTCAACTACTCTTACTCCGACGGAGACATTTCGTTTGCGTGGAGTCCCGACAGCAAGTGGCTCCTCGCCGACTATATCGGTGTCGGTGGCTGGAACAATTGCGACATCGCCCTCGTCAAGGCTGACGGTACGGATATTATTGACCTCACCGAGAGCGGCTATGCCGACGGTGGTGCCAAATGGGCGATGGACGGTGGAGCCCTCACCTACCTCACCGGCAAATTCGGTATGAAATCACAAGGCTCGTGGGGTAACCAGTACGATGTCATCCTCATGGCTCTCAACTCAGATGCATGGGACAAGTTCGGCATGACCGAGGAGGAGGCTGACCTCGCCGACAAGGCCAAGGAGAAGGAGAAAGAGGGCGACAAGGACAGTGACAAGAAAGGTGATAAGAAAGATAATAAGAAAAAAGACAAGAAAAGTAAAAAAGATGCCAAGGTCGATGAGGATAAGAAGGACTTGGAGTTTGAACTTGACGACCGTCGTTACCGCATGGCGCGTCTGACAGGCAACTCCGCCTTGATCAGCGATTATTACCTCACTCCCAAGGGGGATAAGTTATATTACATCGCCGGTGCAACCGAGGGTGGCAGAAACCTTATCGAGCGCAATCTGCGTACCGGTGACACCAAGATCGCCATCGCCGGTGTCAGTGGCGGTATAGAGGCGGATGCCAAGGGGGAGAATATATTCCTTCTCTCCGGGGGCAAGATCAAGAAGCTCGACCTCGCCGGCGGTAAGGTCGAGGATGTCGAGTTCCGCGCCTGGGAAGACCGTCACCCCTCCGAGGAACGGGCTTATATGTACGAGCACATGCTCCGTCAGGTCAATGACAAGTTCTACGACGAAAATTTGCACGGTGTGGACTGGAAGTATTACGGGGACCATTACCGCGAGTTCCTCCCCTATATCAGCAACAACCGTGACTTCGCCATCCTCCTCTCCGAGATCTTGGGTGAGCTGAATGCCTCGCATACCGGCGGACGTGCCTACTCGATGCGTCCCATGCTAACGACTGCCTCGTTGGGCGCTTTCTACGACCCTGATTATGAGGGGGAGGGTGTTCGTGTCACCGAGGTACTCCGCGGCGGTCCTCTCGCCCTCAAGAAGTCTAACGTCAAGGCAGGAGACATCATCCTCGCCATCGACGGCAAGAAGATAGAGCCGGGTGCCGACTATAATGCCCTGCTTGAGGGGAAAGCGGGTGAAAAGGTACAGCTCGACATCCTGAAGGCTGACGGCAAGAAGGTCCGTTCGGCGGTTAAGCCCATCTCCATGGGTGAGCAGAACAATCTCCTTTACCGTCGTTGGGTCGATCGCAACGAGGCTATGGTGGATTCTCTCTCGGGCGGTCGCATCGGCTACGTACACGTCACCGACATGGACGGCGCAAGTTATCAGCGCGTCTACGACCGTCTCCTCGGCAAGCACCGCAACTGTGACGCCGTAATCGTCGATACCCGCTATAACGGCGGCGGCTGGCTCCACAATGACATTGCCATCCTGCTCAGCGGCAAGGAGTATGTACGTTTCACCCCCCGCGATCAGTATATCGGCTCCGAACCCTTCTCTCAATGGACCAAGCCCTCTGTCATGCTCATCAACGAGAGCAACTACTCCGACGCACACGGCACTCCGTTTGTCTATAAGACGTTGGGCATCGGCGAATTGGTGGGTGCACCCGTGCCGGGCACTATGACAGCCGTATGGTGGGAGTCGCAGATAGATCCCTCGATAGTCTTCGGCATCCCGCAGGTAACGTCTCGCGGCATGGACGGCAAGGTTCTGGAGAACCACCAGCTCAACCCCGACGTCCTCATCTACAACAACCCTGCCGACGAACTCCGGGGCCGCGACAACCAGATCGAGGGCGCCGTCCGCCACCTCCTCGACAAACTCCCCAAATAACCTCCCACATCTTACAAAAGTAGAGCCACAATCACCGCGCGGGATTGTGGCTCTGTATTTGTAAGATGTTTAATATATTTTGCCTTCGATTAGTCGAGTTCGAGCTGGAGCAGGGTGCCGTCGGGGCTGAACTTGAGCTCAAGATTGTTGAGGAGCTTGACTTCGTAGCCGTAGTACTCAACGGAGATCTCGTTGATGCCGACACCGTTGAAGTTGGCATCAAGATAGTTCTCGATGGCTGCCGGCGCTATACCCGCCGGTATCGCCTGACGATCCGGTGCATCCACGTCGGTCCACTCTCCCTTGATGTTGAAGGTGATGTCGTGATCATTCTTCAAACGAACTTCGTACTCGATGACGCCGGTATCCTTGTCTATATCCTTGGTCACCTTCTTGGTCTCTACACCGGGATAATAGGTATTGAGGAACGTACGGGCTGCCTGCGGCAATTCACCGTATGAGATTTTATCGTCGTCGCTGCAGCTCCACAAGCCTACGCCGAGAAGCATCACCAGCAACATTGAGAAAAATTTAGTATAATTACGCATAACGGTTGTGTTTTTATAGGTTATAAAATTAAGATTATGATTGTGTTTTTATAGGTTATAAATTAAGATAATGTCGTGTTTATGGTATGATTAAGATTAGAGGCGAATTGGCTCGACTGCGACCATCAGCACGTAACGTGTGCCCTCGTCAAAGAGGCGCATGTCGATGTTGTTGCCGTTATAATTACCCAATACCTCGAAGAGGTCTGTCGATGCTGTATTGACACCTAAAGCTACGCCCATGTCCTTCAGCTCGGTAAGGAGCGCCGAACAGAACTCTGCCTGGTTGCGGTTCACACATTCCTTGCTTGCCTCCTCGTAGGGAAAGAGGAAGAAGAAACCGAAATCGTTTACCTTAGCCTTGGCGATATTGGTGGTGTCGGCTGTCTCAGGGTCGAAGAAGCGTGCCATTGCCGACACCTCGGGAGTCATACCATCATAATTCAACCCGTAACCGGTCTCTGAATCGAGCCACAGGACACCCTCCTCGTCCGAAGGAGTCACATGGAGCAGGCGCGCTGCCTCGCTCTTTGTGGCGCTCTTGGTAAGATTTGTCGATAACAGTCCGTAAACCTTGGTCACGAGGTCATCAGCGTTTACAGTGACGGTAGACTCATGAATCTCGGGCACCGGTGCGGTCGCCAAAATTCTGCTTATCTCCCCTGTAGACATGGCTGACAATGAAGTTACCTCTCCCTTTGCGACAAAGGGGAAGAGCATTGTCATGAGGAGTATTGCGATTGATGTGTGGCGACCTGTTTTCATATTGTGTATTAAATAAAGTTCTCGTTGATAAAAAATTAGTAGCATAGAAGTTTTATCGCTTCTATGCTACTATAACTATGAAAAAGCCATTAGGGTTTTATCCCGAAATGTTAAAGTTAAAATTTTAACATTTCACTCTCCCGACTATTTGGCTATTTAGCCTGTCCGTCCGGAAGAGTCCATGACTCATACCTTTCTCTGTATTCTGCCATATTACTTCACCGGCTGGAGGTAGTAGGTATAGCTGTAGGCACCGCCGGGCATGGTGTACTGCTTGTGCGGACCGCGTCCCCAAGAGTCATCGCCACCCAGACCGCGCTGACCGAGGTCGATGTTGAAGAATACATGATGTTTGCGGCGGAGCACGTCGCTGTTGTGCATCCAGTGCTTGTGCATACCGGGATCAAGATCCTTGGGAGTCACGTCGAGGGCGCTGACATTGAGAGGCTGAGCACCGAACACCTTCAGGCCGAAGCCATCCTTGTCGGTGAGCTGTGCCCAACGTACGTCGGTCATGTTGCCGGTCTCCTGCGGACGGATGTAGGGGAAGAACATGTCAGCCACCTTACCGTTATGTTCGCCGATGAACGATGCTGTCTTGCGGTCGGAATAGTTCTCCCACGGACCGCGACCGTACCATGTGAAGTTGTCGTAATGCTGGGTCATCGGGATGGTGGTACCGAAACGCATCAGCTCGGGCACGTTGCCACCCTCCTGCGGGATAAGTTCTTCGGTCACGCCTAATGTACCGTCGGCATATACGGTGTAGACTGTCTTGTAGTTGCAATCCACGTCGGGGAGTTCGCTGTTTACGGTGATAACCACGGTGTTACCCTCCTGAGTCATCGCAGCCTGAGTGTTGCGGGCATTCTCGGCGGCGTAACGCCAAGCGTTGCTGCGGCGGTGGGCGTTGTTACCCCAGTCGTTGTCGGTCGGGGCACGCCAGAACGAAGGCTGGATACCCTCGGGGATGAGGTTCTTACCGTCAGCCTTATATGCACGCACCCAGCCGTTCTTGCCGAAATTAACCTCGACATTGCCGGCTTTCACATCCCAGCCACCCTTGGTCTCGGTAACCGTCGGAGCGGCACCGTCAGCGGGCACGTAAGGTACGAACTCACTCATGGCGAACTCCTCGCGGGCCACTTCGTGACCGGTGGGGATGATCTCGTCTCCATTCTTGACAAGGGCGAAGACGTTGAGGTAATACTCGGCGCCATCGTTGGCAGGCATTGCCGAAGCGGGGAGTTTCAGCACGGCTGTAGAGTTGGGAGCAACCTTGACCGGAGCAAATTTACCCTCGGCATATACCTTGCCGTCGCGGAGGACGCGGTAAACGAGGTCATAGTTAGACAGGTCGAGGTGGTTGAAATGGTTCTCCACACGCACTGTGCCTTTGGCTATGTCCACCGGCGAGAAACGGATATCCTGATAAACCTTCTTCACCTCCATCAACGCGGGGTGCGGGGTGCGGTCAGGCTGCACGAGACCGTTGATACAGAAGTTCTCATCATTGGTGATATAGCGGGCACCGAGGTCACCGCCGTATGCCCAGTAGGGATTGCCGTTCTCATCCTTGGTGAGGAGACCCTGGTCCACCCAGTCCCAGATGAAGCCACCCTGCATGTGCGGGCTGCTGCGGATGATGTCGAAATAATCCTGGAAGTTACCGCTCGAGTTACCCATGGCGTGTGAGTACTCGCACATGATGTACGGACGGGTCACGTCGGTACGCTCGGCGTAACGCTTCATGCTCTCGACCCACGGATACATCGGGCACACGATGTCGGTGTTTCTGAGCTCCATTGCCTGCTCGAACTGTACGGGACGGGTCTTGTCGCGCTCTTTTATCCAGTCGTAGGAGTCGTAGAAGTTCTTACCGTTACCGCACTCGTTACCGAGGCTCCAGATGATAACCGACGGATGGTTCTTGTCGCGCTCCACCATGGTGTACTGACGGTCGAGGATTGCATCGTTCCACTCCGGGATATATGCCGGGTGATTGACGGTGTCGAGATTGCGGTCGTAGCTTACACCCATACCATGGATCTCGATGTTAGCCTCATCGACTACATAGAGGCCGTATTTGTCGCAGAGGTCATACATCAGCGGAGCCTGCGGATAGTGGCTCATGCGGATAGCGTTGATGTTGTGACGCTTCATGGTCTTGATGTCCTCCATCATGGTCTCCAAGGGGATGGCGTGACCGGTGATCTGGTCATGCTCGTGAAGGTCTACACCGTGAACCTCGATGGGCTTGCCATTGACCATGAGCTGGGCATTCTTGATCTCGACGGTGCGGAAACCGATGTTGGCTGATGTAGCCTCGATAACCTTACCCTTATTATCTTCGAGAGTGATGACGAGCTTGTAGAGATTGGGGGTCTCGGCACTCCAGGGCTTGATACCCTTAAGGGTACCGTTGAAGACGAGACGGTCGGTCTTGTCGGGACCTACGGTGACTTTCCGGTCGGCTGAGTAGATCTTCTTGTTGCCGTCATAGACAGCGGCATTGACCTTTACAGCCTCACCGCTCTTGGCATAGTTGCGGATATCGACATCGAGTTCGAGGGTACCGTTCTTATAGTTCTTGTCGAGACCGGCGCGGGCGAAGAAGTCGTTGATGCGCTGGTCGGCAGTCGAGTAGAGATATACATCGCGCTCCAGTCCTGTCATGCGCCAGAAATCCTGATCCTCGAGATAGGAACCGTCGGTCCAGCGGTAGACCTCGCAGGCTACTTCGTTGGTGCCGGGCACGAGGAACTCCGTGATGTCGAACTCGGCGGGATTCTTGGTAGACTGGACGTAGCCGACTTTCTTGCCGTTTACCCATACGTACATACCCGAGGTCGACGAACCGAAGTGGAGGATAACCTTGCGGTCTTTCCACTCGGCGGGAACCTCAAAGGTGCGTTTGTACGAACCGACGGGGTTGTTCTCGTGCATGGTGTACGGCGGATTGGCGGGGAAAACGTAGGTGGCGTTGGTGTAGATAGGCACACCGTAACCCTCCATCTCCCAGTTTGCCGGAACCTTTATGTCGTCCCAGCCGGAGACATCATAACCTTTCTGATAGAAGTCAGCCGGACGTTTTGACGGGTCTTCGGAATACTTGAATTTCCAAGTACCGTTGAGGCTCTTATAATAGGGAGACGCCTCGCGCTCTCCTTTAAGCGCGGTGGCGCTGTCTGCAAAAGGATAGGCTGTGGCGCGCGGATAGAGACGGCCCTCGGCGAACACTGCCGGGTTCTCCCAGTCCACATTTGCCAGCGCCTGTGCCCCGACAGCACCTCCAAGCGCTGCCAAAAGCATTAGCTTCGAGATTTTCATGTGTTAAGATATGTTTTGTTTAAGTTTGGGCTTATTTACAAATATACTAAATTACTCTTATAGTTATGACTCCCGATGACTATTTTATCCGCTGTTTTTAAAAAATATCCCCTCTTTACAATTACAAACCCCTTATCTCGTTAATAATATGAACACTTAAATACGTTATTCAGAAATCGCTTTAATAGAAAGTATCACTGATTTATACTTCAATGACCCTGACTAACCCCACATATATTACCATCGAGTCGGCGACACCTGAGTCACCTCAAGCCGAGTCCCCTCAATCCCAAATACCACAAGGCGGAACGCTCTCCGAGGTCACTGCGTTGGCCAACGAGATTCACGCCCGCATCTTACCCGACATTTCGGCGCTGGCGTCTCATCACGATACTCCCGACCATGTGGCGGGCTCCCTTGCAGCCATCCGCGAGGCGCTCCTTAATCTGCTCGAACCTTACGCCTCCGAAATCGGGAACACCCCTGCCGACGATACGGACAATTCCGATATTTTCCGCGCCAACAGGCTCCTCCACTCCCTCAATCCCGACAAGGAGGTTCCGGGTCTGACGCTACTCGATGCCCGCTTTATCATCAAATGCGCCAATGTCATCGAGCAGAATATCGGCGAGCCGGCTCTTGACCTCTCTTTCCTCCAGACGAGTCTCAATATGTCGCACTCGACGCTCTACCGCCGTCTCAAGCAGCTGACAGGCTTCTCCGCCAACGAACTCATCCGCGCCATGCGTATCCGCCATAGCCGCCTCAAGCTCATCGAGGGCTACACGGTCGCCGAAGCTGCCTATAACTCCGGCTTCAACGACCTGGGCTATTTCCGCAACTGCTTCAAGGAGCGCTACGGCCAGTCCCCCAGCACGTATGCGAAATTACACAATGGTGTTTAGTGTATAGTTTTTAGTTTTTGGTGTTTAGTTTTTAGTGAAAACCCGCTTTGCGGGTTTTATGATTCATGACGCTAATTATTTTGTGGCGGTGACGTGGTAGCAGCCGGTCTTGCGCTCGAAGATGACGAGGCACTCCCCGCGTGAACGGAGATCCTGCAACACTTCGCCGAGGAGATTCTTGAGGTCTCCCTCATGGATGGTACGCGTGGTGTCAAGACAATGGAAGTTTACCCACGAGATGTCAAAGGTAGTGCCGAACTGATGCGTCGATGAGTCGGTGGCATTGACATTGACACGACGCAGCCGCTTGACGGTATGCGGTGTCCGCAGTAAACTGGTCACTTTAATACGGTAGCCGTCCGCGCCGCGGGCTGCCAATGAGTCCTTGAAGTTTTTCCCGATCTTATGCAGCAGCCGTGATGCCTCGGGCACTAAGTACGGTAATGAGTATTTGAGGGAATCTATCTCAAAGTCCTCGCAACTCTCCATCTTTATAATCGGGCGGCGGGTATTGAATGCCTCATTAAGATTTGTGATAGGCGTGATACCCAATTTCTCCGCATACGCATATTGTATATAATTGCTGTCGTTAAACAATTGCTTGAGGTTTCCGATAGGCCGGACGTAAATACGGTCATGATGTCGGGGACCTTTCTTTATTCCCCCCTTGGGAATCATCTTGGCTCTGCGTGCTTCCTCGGCAGGTGTAAAAGCGCCCAAAACATTTTCAGCACCTGATATCCTTTCGGCACCCTTATCATTTGTCCCGTTACCCTTACCATATTCTACTTCATGGACACCCTGACTGTCACGTACAGTATAGGGTGGCTCATTGATCTCCTCACTCTCACGAAGTTCATTAAGCGCATTCTTCCATTCCCCGTGACCTCTCCGGCAACCACAGCACACCAAGAGCGCCACCATCGCCACTATCACCAATGCCCACCTTATACTCGTTCTCTTCATTCTACATTACTAACTTTAGCGTAACATAGCTAAGATACAAAAAAATTGGGTTGTGAGCAACTTTGAATGGGGAGAGGGTACAAAAAGAGTCCCGCGGGGTGACCGCGGGACTCTTCTACTATTAATCAATGAATCCTTATTATGAGTGATGAATTCTTATTATGAGTGATGAATTCTTGCGATTTAGAGGAGGACCTTTACGCCGTTTACGATGTAGATGCCGGGAGCGAAGCCGTCGAAGTGGTTCATGCCCTCAACAACCTTGATGGTGCGTACTGCGGCACCGTCGATTGAGTAAACTGTGTACTCGGCAGCCTCCGAAGCAGCGATAGAGAGTGTACCCTTGTCACCGTAAGCTGCGAAGCCTGTCTCCTCACCTGCGAGGATCTCCTCGATGCCGTTAGTGCGGTTCATAAGCTCCTTTACCTCATCCTCGTTCATACCGCGCGGGAACATGAACATATCGTCAAATGCGAAGTCGGGATGCGGGTCAGCAGGCCACTGTGACATACCAAGGTAGTTAGAAGTAGTGTTACCCATAATGCTCGGGGGATAAACACCTGTCTGAGTACCAACCTTAGTACCGTTTACATAGAGTGTAACAGTTGTGCCTGTCTGGGTAAGAACTACGTGTGACCACTCAGTCTTGGAGATAGTCTTTGACCACTCCTTGTCGATAGACTTACCGTCACCGCAGATCTTGTAGCGCCATGTACCTGAACCGTTGTAGTTCAAGATAAAGAATACAGATGTGCTGCTACCAAAGTCGAAGATACGACCACCGGTGCTACCGGGCTTAACCCAGATTGAGATAGTATAGTCAGAGAGATCCTTTACGATACCTTTCTCAAGGGTTACGTGACCTTGCTTGGATGAATTGAGCTGGATTGCACCCTTTTCGTTACCGAAGCGGTCCTCACACCATGTTACACCGGGAGCGAAAGTACCCTTGGTTGCACCGTAGATATCCATTGCATAAGTACCCTTACCCTCAGAGAAAGGCATGAAGAAGAACTTACCCTCCTCGGGAGTAGCCGATACGGTTACCGGTGTACCAACGAGGTCATAACGCTTAGGAGTGATACGGTAGTAATAAGTCTTGCCATTCTCTACATCTGTATCAGAATACTTAGCAGATGAGAGACCTGACTTAACCTTGCTGTAAGCACCATTTTCCTCAGTAGCACGTTCGATATCGTATGATACCTGATGCTGAGCATCCCAAGTAATAACTACCTTCTTGTCACCACCGGCAACAAACATATTCTCCAAAGGAACGGGAGCCTCGTCGATGCTTGCAACGTGTACCTTTACAGTCTCGGTGCGGGGAGTCTCGTCAGCATTAGAAAGAACAGCTATACGATACCAATAATCTTTACCTGACTCAAGACCGCTGTGTGAGTGTGAGAATTTATCTGAACCAAGAGTGGCAATAGTCTTGAACTCACCACCCTCTTCATCAGCACATTCAACCTGATAACCACGGGCACCTGTGCACTCATCCCAAGTGATAGTTACTGAACGATAGTCTTTAGCTGAAGCTGTGATGCTGGGAGCCTCGGCGATAACGTCGCGGTCTACACGGTTACCACGTGAGTAGATTGATTTAGTCTCGCCATCGTAAGCAGTAGCGCGAACTTTGTAGAAACGTTTCTCCTTCATGTCGATGGGATCGAGCCACTCTACCCAACCGCCGGGGGTATAATCCTGACCTGCCACGAGAGTAGCCTTGAGTGCGTACGAACCGTTACCATCCTTAACCCATACCTCGTAGTTGGTACCGGTCTCACCGTTGTGGTCATACCACGACAGTTTAGCCTGCTTGTAGTCTGATGAGTAACCTAAGAAAGGCAGCGGCGGAGCAATCTTCCACTCATGTTTATAAGCGGCAGATTCACGATATGCGAAGTCTGAGTTATACTCTGCGAAATACTTACCACCCTTGGTCAGCTTGCCGTCGAGTACGATCGAACGTGCATCCTGCACCCAGTTGTAGAAGTGGAGACGCTCAAGTTTAGTGAGAGCATCCTGGTTGGCAAGAGCTGTCTTGATGTAGTTGTAAGTCTTGTCGGCGTTACCTGTTGTATTGGGAAGTGTGATTGACTCACCGCCTGCAACCTGATTACCGTCGGCGTCGCACTTGATACCGGTCTTGTTTGGCCAGTCATTTTCATTGCCTGTAGTCCAGTTGGCACCGTTGTTCCACTCGGTTACCCATACCGGACGACCGTTAGACACCTCAACAGCCTTGTTGATACGGCCGGCGAAGTCGGTGGTGTGCTCATACTGGTGGTAAACCACGAAGTCCACACGGTAGTTAAGAGAGTCTGCCAAAGCGAAGAAAGTCTTCAACCATGAACCCCATATGCTTGTAGGAGCCGGTGAACCGGTACGGAGACCTGTACGGAGATATTCGGGCCACTCACATATTACCTGATATGGCGAAGCGGGATGTTCCCTGGGGTCGTTGGTATTATCAGGCTCGTTGTTACCTAATACGTGTGTTACGTTAGGGGCATTGTTAATATCACCGAAACCGGGCCAGCCGATATGGTGACGCTGAGGACTATACTCAGCTGCAACTGATTTGTTTACCGAGCCGGCATCCCAACCGTAGTAGTTGGTTGAGTTGGTAAGGTTGATGGCGTTGGCATCCGAGCCTGCCCAACCTTTTTTAGATACACGCTCCCACTTGGTGATACGGATAAACGACACAAACGATTTGTCGCTACCATCCTTGGTCACGAAACCGTCAGGAAGTTCATTTACGATAAGATCGTCGGTATCGGCGATATAGCAACGGCTGTGACCGGTACCATCCTGGTTGTTGGCAAGCACTGCCATGAAGCCCTTGCGGAGCTTGAACGAACGGATGTTGTTGTCAAAACCCTCGCCGAGATCGGTATTCTTGATCTCCTTACCCTCGGCATTGTACATACCGAATACCTTTGAATCGCCCTCGCAATTCTTTCTGGTATACACGGTGATAGCCTTGTTTGCCTGCTCGATACCGTTAGGTATCACGGCTGTACCGCCGCGATATATCTGCAGACGTACATTCTGGTTAAGCACTGCGGGCTGACCGTCGATCTTAATATCCTTAAGATAAGTGGATTGAACTGTAGTGGCACGGACATTGTCGAAATAGAGCCATGCATTGTCACCTACCAAGTTTACGGTAGACTGGGAGAGAGGCGTCTTTGATGTAAGATGCACCTCTGAATTACCGGAGATGGTCACATCCTTGCCGGTAAACGCATCGGTATTCTGCTTAGCGTCAGAGAGGGTGAGAGCATCGTTGGCGCTCATCATCCAACCTGAAGCGGCTAAAGCGGCAATACCGAATGCAAGAGTTTTCTTTGCATTCATATTCTGTAAGGTTAGTTGTGCGTGACACCGCGGTCAGGCAATGTCACGCTGTAATTTGTTTAACTTTAACTAAAAGTCAATTAACGAATAAAAGCCGATTAGCGGATAACGCGTTTTGCAACTTTTACAGCACCGTTCTCGAGAGTAGTCTTCTCGATAACCATTGCACCGTTAGCGGGGTTGATAACCTCAACACCATCGATGCCGTAGTACTTGGTTGAAACGGGCATAGCAGCCTCTACAGTCTCAACACCGTCACCACCGAACTCAATCTCTTTAGTAAGAGAGAGGTTGAAGTCACCGAATGCATAGAGAGCGTAAGCACCCTGGAGGCAGAGGTAGTAAGTACCTGTTTTCTTAAGAGTGAAGTCAGCAGCACACTCAGTGAGAGTAGCGCGGTCGTTACCCTTCATAACCTCGAAGTATTTACCACACTCAGTAGTAGTAACCATAGCAGTCTGCTCGAGCTCCTCGTCTGTGGGCTCTGTCTCATACTCGAGATACTCGGGACCTACCTCCTGAGCGATAGTAGCGCGGAAACCGCACTGCTTAACGTACATATTAGCTGAGTTGCCGTCGTTGAAGTTGTTCCACTCACCTGCGAGACAAGAGAATGTATAAAGACCTGTCTTCTCGATCTCTACGGGGAATGCATACCACCAGTACTTAGAACCGTTAGAGTCCCAACGGAAGAATGCTACGTTCTGGTCGTAAGAAGCACCGTCAAACTCGCACTTGAACTCGCCGTCGCCGTTAGTCTGACCAGCCCAGTTCTCAAGACGTACGTTTGCAGGCCATGACTCAGTGATGTTCTCAACATCCCCAAACATGTACTCTTCCTCCAGGGGATCGTACTCAAAAGGACAGTTGTAGAGCTGCCAGCCATCCTGTACGAGGGGAGCATCGGGACCCTCTACCTGACCTGTTGCGCCTGCTGTAGCGTTCTCCATGAGATTCTGTGCATACGCACTACCACCAAATGCAACCAAAGCTGCACCCATTAAAATAGTAGAAATTTTCATAAGTTGATTGTTTGTTTATAATTGGTTAACTTTCTTCTGATATTAGTTCGGCTCCTTAAGGACCGGGAGTCTTAAGCATCCGAAACGGCTTCTATAATCCGCGACCGTTTCTTTACTCCCGAAGGTGAGTTTTTAATCCTTGACGGCTTCTTACGCAAATTTAAATAAATCAAATTCTTTAAAAAACTGATATATCTTCAAATATTGCATAATGAACCAATCACCCCGTACTTTTGAAACATTTATCACTATCACTCATTATCCTTGAGCGCCTGTGCGATCTGCTCGGGTGTAGCGGGCTCCTTCTGCGGGAAGAGTCCCGTCAGGTATTTCTCCTGGATTGTCTGCATCAGCTTCCAGAAGTTAGGCACAAACAGCGTACCGACGATACCGTTCATCGCCATACCGAAGACCACAGCAGTACCGATCTCGATCCGGCTGTTGGCGCCAGCGCCCGTGCTGAACATCATAGGCATAACGCCGAAGACGAAGGCCAATGCGGTCATCATGATCGGGCGGAAGCGGATCATGCCCGCCTTCATCGCCGACTCGGTGATGCTCAATCCTTTCTTGCGGAAGTCACTCGCATACTCCACGATAAGGATGGCATTCTTAGCTGCCATACCCAGCAGCAATATCAATCCGATCTGCGTGTATATGGACACACTCTCGTTCATGATGATCACACCGGTCATCATACCCAGGATGGCGATCGGCATGGCGAGCACGACTGCGATAGGTGACGTCCAGCTCTCATACTGGGCGGCAAGCACGAGGATGGTCATGATGATAGCGAAGACAAACACGAAGCTGATGGTGGTGCCGGCCTGTGTCTCCTGATACGCCT
>CAZAWP010000036.1:0-1645 GCA_964488855.1 uncultured Sangeribacter sp.
ATCTCTTGCCAAGAGATACTGCTTTACACATCACAAAACACTGCTAATTATGTCCATAAGCGACCTATTTAAAAATAAGTCTTCCAAAAGAGGTTATCAACAAAATGTTGAAGCAGAAGTTGGCAGATTTATCGAAGATCCTGACAGACCCTCGCCGACGGCTATCATATACCAAAGCGAATTGGATTATATTTCAAGATGTATATTGGATTATCCAAATATTGAAACCGGGGGCCAATTGTTCGGATTCTGGACCTCGATGGGGACACCCGTAGTAATGTATGCTATTGGCCCCGGGCGATACGCTCAGCATAATCCGACATCCTTTGTCCAGGATCAGGCCTATTTGCAGACTGTGGGAATCGAGATACACAAACGATACCGGCTCCAGCATATCGGGGAATGGCATTCTCATCATCAGTTAGGACTCGCCCATCCCAGCGGCGGCGATGTCAATACGATGCGGTATGGTGTCGGCAAGCCCGGATTCCCGAGGCTATTGCTATGTATCGGCAACTGTACGCGTACGCAGACCACTCTAAATGCATTTAATTTTCATGAGAACACCCCTCGTGAATACGTACACGCCAATTGGGATATTGTCCCGACACAGAGTCCCTACCGAGCAATCATAGACGCTGATTTAAAATATATTTTAATCCATCCTTTCACCCGGAGGGCATCTCACGGTCAATTGCAAACTCGGTCGAACGTAAGGGAGGAGAGCCACATCCGGACACATTGGCTGACTCAGGATGTGGCAAATGTAGATATGATGAAGGCTTTTGTATCAACAGTCCGGGAGCTGTTTCCTAACCGTTTGGTCAAAGCCGAGGTCATTGAAACCGGAGAACCTCAAATAGCACTAAAAGGAGAAAACATCAACATCCGGCTTCCATACGGATTTCCTGATAAAGGACCGGTATTGGTAGATGACCGGGGCAGAGTCCTTGATACAGGCATAAGATGGGAGTTAGAAGAGATGCCCCTGAAGTACACCTTTGACGACTGGGTCAGGAAGGTACTGAACTTCACATCTTACCATAAGGATGCATCTCTGTGTAATGACACAATGCTCAATAATGACGCAGCGCTCAATAATACGGATCCCTACATTAAGGACGATTCTAACTTTACGGATAGAACACAAAAGGATGATTTTTAATGAAATAATACAAGTAAACTAACACTAATATGGATTACCAACGGAAACAGCTCGAAGAACAGGTCATCTCTCATTATATGGGTGGCACCAAGTCTTTCGCATTTGGAGATTTAAATACCTCCAAGCCTTATTTACGTATTGCTGCCCGCACAAACAGCGGCAATGTATATGTATTACGCATGGAATTACAAGGATACCCGAACCATAAGCCCGATGCGTACGTCGAGTGTATGCTTCGTGACTGTCACGGCAACCTGATGAACACAGTAAGCAGCTCGAATCATACCCTTTCCCCTCATGCCAACGGTTGGACCCAGATCTGTCATTATCATCCCGACGCATGGAAGCCTGACATGTCCCTATGGATGGTTTATGTCCGTTGTGTGCTATGGCTCAACATCTATGAGCAGACCCTCCGCACCCGTAGGGATATGGAGTTCTATCTAAAGCACATGGCTGCCGATGGTTCCACTCTGTAGG
>CAZAWP010000036.1:1745-11711 GCA_964488855.1 uncultured Sangeribacter sp.
AGGGATATGGAGTTCTATCTAAAGCACATGGCTGCCGATGGTTCCACTCTGTAGGACGAGGTATTGTATCAAGGACACTATAATTAGTAAATAATTAATAATTAGTAAATAACTTAATAGACTAACTTAAAATTATAAACAAAATGGCACAAGAACTAAATCTGGATGAGCTCTCCAATGCCATGCGTAAGCAACAGGAGGGTAACACCAACGGTAAAAAGGTCGTTTGGGACAAAAATACAATGACATTCATCGAACTCAATAGCAACGAACAGGTACGAGACACCCAAAGTCCTGTAAATGATGTTTCTAAAAGACCGTTTTACGGCATTTCGTAAGTAATATGGACTTTAATGTAGACGAATTGGCGGATAAAATGCGTCGCCAAAAAGATAAAAAAATTGTCTATGATCCAACGGAATGCATAGACTATTTTGATCGGGTGTGGTGTCCTGAAGATATGCGGTTCATCGCCAGCCAATACGTTGGCCCCGGAGAGAAACCGAAAAAAGTCATTTATCTCAAAGACTTAAACAAGTGAAATATGATAACAGAAAACGACTTCGGAAAGCCGGTCTATTATATTGACGGTGACCAACTTGAAAAATTCATCCGTTCTGATAAAAATGTAACGGACGGCTATGGCTATGAATGGGAAAATGAGAATGTCACACATCTTCATTTCTCACCGTTAAACCATGCCTTTGGGAAAACACACTCGGTCAGTTTTGCCAAAAACGGCGAAGGTCATCAAAGCAACGCGGATATAAAGGTAGATGTAGATGCGGACGGCAATGCGACTGTAAACGGACTGACGGTTACAGTAATCCCATCGCATGAGAATCTTTATAAACGTAGCAAAGGTCTCATCGAACTGGATATCCTTGCCAATAAAAGAGTCCTGATAATAGGATTGGGCAGCGGAGGCTCACCCATAGCAGTGGAACTTGCCAAGGCAGGTGTCGGTCAATTTGCCATTGCAGATTTTGACCGGGTTGAGTTGCACAATCTTTCGCGTCATATCTGCACTGCCAATGATTTAGGCCGCTTAAAAACCGATGCTGTATCCGATGCCATCAAAGGCAAGAATCCGTATGCGGTCGTAGACAAGCTGCCGATAGATGTGAGCAAAAATCTTGATATACTTGAAGATGAAATTCGTAAGGCTGATATAGTATTGTGTTGCACCGATAACAATTCCTCTCGATTCCACACATCAGAGCTGTTGGTTAAACATAATAAGACGGGGCTTTTTGGCAGGGCCATAACCCGCGCCGAGGGAGGTGATGTCTTTATATACCGCCCCGGACAACCCTGTTATTTCTGTCTAATCGGCTCAGACTGGTATGATCAGACCGCCGAGGAAATAACAAACGAAGCCTCAGCAAGACGCGCAGGACACATACCGGCGTATGTCTCCGCTGAAGATGCCGAGGCCTTTGTTCAAGTCGGATTGAGCACAGACATAGAGCCGATAAACAACATGATGGTAAAGCTGGCCTTGGTCGAACTTTCCCGTGGGAGCGACTCCGGCATAGCCTCTCTCGAAGATGAGTTTACAGCCAATTATTATATATGGGCAAACCGGAGAGAACGTCAATATGCCAACTGGGGCAGCTTTCACAACACCGACGGCATGCCCACCATTATGAAATGGTACGGCATAAACATCTCAAAGGATGATAATTGCACTCTTTGCGGAGAGAACTCCAAATTGGTTGCGGAGGATAAATACCTCGACTCTCTGAAGGCAATGGGGTCAGGGGATTTCTCCGGACTCGACTTAGGTGAAATAAACTGATAATATACACTCCTTATACGCTATGGATTTACAGAACATAGATTTTTCACATTTTACACCCGAGACGTTGCGCTCAATAGAGGCTTCCGCGAAATTTGCTTTAAATTTCAACAGTCCATTCGTGATGCCCTGTCATCTAATTGGGGGTCTTGCTTCAGTTAGCGGGGAGGAAGTGTGTTCTGTACTGCAATCAAAAGGTTATGACCCTGATCTTTCGATGGCATCCATAGCCAATGGCATGACGGAGGTTCCCATAGGCAACCCCCGGGGAGGTGTTTCGTTTCATCCGGACATTATCAATTGTCTGATTCGGCTATCCTCCGAACCCCGGGCTGTTTCCATAGCCGCCATCACCGAAGAACTGGTCAATGCGAACCTCACCTCACTTACTCCATATCTGGTAAGTGCACAAGGCAATACAACGCCCGGTTCAAATCCGGCAAGAAATTTTCATGAAGACAATGATTCTACCGGTGAAACAATCAAGCAGTTTTGCGTAAATATGCTTGAATTGGCAGCCAATGGTAAATATCATCATGCAATCGGACGGGATGACGAGGTCAAGCGTGTACTTCTGATATTAGCGCGCAGTTCCAAAAACAATCCCGTACTTGTTGGTGAGCCGGGGACAGGTAAAACTGCGATTGCCGAGGAATTGGCATTACGTTTACTTGCCGGAAACGTGCCATCGGATTTAGCCGGATTAAAACTGTATAGTCTGGATTTCTCTTCAATCAAGGCATCTGGCGACGAGGTCGGTGTTATGAAAAGCATACTGGAAGAGGCAACTGATGACGAGTCTTTAGTTCTATTTATTGATGAGATTCATACGCTGATAAGTTCATGCAACTGCTCTGATAATGATATAGCGAATTTGCTAAAGCCAGCGATGGCCCGCGGTGAAATCAAAATATTGGGAGCAACCACTTTAGATGAATATAAGCGCATCGAGAAAGACCCGGCTTTTGAAAGGAGATTCCAAAAGGTTATCGTGGATGAGCCCGATATTGATTCGGCTGTTAAGATCATCATCGGTACCAAGGGGAATTTTCAGGAATATCATAACATTGAGATACCCGACAACGTATGCAAAATAGCCGTAAATTTATCGGCCCGTTACATAACCAATCGAAAACTACCCGATAAAGCTATTGACCTTATAGATGAAGCCTCCGCAAACCTACGTCTTGAGAATACGTCAAGAAGGGTTCTCGAACCCAATGATATTATGAAAGTCGTTACGGCATGGACGGGAATACCTGTCGACAGTCTGAATGCCGATGACATGCAACGGTTACAGAATATCGAACGTGAACTTCATGCTTCAGTAATCGGACAAGACAAGGCCATAAAGGCAGTGGCGGATGCGATAAAACGTAACAGGATGGGGTTTGGTGACGCGTCGCGACCGATAGGGTCATTCCTTTTCCTTGGTACAACAGGTACCGGGAAAACGGAGCTTTGCAAGGCATTGGCAAAATTCCTTTTCAATGACGCAAACCGGATGGTTCGCATTGACATGAGCGAGTATCAGCAGGAACATTCCGCCCATAGATTATTTGGTCCACCACCGGGTTACGTAGGGTATGAACAAGGGGGCCAATTAACCGAGGCCATATATCGCAAACCGTTCAGCGTAATATTGTTTGACGAGATAGAAAAGGCACATCCCAAAATATTTGAGACCTTACTGCAGGTTTTGGATGACGGACGTATGACTGACGGTCAGGGCAAAGTGGTCAATTTCAAAAACACTATCATTGTCATGACCTCCAACATGGGTCAGCAAAATATCCTGAGGGCCTTATGCGGCAGGCAAGTTTCTGAAGAAGAAATCAATGCCTGCACACAGGAGGTGATGCAGCAACTCCGCATGAGGGTCGCCCCTGAATTTATAAACAGAATCGACAATATAGTGATGTTCATGCCTCTTGGCAAAGAAGACATCGCCGAGATTGCAAAAATCAACCTCATCAAAGAGCAAAAGAAACTCAAGGATAAGGAAATTTCAGTAATAATCGAGCCCTCGGCGATCCGGTATATCGTCGAAAAAGGTTACCAACCCGAATATGGAGGGCGACCTGTTAAGAGGGCGATCATGGATTATATAATCAATCCTTTGACTAATAAAATGATAAACGGTGAAATTGACAAAACGCAACCGATTTATATATCTGCAAATATTAATAACATCATAATCAGCAATGGCACTTCCGACAGGGTTTAATCCTAACAATATGTCCTTTGGCAATATTACCAAAGCGACACCCGTGATTGAAATACCACGCAATACCTATACATATACCCCGACCCGGTCAGGCTCCGGACCTTCCCTATGGTCACGGTTCAATAACGGGGTAGCGGATATCGGCAACTGGTTTGCCGAAAAATGTGACATAGTCTTAGGCTGGGTTAGTCTTATAACCATCGTGGGAATCGTAATAGCCGGCATAGTCAAAATTATTTCAACCTGGAGTAGCCATGGTTTCTTTACGGCATTGCTGACGAGTATTGTAATCGTCATCGTTGGTGTTATCGCTTTTTATATAGCGGCTATTGCCATTGTAATTGGCGTTAATGTCGTAATGTATGGCTTGCGTTTCCTGTTTTGGAACGGCTGGACATTACTTATAGCACTGACCCTGGGAACCGGGGTTTGGATATACGCATCCAACGCATCAAGATTCAACAGGACAGCCCAAGAGCCCCGGACTGAAATCGTCATGCCCGTCACCCAAACCTATCAGTGCACGGCAAAGGTTTTGAACGTCAGAACTGCTCCCGATACTTCCGGCGGCATATTAGGAGTACTCCGGAAAGGGGATACAATTGAGGTGTACGAAACCGAAAATGGCTTTGCCCGCATTTCATTTAATGGGACTGACGGATACGTAAGCCTTAAGTACCTAAACAGAATTAATTAATTCGTAAAAATCAATTAATACCTAACAGCAACACCATATATAATGGAGTCCCTTCTTACGGTTCCATCATTTTAGTTCATGTAAATTTAGGCAGATTCCGAAAAGCCTGAAAAGAGTAGGAAATGGAGTAACCGAACTTCCAGCAAACGGGTAGGACCACTCAAAATCGTAAAAGCTATGCTAACAGATGTTTATTCAGTAAATGAAAACACCACTAACTCGGCTTCCGGTTGCTGCGATGTTTTCGGCTATGGATGCACTTGTGCATGTAACAACAGCTAAAAGCCATTATTAATTGTCTGCACCGGCATGATAGACTCGTAATTCAGCCGGTGTAGACATTCTTTTATTTAAATTATGACTAATCTCAACAGGTATAACATATACTCTATCCCGGTAGGCAATTATTTTGGTGTGGATGATGACCGGTGCCAACTTGTCTATTCGCCCTTGGCAAATGTGTTTTTTCTTTCCACTCCGGATGAAGTGAAGAGACTGGACAGTCTTATAGTAGATGATAACCATAATGACCCGACACTAAATACGCTGCTAAAACAAGATGCTTTCGCCGAAAGGGATTCTGAAGTTTCGTCAGATACATTCTGTACTCTTCACCTTCTCCTAAACGAAAAATGTAATTTCAAATGCAAGTATTGCTATTCAGCATCGGGGCGCAGTACTGCAGAACTTACCATAAACGAAATCGCTCCGATGCTCGACTACTTCCTCTCGCCTGAAAGGAAAGCAGTAAAGGACCGTACCGTCATGTTTATGGGTGGAGGCGAACCCTCTCTTTCGTGGAATATTCTCAAAGAGGCAACGCTCTATGCTGAGGAAATCACAGCCGGGACTGAGGTAACCCCTCATTTTGCCATTACCACCAATGGATCCATCCTGACAAAAGAAATGATTGAGTTTTTCAAGCTTCATGACTTTACGGTTCAGCTTTCATTTGAAGTACTTCCCGATGTCCAGGACAAGCAGAGAGGATCATATAAAACTGTGGCAAAGAATGTAAGATGGCTAACGGAGGAGGGAGTGAAAAACTATGTCAGGTCTACTGTGACTGAACTGAATGTGGACCGTATACCGGAAATGGTAGAGCACTGCCATAAGGAGTTCCCTCTTGTAAAGAAATTAAGTTGCCAACAGGTTGTTGATCCCGGTTACTTTACCTCAGTTGATATAGTCAAGGATTTCTTCACCCGATATTTTAAATCCTTTAAAGAAGGTGAACGGCTCGCCGAGAAATACGATATAACATTACGCTCCTCCTCATCTCATCTGATAAATTATTCCAAGAGGGAACGTTTCTGCTATAACCTGGTCTGCCTGACCCCTTACGGAACCCTTACCGTATGCCCGGATGTTTCATCACCTTCAGAAGCGGACTATCCGGAAGCAATATTCGGACAAATAGAAGGTTCAGGTGTGAAAATAAACAGGAAACGTTTCGCCGAGATTACAGGAAACTCCATTCATTCGATAGACAAATGCCGTAATTGCTTTGCTAAATGGAATTGTGGCAGCGGTTGCCCGAGCAGCCGTAGGGTCTATTCGCCCGAAATTTTTGATGCCATCTGCGACCATTACCGTTCCATGCTTACTGATAGCCTGATAAATGCGCTTTCTTCCCGTTACGAAAAGGCTACAAACCGCAATCTGATTGAGGATATATCCAAAAAACTCAAATAGCAATGACAAACAAAGAACTTCAAAAAAATAATATATTTACAATTCCTGCCGGTGATTTATGGGATATGGATTCCCGGGACCTCTATATTATATATGCCCCCTTAGGGGGACATATATCTCTCGGTACACCCGAAAACATAGCTGAACTTGAATTATGCGCATCGGGTTGTCCAACCTCTGAAGCGGCTGTCAAAACACTCACTTCGTTTCAAGCAAAAGGCAAAGTGCCGGTACATCTGTTACCCAAGTCTCCCGATGAACTGTATCAGATTGATATCCTCTGCAATTACACTTGTAATTTTAAGTGCATATATTGTTATTCGGCGGCGGGACGGATGCATGGGGAGGTAAAATTCGAAGATGTAAAAGGTGTGGTGGACTATTTGTTTGACAGTAACCGAAAACAGGAAAATCCATACATAATCAATTTTAGCGGAGGTGGAGAACCACTCATCAGCTTCCCGTTGATACAGGAAACAGTAGAATATATAGAAAAGAAAGGAGCAGAGACAAATTTCAAATATAACATTGGCCTGGTAACCAACGGAAGTCTAATCACACGACCGATCATAGAATATTTCAAACAGCATAAAGTGGATATGGCAGTTTCATTCGAGATATTGCAATATCTTCAGGATAAGGAAAGAGGCAGCTATGATAAGGTCGCAGCCAATATTGATATGATGCTCGGTATGGATTATCCGTTCGGCATTCGCACAACCTTTACACCGGAGAGTGTTTACGAGATGAGCAACATGATCGAGGAGGTGCATTCCCGTTTTCCCAAGTTGAAAAAGGTCGTTTTTGATGTAGTGCTTGCTCCTTCGTTGTTTCCGACCCCTGCAGATTTGGAGACATATTATGACACTTTTCTCAGTGAATACTATAAGGCGAAAGAGTTGGCAGGGAAGTATGGCATCACGCTGGAAAGCATCGCCGTGGAAACGATATCCATGATACGTGACCGCACTTGCGAGGGGAAGATCGTACTTACTCCCGCCGGTACCATATCATCATGTGCACGGGTGTCCTCCCCTATCGAAACCCTCTACAGTAAATATATCTATGGCAAGGTTCACGACGGTCAGTTACAGTTTAATCAGGCTGCCTTTGAGGATATTCTTAGTACTCATAATATCCACACACAAAAAGAATGTGAGGGATGTTTCGCAAAATGGAATTGTGGAGGGGGATGCCGCCTTTTTCATGATTCTTTTGACACGGGATTTAAAGAGGTCCGTTGTAATTTCGTCAAGAAAGCACTAAAACTTGAACTTGCCAATCTTCTGACATCAAGATTTGAGAGACAGACAGGCAGATCACTTGCCGATCATGTGAAACAAATAATGAATAAGGAATGAAAAATATTCTCATAGTCATTCCTCGCTACCGCACATACGGGAGTGACGGGCATTATGTAATGCCTATGGGGACCCTTTACGTCTCAGCGTTCTTGAAACAATCGAATGTTGCCAATGTCTTCACCCTTAATCTCAATCATCACGAGGGAAATGAATATGATATATTGCGTAGGCATATCATAAACAACTATATTGACATGGTTGCCTTCGGAGGACTTTCCGGAGAGTATCAGGACTTGGCACGAATGGCCCGATATGCGAGGGAAATTAATCCGGAGGCTGTCATCATGATGGGAGGTGGAATTGTTACAGCCGATCCGGAGACTGCGATGCTCGCTATTCCGGAAGTGAATATAGGGATGATCGGTGAGGGAGAACTTACAATAGTTGAACTTATCAAATCATTATCGGGTGAATGTCCTCTCAGATTAGATGATGTAAATGGACTGATTATCCGCAAGCCTGACGGCTCCCTGCATACGACACCGCGCCGAGCTGAAATAACCGACCTCGATGCGTTGCCGTTTCCCGACTATGAGGGATTCAATTACGACAGCTATCTGAAGGAGAATCCTGACATGAGTGACGAGGGGAAACGATACTCTCAAGTATCTATTATAGGAGGTCGGTCCTGTAAGTTTAATTGCACTTTCTGTTTTCATCCCTCCGGCTCCAAATATCGTCAGCGTTCACTGGATTCCATTTTCAAGGAGATAGATTGGCTCGTGGGGCATTATGATATTTCCTATATCGCATTGAGGGAGGAACTGTTCGCTACCGATAACACACGTGTGCGTGAATTTTGCCAACGGGTTTCAAAATATGATTTCGATTGGTCAATACAGTTGCGTATCGACAACGTAAATCAAGAACTTGTAGACACCCTAAAAGAGACCCGCTGCCGCTATATCTTTGTTGGGGTGGAGAGTGCCGATGATGAAATATTAAAAAGCATGCACAAGGGAATTACTGTTGCAAATATTGAGAAGGCGCTTGAAATGCTTTATCAGGCCGGATTAAATTCACGGTCCGGGGTTATAATGGGTGATACGATGGAAACTGTCAATACCGCGGATAAAACAATCAGATGGTTTATGACCTACAAAGACCGGTATAGAATGTTTCTTGACATGATAATTGCATTCCCCGGCTCAATAATTTATAAGAAGGCTTGTCAGCACGGGATAATATCCGATAAGGTACAATTTCTTAAAGACGGTTGCCCGATTGTAAACCTTACCCGGATGGACGAGGCGGAATTTCTTAGCATGATGAATCGCGTGGAAAAATTCAATTATCGTAAATATAATTACCGTAATTACCGACATGACCAAGCTTGAGGAAAGCAGACTTAAGGAACTGATCAACCTATTGGAAATAATATCCCCCTCCATGCAGGAGAAGGAGATGCTGGATTACCTTCAAAAACGGTGGCATGATGCCTGTCCTCAAGGACAATCACGGACTGATGTCATGGGGAATCTTGAATTTTCCATCATCCAAAACGAGTCATATCCTACATTGGCTATCGTAGCCCATGCTGACACTGTATGCATCCAGATAACTTCCACCATAGGTAATGGGAAGTTCAGATTCCGTTCCATAGGATTGAGTCCCCATACTCTATTAGGGCAACAGGTTATTGTCGTGACCGAAAATGGCACGCGTCTTGACGGAGTCATTGGATTTGATGCGACTTCACAATTCGGTCAGCCCAAAGGTCTTATTTTTGAGGACCTTTGGATTGACGTGCCGGGCGACAAGGCAGGAGAAATATCTCCCGGCGATTTGTGCGTCTTACACCCGCATATATCACTGTCAGATACTACAATTACCTCACCCGGTCTTGATGACCGCGTCGGTTTATTTATAATAGGTGAAATTCTGCAATATTATGGGCAAAATAAACTTCATCTGCCTGTTAATATTATTTGTGTTGCGACGGTTCAGGAGGAAGTAGGATTACGTGGTTCCGGTATGTTCAGGTTTAGTCATCATCCGGATGCGGTTATAGTCTTAGATGTGGATTATGCAACTGATATACCCACCTCCCATGAAGACCAGATGGGAAGGCTATGGCTTCATAAGGGCCCCGGGGTACAGCGTAAGGCAGATAACGATTCAGGTATCCGGCAGCTGCTTGTAAAGGCTGCCGGACTTGCAGATAAACCTATTCAAATTTCAT
>CAZAWP010000036.1:11811-13291 GCA_964488855.1 uncultured Sangeribacter sp.
CGGCAGCTGCTTGTAAAGGCTGCCGGACTTGCAGATAAACCTATTCAAATTTCATTAGGGAGATTCCTTTATGGGGGGACAGACGGCACTCAGCTCCAGATGACCCGGGATGATAAGGGGTACCGTATTGCCAACCTGACTATCCCTTGCCGCTACATGCATTCTCCGGCAGAAACAGTCTCGATATTTGATGTGTTTACGGCAATTGATATTTTACACCACTTTATAAGCAATTTTTCGTTAGTGTGATTTTCATGCCAAGATTAGCGTTTTTCACCTCGTCTCAATCCAAGGTTTTAGACTTCCTGTTAATCGGTCAGAACCTCCATGATGTTTTGGTTGTAGATTTCTCAACAAATGCTGCATTGAGACCCGTAACATCCACCTCCACGGCAGCATATACAAAATATAGGAATTGGACTGATTTAGCGAATGAACTTCAGGATACAGATTTGATAATAAGTTACAAGTTACCTCATATCGTCCCTGAAAACATTATCGGTATTCCCCGATATGGAGCTTTTAATATACATCCGTCCCTCCTCCCCCTTTACAGAGGACTAAATCCTTGGTACGCGTTGTATTATGATGGCGAGTTAAACACCGGCGTAACGATTCACCGGATGTCTCCAAGAGCTGACGAAGGTGAAATAATCATGCAGCGCCGATTGACCCTTGAACCCGGAGAGCCTTTGCCGTTAGCTTTATTAAAAAGTGAGTCTATTGCTGCCGATCTGATACGCAATTTTCTCAAAAATTCCTGTTACCTTAATCAAGGGAAACCTCAGCCAACGATTAGTGAGCCAAATATTTATCGGGTAATAGATTCAATCCGACAGTTGCCGACCGGAAGGATGTGGCATCTATTCCGCGGCTTTCCGGAATTATTAAAGAAAGTCTTTAATGAATTGCCTCATAAATATTACGAAGTTGGATCCTATATCGAAGATGGCAAAAACCGCCGGGTAAAGATTTCTGATGATTATAACTATATTGAAACTAATGGAGGATTAATTTCACTGATAGATTTTTCCACAAAACCAACAGCCGATGATTACATAACGACCATAAATAATGGAGATATAGAGCTTGGAAAATCTGATGTTATTGAATTTGAAAGAGACCGCTATGGAAATCTGAAATATTTACAGGGAACCGAGGCCATCGTGTTCTTTGCAAAAATATCCGGTCAGAAAAAGATCATACGGTTTCGCAAGGATTTAACTATAGGCGGTGGCGAGGACTATTCAAGACAAATGAAAAATATCAAAGGACTCATAGAAAAAGAAAATTTATATTACTATGTCAAATTCAATGTTATGCCCGCTGCGGCATCTACATCAAAAGGCCGTTTTCCTGCCGTCGTAATGGATTACATACCGGGCGATAAATTGTCTTGTTATATACTTGACAATATAAGGAAACCGGAAAAGTTAAATGAGCTCGCTCACAAATTTGAACGGATATGCGAGATAAATAA
>CAZAWP010000036.1:13391-16125 GCA_964488855.1 uncultured Sangeribacter sp.
GTCGAAATACCGGATATATATTTAAAATACCGTACCAATGGAAATATATTCTCAGAGGCTGATTATATTAATCCGCAATCATCCGAACTCCTGATGCAAATAAGACATCACCGGAAGCTGGCGCATGTATATAAATATATAATTGATGCCTTGGAGGCGAAAGAGCTCTCCTCCATAATTCCTTTTACGGAAATTGTGAATTAAAATTTGCAACAATAGAAAATAAATATTAATTTAGAGCCGTAATAGCTACAAGACTTTTATAGGAGATCCTGTGAGTATATAGGGGTCATCCAAAATTACAGTTAAACAATTCATTATCAGCTATGAAGCATCAGCATCTTTCAGAAAAACGGTTTTGTAAAACTGCCTCGCCGGGCAGCGTGAAGATGAGGTGCGCATAGTATCCCGTCCAACATTTACAATGCAAAAAAACAATCGACAGCCGGTGCTATGTCCTGTCGCATAGTACCGACCGCCGTTTGGAGTACATTGATATGCTGGCAACAACTCCTGTGGAAGGCCATGGGAGCGTATTAAATGAATTGTATAACCATACAGTATCCGTATTCGGGTATTGTAATAATAACTGTAATTATATGAAAGAAAACATACTCCCCTTCTCCCTCGCGGGAATACTCCTTACAATACCGGAAAATAATTTCCGACCCACTCCATCCTCACTCTCCAGACTGGCGTTTGACCGCCGTCAGGACTTCATTCTTAAACTCCCACATCCTGCATTGGCGGTAAGGTTAATCTTTGCCAACGAACGGTGCCTGAACGGAACCGCCACATCGGGTATCAGGCGAAAGGTTAATGTCACTCTCCATGATTCCCATAAGATAATCGCATCCGCCGTTATCACGGTGTGCATTAACGGTGATACATGCTACCGTGACATATTTGCCTGCCTCCCCTTTGATTTTGACAAGATAGATTTTTCTCTCCCCTATCTCGTGACTGTGAGAGACTGTAAATCCGGACAAATCATTGGCGAACGAAATATCCGGTTTTTCCGCGAATACCAAAACGGATTATATGCGGCGGAAATTCTAAAACCGATATTTGCCGGCGTTCAACCTGATTTTTCCTCAGCCCTGTATAAATCATCTGATGCCCATCCATTGACATATAATTATGCCAAGTTTTATCTTGAACCCGACCACTCCCT
Organism: uncultured Sangeribacter sp.; assembly: GCA_964488855.1. Taxonomy (GTDB): domain Bacteria; phylum Bacteroidota; class Bacteroidia; order Bacteroidales; family Muribaculaceae; genus Lepagella. The sequence goes on from CAZAWP010000036.1 coordinate 14,566, forward strand.
CCACAATCCTCCATTGCTGCCTGAAATGGAAGTCAGAACATATTTTCCCGACGGAAGCATCGGCTCAAATTTCGTAATCCCCGCCGTTGATAAAGATGACGATTCTGAAATGTATTATGTATCGGCTCCATTCTTCATCTTCCCTGCCCGGAAAGGCATTGGATATGCTGAGCTGATATGTTTCGACACTCCAATAGCCGGGTTTGTATTTAATACCGACGGCAAGAGTGCTTACGGTGGATGGTTTGACTCAAACCTTGAACCAATCGACGAATATTCACTCGATGCAGCCACCGAGAGATTTAACGACACAATAAAATATGATGACCGGGATAAATATTATTTTGATGATACTGAGGAACCTGATGATGTCACGGATAAATCATCTTTAACATCTGATGATGACTTTGAGCAAGCCTTGCAGGCTTTTATCTCTTCTAACCTTGACCCGGATAATGACGACACGGATGAAGAACCTGATTCAAATGTCGTTTCTGATACATCAGATATTACTGAAAAATCTGAAAATTCTGAAACACTTGATACTCCTATCACTGGTAAGATTGATAGGGAGCTTGAATCCAAAGCATCTACCTTTCCTCAAGAATCCATTTCACCTCTCAAGGCATTGGATAATCTGACCGGACTACATTCAGTAAAGGAAAAGCTGAAAGCTTACGAAAAACTTGTAATCTTCAACAAAAAAAGAGAAGACCTGCAACTGCCTACCCTCAACCTCCCTCTCCACTGCATGTTTTTGGGATCTCCCGGCACCGGCAAGACCACGGTTGCCAAACGAATGGGGTTAATGCTAAGGAGAACCGGTGTGCTCAGCAAGGGTCATGTCGTCGTCAGGGAACGCGCAACATTGCTCGGCCCAAATTACAGCAATGAGGAGACAAACACTCTCGCTGCTATCGAAGAAGCCCGCGGAGGCATCCTCTTTATTGACGAAGCTTATCAACTTTATCAACCTCATGACCCTCGCGACCCCGGGAAATTTGTCATCGAAACGTTGATGAGTGCTCTTGCCGATGAATCAAAACGTGACTGGATGCTCATCTTGGCAGGATACACTGAGGAAATGAAACGTATGTTTGAAATGAATCCGGGCCTCAAATCACGCATTCCTGAATCTAATGTTTATCTGTTTGATGATTTCTCAAGGGAAGAACTCATGGAAATAGCCGAACGCTATCTTGAACGCAACCGTTATTCACTCTCACCCGAGGCTAAGATTTCACTCTTCTCAAGACTCGGGCACGACAGTCATAACAGAGACAGGAATTTTGGTAATGCACGGTATGTCATTAATTTGATTCAAACTGAGATTATCCCCGCCATGGCATCTCGCGTAATCAACGAGGGATGTAGTGATGAAGATTCCCTGTCGCTGATACGCCCGTGCGATATTCCGATGTCTCAAAAGACACTCGAATGCCGCCGGACCAGAATTGGCTACTGCGCTTAATCCGGAATTGGCTATTGGGCTTAATCTGATAATATGTTGCACTGTACTCGCCCGAAAGGACACGCCATCCTTCCGGGCGTTTTAACTTA
>CAZAWP010000037.1:0-10113 GCA_964488855.1 uncultured Sangeribacter sp.
AACGGCAGGTTTATGACCTACGTGACTATAAAAGCCCTCGCAATCGGACTCCTTTATGCGTATATCGCCTCAGCACCCTTCATACTCCAGAGCCATTACGGATTCAGTGCCATGACTTTTGGTTTGATCTTTGGTGGCAATGCCCTCGCAATGAGTGTCGGTTCTACGCTGGCGCTCAAATTTAAGGTTATGAAACAGGCGTTGGTTGTAGGGTGTATCGGAATGTTTATATTTGCAGTTGCCGAAGCCTTTGTAATGTGGCACGAGGTTTCGTTCTTGTGGTACGAAATATTTGCCGTGCCGATGCTCCTCTTTTCGGGCATGATCTTCTCCAGCGCCAATACCCTCTCGATGGAGGTGGGACGATCGGAGGCCGGTACAGCTTCGGCAATACTGAGTGTAGTCAAGTATGCGTTTGCAGCGGTGGTCTCACCCTTGGTAGGACTCGGCAACATGTTTCATTCCACGGCAATCGCCTTCGTCATAGTCACCCTTCTCGCACTCCTCTTAGCCTGGAAAGCAAGCCGTTTTACCGCCCTCGCCGACATGACGAAGCAATAACGTATATTACAAATAGACATTATGGCAAATATAGTCACTCCTACTCCTCATGCTTTTGAGGGTTTCAGTTTTGAAACTCTTACCCACTGCATATCCACCATTCATTCGGCATTGCAAACCTCGGCAGTAAATGCCGTTAATAGGTATGCTACTATTCGCAATTGGTTAATAGGACGCTATCTTGTTGAATATGAACAGTGTGGTAATGACAGGGCGCAATATGGAACAAAACTTTTGACCAAAATAGTAAGTAGAGTTAAGATACGCGGCATCAATGCCACTTTACTTAAAAATGCGCGTAACTTTTATTTGCGCTATCCTCAGATGAAGGATGCTGTCGGTCCAATTTTCCCTATGATGTCGGAAATATTGAATGACTTCCCTTTGCCTTTGCCATTCCATCAAATAGAGGAATCCAAGATTTGTCCGACAGTATCGGACAAATTCACTACCCCCGCATCAACGCTCATAGCAAACCTGTCTTTTTCTCATATAGTAGAACTCCTTGCAGTTGAGGACCCTTTAATCAGATTCTTCTACGAATTTGAGTGCATACGTAATGTGTGGAGCGTAAAGGAATTGCGCCGACAAATCTCTACGAATCTACATGTCAGGGTGGGTTTAAGCAAGTCTCCTGAGCTGATTATGAAAAAACTTTCGGAGATAACCGAAAAACAAAATTCCATTCTTCAAATCAAGGATCCATTAGCATTGGAGTTTCTCGGTCTAAGTGCCGGTGAATATGTCACTGAAAGCGATCTGGAAAATAATCTTATTTCACATTTACAAGAGTTTCTACTTGAACTCGGTAAAGGATTCTGCTTTGAGTCTCGACAAAAGCGAATGATTATTGATGATCGATACTATTTCGCCGATCTGGTATTTTACAATCGGTTACTCCATTGCAATGTCGTAATAGAATTAAAAAACGATGAATTTAAGCATGAATATCTTAGTCAGCTCAATGCTTATGTATCGTATTATAGGGAAAATGAGATGAATCCGGGAGACAATCCTCCTGTAGGGATATTGCTTTGTACTCGAAAAGGGAAACAAATGGTAGAGTATGCTTTAGCAGGAATGGATAACTCCTTATTTGTTTCTACCTATCAATTATGTTTACCTGATAAAAGGCAACTCGAATCATTCTTGAACAATGCTATAGACTATTATTGAAATATATATTACCGCATTTGTTATCACCTACCCCAAACACCAAAAACTAAACACTATAAACTCAACACTCATAAACCAAACACTTCACGCATGTTTCACGATATATTATTCCTTATACTTGGGCTCACTCTGTTGGTATTGGGTGCCAACTATGTGACTGACGGTGCCGTGGCGGTGGCCCGTCGCTTTAAAGTGTCGAATCTCATGATTGGACTGACGGTGGTCGCTATCGGCAGCACTATGCCCGATATTGTGGTATGCGTGGAATCAGCCTTCCAACACAAGCCCGCAATGGCGGTCGGTGAAGTGATTGGTGCAAATATTTTCGACCTGCTCCTGGTCATCGGAATAATGGCGCTGGTACGTCCATTTAAAGTAAGCAATATCATGCGCCGTCAGGATCTCCCCATCCTGTTGATAGCGTCGGCAGCCCTATGGATTGCAGGAGACACCGTCCTCTTTGACGGTGCCCGACACAATATAATCAACCGTTCGTCGGGTATTATGCTGTTAGTGATCTTTATTTTCTACATGTGGTTTATGATTCTTTCCTCCAGGCAGGATCCCGATGCTGATGAAGATGATGACACCACTTCCACAAAATCAAAATCCACGACAGCAAATACGCCCGATTCTTCGCACGGGATAACCTCCGCCAATAAACTAAAAGCTGAACTGAGAAATCTCAACAAGGATCTTGCCACACTCCGCAGCAAACAATGGTTCTCATGGATACTGATCGTCGCGGGCCTCGGAGCTTTGGTTATCGGAGGCAACTGGGTAGTCGACGGTGCAAGTGGTCTTGCCCTTAAGGTCGGAATGAGCCAGGCGATGGTCGCCATCACTGTTGTAGCCATCGGCAATGCACTCCCCGACCTCGTCACCTCAGTCACCGCTACCGTCAAAGGAGCCAGCGGACTCGCTTTCGGCAACATCGTAGGCTCATGTATCCTCAATGCCCTTCTGTCAATCGGACTCAGCGCAATCGTGATACCGCTCGACGGTGACTCCATCGGTTTTGTGGACTTCTTTACACTCGTGGGTGCATCCGCACTCCTGTGGCTGCTCCCTGTATTAAACAAACGCCGTTCAATAGGACGTATTGACGGCGTTATACTCGTGCTCCTCTATGCCGCATACATGACCTTTACCATCATCCGCGGCTGAGAAATTCTCATTCGTTATTCGCTCTTCTCTATACACTATATACTATACACTATAACTTATCACTTACTCGGCGTACAGATTCTCCTCCTTTTCGGGGATATAATCCTCAACGAGGCGGGCGATTTTCTTCAAATCAGGCTTGTGATTGACATAGTCGGTCAAGGTTCCGACGGGGTAAAGATCGGGGTCGGAGGCTGATTGGAAATCGGCGGCATCCTCGGAGTAGTCGCCATCCTCGACTGCGTCCTCCTCGATGGCATAGTCACTGAAGGCTATGTCACGGTCGGCATCACTGTGTCTCTCTATCCCCACCAACAGAGTAGTCGGGATAATGCTTATCTGTGGATCCTCTCCCCACGCACCCGGGTCATTGAGGACTTCTGCCACTTTCCCGGCAATGATATCTGTAAGTTCTTTCCTGGTCATAATACTATCTTTTTTACATTCTTAACGTATCAATTGGGGAAATGGTTCTATGTTGGATTTGACAGAAGCAATCACTAATAAACCAACATGTCATGTCATGCGTTTTAGTGATAAAATGAATCTTATAAAAAGTTAGTGATAAAATGAATCTTATAAAAAGTTGGTATTATGAATTACACACAAGAAATTAACTCGGCACAGTATGTATTGGTAGAATTTTATGCCACATGGTGCCCTCATTGCCAGAAAATGATGCCTATCGTGGCTGACATCAAGACCCTCCTCGCCGATAATCTCAAGGTGCTCCAGTTTGATATTGACAAGAATGAGGAGCTCGCCGATCAGGAGAAAATCCAGTCCCTTCCTACGTTCCTTCTCTATGCAGACGGCAAAGAGGTCATGCGTGAGACCGGAGAGATGCCGGCAGAGGTACTGCTTCAGAAAATACAATCTGCAATTCAGTAAAATGTAATGTAAATGGCAACCGGTTCGAGACTAAATACACATTTTAAATCGCCCGATGCTTCACTGCTTAGCGACTGGCTGACACTCCTCGGTGTCAGCCATACGCATGATTACACCCTGGGCAAAGAAAAGGCGATGCCGTTCAAGACATGGTTCGGCCTGTCGCGTGCGCTGGAAGATTACGGCGTCGAGTCGGCTGCATTTTTTATTGCCGACAAAAGTGAAATCAAAGACCTCCCCGTCCCTTTTATAGCCCATACGGCAGGAGCCGGAGGGGGTAACATAATAGTGACTGCCATTGACGGTGACAAAGTGGAGTATCTTAGCCTCGGGCAACCCGAAGAGACCACCATCCCACGTCTTGTGGAGGCATGGGATGGCAATGTCTTTATTTCCAAAGTCAGGGAAGGAGCCGCCGAACCCGATCTTGGATTGCACCGTCGCCTTGACTTCTTCAAGAAATCGAAAAAGTGGGTGATGCTTGCATGTCTGGCGGCACTGTTTGTCTACGCTTTCGTTACCAACGGTTTATACAGATATGTCTCGACATACTTTATCGCCGCCATAGATCTGGGCGGACTGTATGTCACCTACCTCCTCGTACAGAAATCGCTTAAGATTCATAACCCCAAGGCAGACCGCTTTTGCGGCGTGCTGCAGGCCGGAGGCTGCGACGACGTACTTGCCACATCCGCTTCCAAATTCTTCGGACTGTTCGGATGGAGCGAAGTAGGTTTCGCATATTTTTCAGTAAGCCTGCTGGCGCTGCTGATGTTCCCCGCCTCTCTCCCGTCACTGGCCCTGTGCAACATCTGCTGCCTCCCTTTCACGGCATGGAGCATCTGGTACCAGCGTTTCAGAGCAAAACGGTGGTGCACCCTTTGCGTCACCGTACAGTGCTCACTGTGGCTCCTCTTTTTCTCATACCTGGCAGGTGGATGGGTTGAGAAGTGCCTACCCGTAAATATTGATTTCTTTGTATTAGGCGTAGCCTACGTAGGGGTGATGCTGCTCATCAATACACTGATGCCATTGATACAGAAAACCGACAGTCCCTCCAATAACTCCGATATTAGATAAGTAACCCTTCAAACGCATACTGATTATGAGTGAAAATACGAGTCAAACCGGATTCCAAGTCCCTGAGGGCACAAAAAGACTAAGCCCGCTTGACATGAACAAGCTCGCCATCCTCAAGGCGCATACCGTCATCACATTCTCCGACACGCCGACCGCACGACAAGATTAGCCTTAAGTATAGGACAATTAGGACACACGCTTAGGGGGTTATTGATTTTTTTATTATATTTGCGAATTGAAGTAATCCGAGGGGAACCGACGGTGTTTATTGGCGACAAAAACAAGCGGCGGTGAGATTCGGATGAAGGTATGTAGTTATGAAGTTTGGAATTACTCATATATCCCCTTTGGCGCTTGACAAACGTCGTAAGGCAGTCGAGGCATGGGCAACCGTTGGGTTGCTGCTGATCGCCGCCGGCTTGGTGGCACCTTTCGTTGCCTCCGAATCGCTGACCTATGCCCTCGTGTTCCGTATTATCTTTTCGGTGGGAGCCGTCACCTATCTTATTGCACGCAGCGTGCCGGTTAATGCCGAGAAGGATTCCCGCCGGTTACGGTCGTTACGGCGCATGGAGTTCTGGGCAGGTGTCGCGTTCCTGATCGGAGCCGCTTTCTGGTGGTGGAATGCAAGCCGTTATCCTTACACCCCGTATGTACTGGCGGTACTTCGCGATACGGTGGCATTCACGCTCGCCGGTGCCATAGTCCAGATTATCGCTTCGTGGATGATCTCTTCGCGCATGCGCCGGGAGGCTGTAGACGACGCGCCCGAATCCGGGGGTGCCGACAAGAGCCGTAAACAGAGCCACCGATAGATGCCGACTCAATACTGACGCGCCTCATGGAAAAGAATCCGGACATATTTCTGGTAATCGACCGCGGTAATACGGCAACCAAGCTATCGGTAATGCGCGACTACAAGTTGGTGCATTCAGAGATACATACACAGCCGGACCTCAGGGTTATCGCCAATCTGATCAAGCAGTATCATCCGGTGATGGCGGTGTACGCATCTACGGGTCATGACAACCGCCGTGTCCTCGATGGCTTTGAGGCACGCACGGGCATACCGTTGCTGTACTTCGATCATTCCACCCCGATACCGGTCGGTATCGATTATGATACGCCGCATACGCTCGGTCTGGATCGCATTGCGGCAGCCGCAGCGCTCAAGGCGTTGGGTTACACCTCGGCATTGGTGGCCGATGCCGGTACCGCGCTGACAATCGACCGCTTTGAGGATGGTTTTTTCCGCGGCGGCAATATCTGTGCCGGTATCCCGATGCGTCTGCGGGCGCTCAACCGCTTTACAGACCGGTTGCCGAAATTGTTCCCGGCTCCTCCCGATGCCCTCTTCGGTCACGATACTACCTCGGCGATGATAGCCGGGGCGACTATCGGCGCTGCCGCAGAGGTCAAATATCTTTATGAGCACTCGGGCCTGTCGCGACAGCCGTCGTTAGTCGTGACCGGGGGCAACGGCGAACTCCTTGCCGGCACTCTCCGCAGCATGGGTCTCGAACCGACGGTGATAACATCGCTTAACGCCATTGGACTCGTGGCGATTGCAAGGCACGTGATGAGTCACCGTAAGGCAGAAGACTCGACCAATGCCCGGAGTTACAAAATATAAATTGAATATCCCACCCTCACAGAGGGGTGATGCTTTAACAAACAACGGTACATCTTTATGAAAATCCGCTTATATCTCCTCTTATGGACGCTGCTGGCGATTACAGGTGCCAAGGCGCAGAATGTAAACACCCCGTATTCGATGTACGGCTACGGAATCATCGGCGACCGCGCCACTTCGATGCAGCGCCAGATGGGTAGCGTCGGATACGCCATGAACGGTGGTCGCCAGATCAATGTCATGAATCCCGCATCTTATGCCTCTGTCGATTCGATGACGTTTCTCTTTGACATGGGCGCGGATGTCTCGCTGCTTTGGAGCAAGGACAACTCCGGCAAGAGCCATGCTACCGGCGGTGGTCTGGATTATGTCACCATGCAGTTCCCCCTCTCCAAATATATGGGTGCTTCGATCGGTATGCTCCCTTATTCGTCGGTAGGCTATGCCTTCGGCAGTGATGTATCGCACGGCACGTTGGAAAACAATGGTTCCGGCGGTATCAACCAGGCATATCTCGGACTCAGCGGCAAGGTTGGCAATTTCGCTCTCGGCGTCAATGTCAGCTACGATTTCGGTACAATTGTCAATGACCGTTATATCACCCCGCTTACCGGTGGTCAGATCAAGTTTGAACACGTGATGCAGATCCGTGACTTCAATGTCAATATCGGCGCCCAGTACAGTATCAAGTGGAACGGTCGTAATAAAATCGTCTTGGGTTTGACATACTCCCCGCGCAAGACTATCCACGGCAAGACATGGGCCACCCAGCAGGAAACCCAGCAGGATGTACGCCCTGACACCGTGGCTTACAGCCGTATGGGTGGCAGATATGACATCGCCGCCTCGTGGGGTGGAGGTATAAGTTATTCCTATTTCCGCACCTCCCGTTTCATGGTGGAGGCGGACGTAACCTATCAGGAATGGAGCAAAGCCAAATATCCCAACCTCTATGCGTTAGATAACAAGGATATGGTGGTATTCCGTGGCATGGACTTCTGTGACCGTATTAAACTCGCTCTCGGGGCCGAATACCAGCCCCGTGTGCGCGGTAAATATTACCAGCGCATGACATATCGCATCGGCGGCTATTTTGTGCGTGATTATCTGACTCTATACAGTGCGTCGGATGCTGCCCGCAAGGATCCCAACCATGTGCGTGAATATGGTGTGACCGCCGGTTTCGGTTTCCCCACCCCCGAAGGTCGCACGATGGTTAATCTCGGTTTCGAGTGGAAGCACAGACAGTCGTATCCTCAGAATCTCCTCGGCGAGAACTATTTCAACATAACGTTGGGCGTGAACTTCAACGAGGTGTGGTTCTGGAAGCGTAAGATTAAGTAAGGATGAGAAAGAGCCGGGTGGCTATAGGTATCGTGCCGTGTCTGATAATGGCGGCTGCGTGTACGGAGCATCAGAAGATTGCGACCGGTAAGGGAGTCGATGCTACGCGTACACCGACCATGAGCACCCGCAATGTCGCAACCCTTATCTCCGACTCCGGCATTATCCAGTATAAGATTGTCGCTCCGTTGTGGGAGGTCTACGAGGACGTGCAGGATCCCTACTGGTCGTTTCCCGAGGGTATCTATCTTCGGCAGCTTGATGCCAATTTTATGGTGGTGACCACCGTGGCTGCCGACTCGGCGGTATATCTGACCAACAAACGGCTCTGGCGACTCGAAGGTAATGTAGAGGTATCGAAAGTGCCCGACGAACTCTTTTTCTCCCCGCGCCTTTTCTGGAGTCAGCACGACAGCAGGATATATTCCGACACTTTTATCCATATCGAAAACTCCACACATGTCCTGGAGGGTATCGGCTTCGAGTCTAACGACCGCTTCACCCAGTACCGTATCGTCAAGCCGCAGGGAATCTTCCCCGCCGAGATGGGTGACATAACATCTCCCCCACCGGGTATTTCTGCGGAATCCGAGCATTCAGCCAACTCTGAGACTACCGGTACCACTAAGGCAGATGCGGATAAGGCGGAGGGAATGGAAGCAGATGACCAATCTCATAATTAGAATAATATAAAATGAGTCTAACTCTTGCTATCATAATAACGGTGGTTGCCGTATTGCTGTCGGGTTTCTTCTCGGGCTCTGAGATTGCTTACGTGCAGTCGAGCAAGGTCCGTATGGAAATCGACGGAGCGCAGGGGGGCGTGGTGAACCGTATCATACGAGGTTTCTCGCGCCATGAGGATATGTTTATCTCGACGCTGCTCGTAGGCAATAACATCGTGCTTGTAATCTACGGTATCGCCTTCTCGGCGGTGATAAATCCGTGGTTGGAGCAGCTGACGGGTCATAACGACGCGTTGGTACTCCTTATCAACACTATTGTATCGACAGCTATCATCCTCATAGGTGGTGAGTTTCTCCCCAAGACGACTTTCCGCATCAACCCCAATATCACGATGCGGCTGCTGGCTCTCCCTCTCTTCTTGGTCTACTGGGTGCTCTACCCCATCTCCTGGTTTGTTTCGGAGATTTCGCGGCTGCTGATGAAACTCTTTCACCTCGACACTCCCGACCAGACTTCCGAGCGCCTTTCGATCGACGAAATCGACAGCTATATCCAGCAGCAGCTCGACGAGACGCCCTCTCACAAGGAGGTGGAGAACGAGGTCAAGATCTTCCGCAATGCCATCGACTTTGCCGACACTCAGATAGAGCAGTGCATGATACCGCGCCGCGAAATCATAGCGGTGCCCTTGGAGGGGACATCGCGCGATAAACTTCTCAAGGTGTTCTTGGCTACGGGTCTCTCAAAGGTCGTGGTGTATAATGAGGACATCGACGACATCGTCGGTTATATCCATATCTCCGAACTGTTTAATCCGCAGGCGGACTGGACTCTCAAGATAAAGCCTGTTATTTTCACGCCCCCCACGATGCTTGCCAAGAAGATGATGCGTCGTCTCATGAATGAGAAGAAGTCCATGGCAATCGTTGTCGATGAGTTTGGCGGCACAGCCGGTCTGGCGACTCTCGAGGATCTTGTCGAGGAAATATTCGGTGAGATAGAGGACGAGCATGACCGTCGCCGTCTGGTGGCTCGCGAGGTGAGCCCGGGTGTGTATGAGATGTCGGGACGTGTGGAGATTTCTACAATCCGCGAGGATTTTCACATTGACATACGTGAGAGCGAAGAATATCACACCCTTGCCGGCTATATCCTTGAAAATTTGGAGGCTCTCCCCAAGCAGGGTGATACTTTTGATATAAATGGCATACGGTTTACCATCCTCCGCTCTACAAACACCCGTATCGCCCTTGTCCGACTTGACACTCATCCCGACAAGGAGGATTAATTCTACTTAAGCAGATGAACAAAATCAAGGATCTACGTGCCGCCTATCCGCATCTTACCCCCGAACAATACCGGGAGGCCATGATTGAGGCGGAAAGAGAACATTTCGATACCATGCACCGTTTTTGCGGACGGTGCGGTGCGGAGACAGTGGTGAAATCACCGACCTTCCGCCTGTGTCCGAAATGCAATGCTGAGTTCTATCCCGTTTTGTCGCCGGCTATCGTTGTGCTCGTGCGTGACGGCGAAAGGGCACTATTGGTGCATGCGCGTAATTTCAAGCACCC
>CAZAWP010000037.1:10213-13260 GCA_964488855.1 uncultured Sangeribacter sp.
TCGTTTAGATCCTCGATATTCTCCTTGGTAGCAGTGGCGTTAGGGTCGTTGATACGGAACCCTCCGGTGCGTGCGTGTAAGCGCGAACGACGCGTCGCTGCCTGAGTTACCGCTGCTGTAGGTTGTGCGGCAGCCTGCGCTGCCGATTGCGTGAAAGGCTGCGCTGCTGATTGCGACGGAGACGGTGCAGGAGATTGGGAATGGGCTTCCTGTTTGGGTGCAACGGGAGCGGCTTTCACCGTAGGCAGTGGAGCCGGGTCTTCTTTTTTGACAGGTGCAGGTGCCGACGAACGTGGTGCTGAGGCAGGATCGCGCAGCGGTGTCACGTTGTCGGCGGCATCAAAAGGGGGCGTCGCGGGTTTGAGCAACTGACAGAGGCGTATAAGCGCCAACTCAACGAGTAGCTGTTTATTTGACGATATACGGTAATTAAGGTCACAGTCATTGATAATCTTTACCGCTGCATAATACCACTGCAGCGGCAGGCTGCGCGCCTTATTGACGAACTCTGCGGCGGTGTCGGACGGTAATTCAAGCATCGTGACAGTACGGGGGTCGGCGGCAACCATAAGGTCACGTATATGTGCCCCCAAGCCGTTGATGAAGAACTGTGAATCGAACCCCCGGTCGCGTGCGTCTTTGTAAAGGAGGAGGGCGTCACCGACATTTCCCTCGCGGAATGCGTCGATAAGTTTGAAGAAAAATTCGTAATCCAGGATGTTCAGATTCTCGACTGTCTCCTCGTAGTTGATATTGCCACGGGTTGAGGCGGCGACCTGATCGAAGATAGACAGGGCGTCTCGCATGGCGCCGTCAGCTTTACGGGCGATCAGTCCCAAGGCTCGCCGGTCGGCGGTGAACCCCTCGGTCTTGGCGACATATTCGAGATGATCGATCATGTCGTCGATGGTGATGCGCTTGAAATCGTAAATCTGGCAGCGGCTCAGGATGGTGGGGATCACCTTGTGTTTCTCGGTGGTGGCGAGGATGAACACGACGTAGCGGGGCGGTTCCTCAAGGGTCTTGAGGAATGCGTTGAAGGCCTGTGATGACAGCATGTGAACCTCGTCGATGATAAACACGCGGTATTTACCTACCTGCGGGGGAGTCTGCACCTGCTCGTTGAGCTGACGGATATCCGCCACGGAATTGTTGGAGGCGGCATCGAGCTCGATGAGGTTATACGAGGTGCCCTTGTCAATGGCAACGCATGACTCACAGACACCACACGCCTCGCCGTCGGGCGTCGGTGTCAGACAGTTGATGGTCTTGGCAAATATACGGGCGCAGGAGGTCTTGCCTACTCCGCGGGGTCCGGTGAAGAGATACGCCTGACCGAGTCGTCCGCTCTCGATGGCGTTCTTGAGGGTAGAGGTGAGGTTTTTCTGTCCCACGACACTCGCAAACGTCGCAGGACGGTATTTTCGTGCACTTACTATATAGTCGCTCATTGAAATCTTCCTTATCGGCAGCAGAAAATCTACTGTGATACAAATCTAACAAAAAAAGCCCGGTATTGCAATTAGTCTCGCTCTCCGGCGGCAATTATATCTGCAATTTAACTTTTAATCGTGTACCCTATCAACAATATTGTGCCGGCAGTGTTACAATTTTATAAGGAAAACTATGTTTGCCGACAGTGGTTCCCTGGGCCGAAAGCGGCGAGGGCGGCGGCAATCTCAAATATACAGATTCATGGCAAAAAGCATGTTATATACCCGCACGGGTGACGACGGCACTACATCGCTTGTCGATGGCTCACGCATCAAGAAAAATTCACAGCGCCTTGAGACTTATGCCTCGATCGACGAACTGTCTTCGTCGCTCGGCGTCGTAGCGGCAGACGCGAAGTGTAACGACGAGATCAAGGGGGAGATACAGCAGATCCAGAACGAGCTCTTCAATATCGGCGCCTATCTGGCAACACCGGTCAAGGAGGGCACTACCCCATCGGCTAACATCACCGAGGAAGCCCTACCCCGTCTGGAGGGATGGATTGACGCGCTTGACGAACAGACCCCCAAATTGAATAACTTCGTTTTGCCGGGCGGTTGTCCGGCAGCTGCAGCTGCACATGTCGCGCGCGTGACCTGTCGCCGGGCAGAGCGCAATGTCGTGACACTCGCCGAGAGCGAGTATGTAGACCCAAATGTCAATGCCTATCTCAACCGCCTGAGCGATTACCTGTTTGCAGCGGCGCGGTTTATCAACTTCATGCAAGGTATCGACGACATCGCCTGGCAGAAAAACGCGCCGCAAAAGTAAGGCATGGATAAATCTATAGGAGTGTCTGTAGGAGGAATCCGCATATACAGTAAGCGGATTAACTTTAAGTAGACACGCATTGGCACCATAGATTTATAGCTATCCTTACAATAAAAAGGATATAATATAGTTTGTAAGATAAGAATAATCATGGACGCCGCAGAGCATCAAGCGTTGAGGCGGACTGAGAAAAAATATTAAAAACGTAAAAACGAAATAGTATGTATTGGACATTAGAATTGGCATCAAAACTTGAGGATGCGCCGTGGCCCGCAACCAAAGAAGAACTTATCGACTTCGCCCAGCGCAGCGGAGCACCCCTCGAGGTAATCGAGAACCTCCAGGAGATCGAGGACGAAGGCGAAGTCTACGAGAGCATCGAGGACATCTGGCCCGACTACCCCTCCAACGACGACTTCTTCTTCAACGAAGAAGAATACTAATAGAATCTCAGTCGATTTCATCGACTTAAATATTTGAAATAAAAAACGATTGGCAAGTACATTTCTTTACCTGTCAATCGTTTTTTATTGTCTTTAATCGCAAACTAAACTTGATTATTTTTTGACTGTTAGATCACCGAGAATTTGGAAGATTTACTCGTTCCATATTTGCTTACTTGGCTTCGAATCGGTAATTTTGCATCATCATTAACATGGCTTAATTCTTAACTGAAAAATGAGAAAAATTATGGGATATGTCCTGATTTGCATCGGTATAGTGGCATTCTCCCACTTCTTCGGCACTTGTAGACTACATGGATAACTATTTTACCGGAGTAT
>CAZAWP010000037.1:13360-14895 GCA_964488855.1 uncultured Sangeribacter sp.
TCTCCCACTTCTTCGGCACTTGTAGACTACATGGATAACTATTTTACCGGAGTATTCAAGAAGGCGAAGAAAAAGTGATTATCATGGGAAAGGCAAAGAATATACAGGATTTGGGTAGCCCGCGGGGTCAAATATCGGGCATGGGTACTTCTACGGGATATGATATGGAGAGTTTGACCTCCGGAGAGATTGTTCCGGTGGAAGACGCATGCCGATCAATCGACACTTTAATCATTGACGAACTGAATCAGATAGAGCGCCAATATGACATCAAAATACTGCTTGCCGTAGAGTCGGGAAGCCGCGCATGGGGATTCGCCTCACCCGACAGTGATTATGACGTAAGGTTCATATATGTGCATAAGCCGGAATGGTATTTTTCAGTTGCCCGACAGCCGGATACCATTGAATATATGTCTGAGGATCATTTGCTTGATTTCTCCGGATGGGAGTTACGCAAGACACTCCAATTGCTTGCCAAAACAAATCCGAATCTCTCCGATTGGCTTATGACTGACATAATCTATCGAGCCAATAAGAAGTTTCTCAACGACATCCGTGATGCACAGGCAAAGTTTTATAATCCCATCCACGGAATGTATCACTTCTTCAATATTGCCAAGCGACACGATGAAGCCTATCTGCGTCGGAACGGTTGTACGCTCAAAAAATATCTCTATTTCCTCCGCGGTGTCCTGGCGTGTGAGTATATAGAAAAATACAAAGAGCATCCACCTGTTGATTTCCGCACTCTTGTAGATATCACAGTAAAGGATAAATCAATCAAAGATTCCATCTGCAAGATTCTTGAATTGAAGACGCAAAGCAAAGAATCCGATACAATGATTGTAGACGAAAAGTTGCAAAATTACGCTTTCACCTTCTATGACGAGCAGGAAAAGAAACTCTGTGACTTTCGCCCCGCCCTCCGCGAACATGATTGGTCAATTCTCGACCGCCTCTTATATCATTATGCAGCAGGCAGCCGTTAAACTCCCCTCAAAAGAATACAGTTAAAACCACTTTAACGAACTTCTTTTTATGACATAATTAGGCTCCCGTTTGGAAAAACAAAACATTATTGTGAAGATTATGAAGATTCTTTTTGTGTGTACCGGCAATGCCAGCCGTTCGGCGGCGGCAGAAGCCGTTTTGAAAAAACTCATCGCCGATTACAACATCCGTGATGTTGAAGTCTCTTCTTGCGGCACAAGAGTTCCCGAGGGGCTTGAACGCGAGGAAATAATGTGTCGTATAGCCGCAGAACATGGCTATAAGCTGGGAGGTAAGGCCGTGCCTGCGAATGAAGATTTGCTGAACCCGGCTGACCTGATCATCGTCATGACCAACCGGCATAGAGAGGAAGTAGCCGGACTCCTGCAGATTGACAACCTGGATCGGATTGTACGTTTCAACGAATATTGTTTCGGAGAACAAACTGACCTTCCCGACCCTCATTTCCAGACTGAATACGTCTATCGCAAATGCTTCGACCGCATAGAGCTGGGATGCAAAGAGATCATCAAAAAACTAAT
>CAZAWP010000038.1:0-9007 GCA_964488855.1 uncultured Sangeribacter sp.
TTTAAATTAGTTCATTACGATAAATTAAGCATCTCTTGGTAAGAGATACTTAATTCACTTACAAAAATACAAAATATTTCTGATATTTAGTGGATTACAGTATATAATTTCTCTCAAAGATCGTGCCCCATTTATGACTCATTATAAAAATTCTCTTCACCAATTTTTATATCTTATTGTAAACTAATAAGTTATGCCCAATTAAGTATCTCTTACCAAGAGATACGTATGGAGGAGGGGTGTTGATACAGTACAATGCCTCTGTAATACAACACCTTAGCATCGTAATGAGGAAACGAATCCTGAGTAAAGAGTTTCTTAAAAAGTTAGGGAGCAGCGCAGTAAAATCTTTAGGTATTACTGCCTTGGCTTTCTTGCTCTCTTTTCTTATGGTCTCCCCTTTCTCTCTGTCGATTATGTCGCTATTCTCCTCTCCGGAGAAGGAAGACTTCACCGCCTCTGACTTTTACGCACAGATTGCCAACAAGCGTCCGGTGAAGATCCTTGACCCCGATGTTGTCATCATCGACATTGGTCACTCGGGCAGAGAGGAGATTGCAAACCTGCTTGATACCCTCCTCCTTTGCGGTCCAAAAGCTGTGGGTGTCGATATCCTTTTCGAGCAACCCCTCGACTCTGTGATAGACACACACCTGATCCGGTCAATAGCCAACTTCGGTGAAACACTTGTTCTACCGGTTGTGTTGGCACAGGATGACAATACCGGAAATTTTGTCAGAACGGCGCAATGTTTCTTTGCCGACGAAACAGGCAGTGCGGAGGGAGCAATAAATTTTGTCTCAACACGACGTGGTGCCACTATTCGCACATTCGTTCCGGATTTCCACGTAACGTCTTCGGACACTGTATTATCCTTTGCCGTCGCTTTGGCAAATATCTACGATAAGGATAAAAAGAGAATCCTGGATCTCCGCAAAATGGATGAGGAAATAATAGATTATCCCTCGCGAGAGTATATTATACTCAACATCAACAATATTGCGTCATCCAGTGACAAAATTACAGACCGCATAGTGTTGATCGGTGATATGAACGCACGCGAGGATCTGCATGCCACGCCGCTCTCATCGCGAACTGCGGGTATCGAGATACATTCACGGATACTCTCTACCGTTCTCGGCAGCCGCTATTATACTGCCTTGACAGACTGGGAAGAGTGGATTGTCGCCCTGATACTCTGCTTCGTGGTCTTGATGCTGAACTTCATGCTGACCGGCAGGGCGAAAGGCTTACTGATAAGACTGGTACAGGCACTCCTTGTCTACCTCACGATCAGGATAGGCTACGGACTGTTTGTAGACCACCGGGTTATCTTCAATGCGTCATACACGCTGCTCATGTTAGGATTCGGGTTCTTCGCCCAGGATATATGGAACGGTCTCATCAGCTCTTTCGAATGGGTCATAACGACCTTCCGACGCATCAACAGTAACAACCAACATAACAATAAAATAAACGGATGAAAAGATTGATAATAACGCTATTACTCATGTTTGCCATCGTTCCCCTGAAGGTGTCGGCGGGCTTTATCGTCCACGATGTCTCGGGAGATGTGACATTGGTCAAGGGTGGTAAAACCTCGCCGGTAACCAAGGGAGCAAAGGTCCAGCCCGGTGATAACATTCAGATTGGCGGTAATGGCAAGATCGAGATTATGAATGAAGTGAACAACACCATCTACACCTCGACCAAGAGCGGAACGTTCAGCATCTCGCGCATCCTTCTCGATGCAGATGCCCGGGCTTCTGACAATCACGCCTCCCTCAGCGAACAAATGCGTTTCGGCGGCAAATCCGGCAACGGCAAAAGCAAGGTATATGTTGAGACCGGTATGGTAAAACGTGCCATGGCAGCCTACGACCCTACCGCCTCAGGCTTATGTATAGACGCCGGCACGTTGGCAACTCATCTGGCAGAAATTGCGCGTAATCAATCGACATCAACCACCAATTTGCCTTTTGAACTCAAACATTCCAATGACTCTATAACCGGGATGCAGTTCAATATATGCAATACCCTCGATTTCCCCATATACTTCAATATTGTCAATATCAGCGGCACCAATGACTGCCTTAAAGCGGAAATATCGTCGCTCGGACAGCCAATGGGCACTTACGTGCTACAGCCGCGCCAGACAATGTCGCGAACGACCCCGGCACAATCGCAGGGCAATGACCGTCACTTTATCGTGGTGACGCATTGCCAATACGATATAGATGCTTTTCTCGACCAACTCAACCGCATCCTCTCCACTCCCGCGCAATCCTCCCCTGATATAGACATCCCGGTATATATAAATGAAATGTTTAACTAAATAACTTATATGATGAAACGAATGCTATCTGCCATGCTCGTCGGTGCATGTATGATGACCGGCACCGTGGCAAATGCCCAAAATGAGGAGAATGTAGCTCAGATCTATTCTTTCAAGTTACAGAACAATCCTAATCAGCTGGAGCGTTATTCCGCTACCCTCCTATCCGCTTCTGACAATACTGTCAATACACTACGCGGCGATCAGTTGCTTTCTCTCCGCAAGATTATAAAAACTTTCTCTCTCAGCCCCTTAGGCAATACAGTAGTGATCTGTGCTACTGACAAGAAGGGTGTATCGGAAATAATGGTAAATAGTACCGCAAGCGCCGATACGCGTATTTTCAAGCTCAATACCAAGAAATATGGTGAACCGTACGCGGCGACCTTCTCAAATGATGCGCGCAAACTTATCGTTGCAACATCTTTGGGCATACAGGTATTCGAGACCAAGAAGTTTACACTCTTGGAGACAATCCCCGTCCTCACCTATAAACCCACTGCCCTATCCGTGAGCAGCAACGGTTACTATATCCTCGCCAATGATGACCATAATGTAACCGTCATCAACTTCGAGGAGAAATCCGTCCGTACCAAATTCGAATATGAGGAAAAGGTGACGCAGGCAGGATTCTCCGATTCGAGTTCGGACCTGGCAGTCCTCACTGACGAGGGTCTGATGTATATCTATGATACACGTTCCTTCAATCTCCGCACCACCGTCGATGACCTCGGTGAAGGAATCGCTTTCTCATTTAATGACACCGGTAAGTACGTGGCTGTGGCAGTAAGTCCTTCGGAGATATGCTTGGTCAATCTCGTCAAGCAGTCTGACCGCCGCACCATCAGCACATTAGGCTTCCTTACCGACTTGGCGTTTATCAAGGATGCCCTCGGCACTCCGATGATCGCATATACGGGCAACAAGATAATACAGGCTCAACGTGTCTACGGTATGGAGCCTTTCTACTCGAAACTAATCAGCGATGAAGTAGACAGCCGCATGACCGAATGGTTGAAGATGCAACCGGGTGAGTCTATGGAGGACTACCAGTTACGTGTAAACGATGCCTCTCGCCTTAACCAACGCCGTCTCTTTGAGGATGAGATCTCAACATCGTTGGCAGGTGACCTTATGGGTATGGCGTCGATGACACTCGGAGCATACGACCGCTCCAAGGAGTTGCTGATGGTCAATTTCTCAAACATGCCCTCAATTTACCTCCCCGTACCTCAGAGCGACATCGCCGCATTCCATTCCGGCGAAGACCTCTCTGTAACCGACGCACAGTATGGTGTACTGCCCGACGACAGCTTCGAGCTTATCTATGCAAAGTTCCACAACAGCAACGACGGCAAGACATATACCTACGACAACCATGACCGCGTCAGCATGTCGTTCCTTGAGGACGATAACAATGTGGTGAGCCTCGACATCCTCCAGCAGCAACAGCTCGAGGAGATGCAGCTTCAGGAAATCAAGAAACAGGTCGTTGAGGAGGCTCGTCACGATAATGTAATTTCCGATCATACTCAGATTGCGATTGACTCCTCTGTAGTACCCGATTATGATGCCAATGGTAACAAGATATTGAACTACCTCGTCAAGGTGACATACGCCGTAGACCCGGAGTTCTCGGTAGTAGAGGACTTTGCTCCCGGCAAATATCATGTTCAGGAATCGGGTGCGGCAACAGCTATGGCAAACATCGTCAAGCAGGCATTTGACGGTCAGTTATCGCAGTACCTCAAGGCCGGGAAACGTCTTAAAGTGAAACTGTCGGGTTCGGCTGACGCTTCTCCGATCCTCCGCGGTATCCCTTACGACGGTTCATACGGCGACTTCGAGGATGAACCCGTTTATCAGAACGGTCAGCTTACCCCTCTCTCTGTCAGCAAGAAATCAGGCATCAAGACAAACGAGCAGCTTGCCTTCCTGCGCGCTTCCGGTATCCGCGACTATCTGGAGAAGAATGTCGAGGCAATCGGCAATATGAACCGCGACTATGAGGTGCATATCGGAGTAGCTGAAGGCAAGGGTGGCGAACACCGCCGTATCTCCGCCGAGTTCCTGTTTGTGGATGCTTTCTAAAAGTAAATATATAAGATGGGATAACGAATATAGATTCAACAAGGATATAACAAGCCTTATATAAAGCACCTCCAATCGTGATTGGAGAGGCAGACGAATCTAACCCCGGTGCGGGTGATACCGCGCCGGGGAACTAAACAAATTAACCGACATCAGAAGTGAAGACAAATAGAAAACAAATTGCAACGGCAGGTATATTGATTGCCGGCACCATTCTCCTATCGGGAAGTGCCGTCTCGCAGGTCAATAACGCCGCCTCGCCTGAAGATACAGCCCTTGTCGCCGACAGTGTGTATGTGTCGCAGGCACGTATCATGGCTGACAGTGCAGCAGCTGCATATAAGATTGTAAAAAAGATGGAATACGACGGTGAGGTAGAGAGTGTCCTTTACGACGCTGTACTTAATGCCAACAATCTGGCTCTCGAAGCGCTCGCCATCGCGGACACCCCCCAACTTGAGAAACAGAATTGCAACGCACTCATCGATCTCAATGACCAGATGCTTGCCGGTGCCGTTTATTATGCCCAGTCCGGCGGCAATGACCGTGCGCCGATATTCGCCCGCGGTTATATAGATGTGCAGCAGCTTCCTCAGTTGGCTCATCATCCCTTCAAACAGGATATGAGGGTATATCCTACCCTCCTTTACAATGCTGCCTACGGAGCTCTCAAAAACAACGAGACTGAAAACGCCAAGAAATATTTCGAGCTTTACCTCAAGACTCCCGATCAGCGTCTGCGTGAGAATATTCTCCTCTACTACGGTCAGACATGTCTATCCACAGACGATTATGCACGTGCCATAGACGCCCTCACCGAGGGTGTCAGCCTGTATCCCACCAATTCACAGCTGCTGAGTATCGCCATGCAGTGCTGTATAAACGGTGGTTATCCCGACCGTCTGCAGGCACTGGTGGACCGTGCCCTCATCCTTAATCCTGATGATGAGAAACTGCTCAATATACAGGCCCGTCTGTATTCTACAAACCGTAATTACAGTCAGGCGCTCGAAATTTATAACAAGATTGCCGAGAATCATCCCAACAGTCTTGAAAACACCCGTCGTATCGCCAATTGTCAGTATAACTTAGGTGCCTCCTACTATAACCAGAGCATCATGGATGAGGACGAGAAGAGTGCCGCACGCGCTCGTCGCCAATCGAAGGCTTATTTCTCGGCTGCCGCACAGACTCTTGAGCAGGTATTAGGTACGACTCCGAGCGACACGAAATATCTCCGTGCCCTTGTATCGACTTACGCAGCCTTGGGTCAGCGCGAGGACTATGAGCGAGTCAATACCCGTTTGCAGGCGTTGGGCGAGAAAGGGGTTGCATTCAACGACATGCCCATCATGATAGAGAGTGATTCATTCAAGACCAACACGGAGGCCACAAGTGCAGCCAAGGTGCCTACATACGAGGAGTTCGCGCGTCCTTTTATCGAGGAGCGCCTCGGCACGTGGGCACAGCGCGGCGAGTTCGAGACTCTTGAAGCGTACAAGAAACGTGTGGCTCAGGGTGGTGGTGTCGATGAATATCAGACACTCAATAAGCTCGCCGAGGATGAATATCTCAAGACCTACGCCCGTCAGCTCGTAATAAACGACCTGGAGTGCTCGGCATACGACATCGACAATGAGACATACGCGATCACCACACCGTACGGAGATGCGGTCCTCAAGGTACCTTTGAAAAATAAGGAGGCAGAGTCATTTAAAGCCGGGTGGGCGTCGGCTCAGATCCGTAAACCGCGTTTCATCATCCGTGACAATAAGGTCGCCTTGGCCTCAATCACCTTTATCGTCAATGGTAAAAAGTATTCGTATGATGCCGCGGATGCAGCTTCATACAAGACTCCCAATGTCTATGTTGATATCAACGGTATCCTTGCCAAGGTATCTGCCAACGAACAGGGAGGCGGTGGTGCAGCAACTCCGGCTCAGGCGGTCTTTGCCGACTCGGATGTTGATGTAAATATCCCCGTCACCTCTCGCAAGTTCGACAACCTGTATGCCGTTATCATCGCCAACGAACATTACTCCAACGCTTCGGAGGTATTCGGTGCTCTCCATGACGGACACACCATGCAACAATACTGCGTCAAGACGTTGGGAGTTCCGGAGCACCAGACGTTCCTGCTCAACAATGCCACCGGCAATCAGATTCGCGATGTCATGGAGCAGCTCAAACGTCGTGTGAAGGGTACCGGTCCCTCGGCGGAGGTGATCTTCTACTATGCAGGTCACGGTATGCCGGATGATGCTACCAAAGAGGCATATATGCTTCCCGTAGACGGTAACCCGCTCACCCTCTCCACCTTAATTCCGATGAAATCTATCTATAAGGAATTGGGTAGCATGGATGCGGCTTCGGTATCGGTATTTATTGACGCATGCTTCTCGGGTTCTGCGCGCGACGAAAACACGATCAAGAAAGATGCTCGTGCCGTGGTGATGAAAGCCAAGGAGGTAGCTCCGGAGGGTAACATGTTTGTCCTTACCGCAGCATCCGACCTTGAGACTGCGTTGCCCTACAAGGAGAAAGGTCACGGTCTTTTTACCTACTTCCTCCTTAAGAAATTACAGGAAAGCAAGGGTAATGCCTCTCTGCGTCAGATCAGCGATTATGTCAAGACCAATGTCATCAATACCTCAAACCGCGTGAACCGAAAGGAGCAGAATCCTTCGGTGTCACTCTCCGGCGAACTCTCGAAGACCTGGGGTAACAAGACGTTGAAACCGTAATATTATTAACCGTGATAATATTATTATGAGAAAATCAGAACTGTCATCTATCATATATACTGTAATTCTGCGTATTGCGGCGGTTTTAACGGGGTTTATCTTAGCATCACCGGTTACATACGCGGATAATCCCATCGAGAATGTCGAGGGACATTACACTTACTATGCCTCTCCACACGACAGTCGTGACCAGGCGCGCCGCATTGCTCTCGAAGGGGCGCGCAATGATGCGCTGAAGTCAAAGTTCGGCACCATCGTTCAGCAAAGCGTCATGCAGTCGTCTAATGTGCGTGACAATCGTGAGTCTACCCACTTCCTTGCCTTGTCGAGCACTGAGTCTAAGGGTGAGTGGATTGCCGATAACGGTGAACCCGAATTTACATTTGGCATCGACCCCAAGGAGGGTACTCTTATCGTATCCTGTACTATCCGCGGGCGCGCCCGACTGATCTCGAACGAGGCATCAAACTTTACCACCTCGACACTCCGCAATGGTGTCGATAAACGTAATGCCGATACTTCGTTTAAGTCGGGTGACCAGCTGTATATGAATTTCATGGCTCCCACGCGCGGATATGTTACCATCTTCCTCGCTGATGAGTCGGGAAGTGTCTTTCAGATGCTCCCATACCCCGGTTCGCACGTTGAGCAGATCAAGGTAAACCGTAATCAGGAATACTGTTTCTTCGACCCCAAGAGCACCGATGAATTCGGTCAGGTTCAGGAGATGGAGTTACAGGCACCCGACGGGGAGGAGTTCAACCAGATTTATGTACTGTTCTCCCCCAACCCGTACGCGTTGCCGGCAATGCAGTTTAACGGTGACCGCGTGCCTCCCTCGATGTCACAGGAGGATTTCTCCAAATGGCTGCTTAAGGTGCGCCGCGCCGACTCCAAACTCGGTGTCGAGAAGATTAATATCATTATCGCCGGCGATACACGGGAAACGCAGACTATACGGCACTAAGGGTTTAGTGTTTAGCACTTAGTGTTTAGTGTTAAGTGTTTAGTGTTAAGTGTTTAATGTTAAGTATTTAGTATTAAGCTTGAAGTGATTAAAATATAATAAATTAATAAACTAATTCATTAACGTGATGAAAAAATTTATCATTCTGATGTTCGCTCTCTTACTGAGCGTTCCCGCAGGTTTTGCAGACCTCAACAAAACCCTCAACAAAAAACTTGAAAAGGAGTATAAGACCAAGCTCAAGGAACTCAAGAAAGGGAAATGGGATCTCATGGGCTCCCGCACCATGGAGGTTGCCCTTCTCAAACATTATATCCGTCTCAACGATGATGAAAACGATACTCGCGAGGTGATGGGAACAGCTATCGCCAAATCGAAGAACAATGCCTATCAGATGGCTTCAAACAACGCTATCGTCAAATATGCTTCTGATTGTGGCAGCTCTCTCAAGGGTCGCGTCATGAGTGATGTCTTCGCCAACGGCACCGACACTGAGGGCGAGTTCGATCACTTCTTCGCCGCTTACGAACGTCTCGTGGAGAAGGAGATCAAGGGAGAGATGGAGGAGAGCCTTACTGTTTTCCGCACAACCCCTGACGGCAACACCGAAATAAACACTTATTACACTGTTTCCGAGAGCAAAGCCAGCAAGGCCCGTATGCGTGCCCTTGAGAACGCCCTCAAGGAGAGCGAGGCTGCACAGAAGTATGCCGACAAGATCTCAGAATTCGTTCGCGAAGGCTTCAATAAATAATACACTCAATCATAGACAGCCATATTGCGACTGATTATCGCAGTATAAATAATACACTCAATCATACTCAGCCATATTGCGACTGATTATCGCAGTATGGCACCACTGAAATAATC
>CAZAWP010000038.1:9107-14608 GCA_964488855.1 uncultured Sangeribacter sp.
TCATACTCAGCCATATTGCGACTGATTATCGCAGTATGGCACCACTGAAATAATCATAATTTGGTTATCATGATAAAAAGACTCACATCATATATATTATTGACGGGTTGCTGCATTACTGCCAATGCACAGGGTAACGGTTCTTCGCCGGGTTCAGGCTCTCAGATGTCTTCGTCATTTCAGGAGTTCCGCAAAAGCCTCCATAAGGACTATCAGGATTTCCGTTCTCGTATCTTGGAGCAATATGCCGATTTTCTGCAGGGTGAGTGGCACCCCTACGAACCCTTGATGGCACCCAATCGCGACACTACCCCGAAACCGCCCAAGGCTCCCGTCAAGGATAATAAACCGGTACCGACCCAACCACTGCCGGAAATAACCATTCCGAAGGTAAAGATACCCGTAGCTGAAATTCCTGTTCCTCCCAAACCGGAGATGCCCGCTTTACACGATTTTACTCTTCCGGATAAAGGCAAGTCTGACTCTCCGTCCTCTCCGTCCTCTTCATCTGCAGGATCAGCTTCATCTGAAGGGTCTTCATCCGGTGAATCACATCCCGCAGGAGATAAGTTTGATTTCTACGGCATTCCTGTAGAGTTACAGAGAGTGGATTTCAAGATGATGGACAATGTCAGCCGTCAGGCGGACACTGCCGCCCAATGGCGCACGTTGGCAAAGAACAATGGTTCGCAAGCAGCGGCAGTGATTAAGCAGTGTGCCGACGAAATGGGGCTCAACAGTTACCTGACTTTCCGGTTAGCTGAGGCTTTCCTAAAAAGCAGATTTCCCCGTGCCAACGATGCCGCCATTATCAGTGCCGCCCACTTCATGCTCGCCAACATGGGGTATGACGTACGGTTGGCGATGACCGGTTCCGGAGCCGCCTTGATGCTCATACCTTTTGACCATACCGTTTACGGCTCGATGTATCTCCCCATCGACGGCAGAAACTACACTGCATTCTCCTCCATTGACAAACTCAATGTCAATTACGGTGGCGAAACAATCTACACCTGTAAGCTCCCCTCTGATGCCGATAAAGGTGTTATCTCCGACCTGAGGCTTAACGACCTCAAGCTACCACTCAAACCATACCAATTCAATATCACAGGTGGTGACATCACTCTCAAGGGCACCCTCAACGAGAACATGATGGCGATGCTCTACCGCTATCCTCAGATGCCCACGGAGTATTACGCGATGTCGGTGCTTGACCCGCTGCTTCATGCCGACCTGATCGCACAGGTAAAGGATCAGCTTGCCGGCATGGATGAACTGGAGGCCGTCAACACACTCATGGGTTTCTTTCATCAGGGGCTGCCGTATGCCACTGACGAACAGCGTCACGGCTTCGAAAAACCCTATTTTATCGAGGAGACCTTATATTACGATAAATGTGATTGCGAGGACCGCGCCATAATGTTTACTTATCTGTTATGGAACGCTCTCAACATCCCCAATCAGCTCGTAGCATATCCCGGACATGAGAGTGCGTCGGTATGCCTGAAGGAGGAGTTGCCCGAAGGCGGTTACAGCTACCGCTGGGAGGGTGCTCGCTGGTACAGTGCCGATCCGACTTACATCGGCTCACACGTCGGCGACATCATGCCGCAGTTCTCCACCGTCGCCCCCACCATCGACCGCGTCTACAACAGATAATTTCAAAAAAATTTCAACTTTATTGAACCATTCAAACAAACCTGCTGTTATAATATCAGAAAATCGTTTCATGATGTTAGGTTAGTTTGTTAAAGTATTGTATTATTAAAATACGGAAATGCGAGGTCTGATGTGAATCAGGCCTCGATTTTTATTTACCATAAACTAAAGGGCTGCGACCGGATTGACACCTGTCGCAGCCCTTAGCTGTAATTACACTATGTAGTTGAAGTTGATTACTTCACGAGTACCTTGACAGCCTTGCCGGCGATGTTTACGATATAAACACCGGGGACTGCCTGAAGCTCGCATGAGCCCTTGCCAATGTGGAGCACCTTACCGCCGGTCTCTGCGATCACTACCGAAGCCTCGTCGGCAGCAGATACCTTGATGCAACCGTCGATTACCTTGACACTGCTGTTGCCGTCAAAACCGGGGAGCATCTCAACACCCGACTCAGCATCCTTAATGGCGATGTCGTCGATAACGACACTGCAAGAGTACATACCCTTATGTGCGTGCATACGAAGCTGCATGGTCTTGGCGCCCTGCGGTACGTTGATATCAACGTTCTGCTTAACCCAACCCTCAGATGTGAAGTCGGTAGCATAGTTGATATAGAGGGCACTGTTGAAATCGCCACCGTCGAATGATACCTCGGCGTCGAGTGTCTGATCGTAACCGCCTACTCCGTATACATAGAACTGCAGGTTGAGTTTGGCAACATCACCGAGTTCGATACGACCCGATGTCAGATAGTCATCACGCTCGTTAGAGCTATAGGGACCATAGTAAGCGTAAGCAAGACCCTTACCGCCGTTTACAGGCTGAACCTGACCTTCGTTGATGAGGTATGCCAACTCAGCAAACGCCCAAACGGGAGTATTACCGGGTGACGAAGTAGACCATGCACCGTGATCCGGCTCGATATATCCGTTTACAACCTTGTTGAAGTTCTCGATATACGGCAGCGGTGAAGGATTACCTACGAGAAGGAGGTCTGACATACCGCTGTTACCGGCGATGGTACCATTGACAGCCTTGACGAAATAACGGATATTCTCTTCGTCGGTGAATGTCGCCGGATCGGTGAAGGTAAGAGCCTTCACGCCTGATGCGATACGGGTTGCGTAGTAGTCGCTATATCCGTTGCCACGGTAAACCTCGTAGGTAAGGTTATCATAGTCGATATAACCGTTGTTGATACCACCCTGAGGAGCACCCCATGTCACTACAACCTTGGAGTCTGCACCCATTTCAGCTTTGATATCAACGGGAGCAAGGGGTTCGTCGATGCCTACATATACCTGACGTGTTGTGCCGTACGAATTACCTGCCGAACCCTTGACTGAGACACGGTACTCGTAGGTGTTGCCCGACTGTACATTAGCGTCAGTGTAAGTGTAAACGTTACCCGGTACGATATTGTCATCCATCTCCTCAAGCACTACCCATACAAACTCGTTGGAGTCATATTTAGATACTGAGATTGAGTTGATGCTCTTGAGCGGCTGACCCTCGGCATCGGTAGAGGGAGCGCGGAATGACAGGACTACCGGAGCGGCACCGCGTGTCGAAGTGACGGTGAAGTCAGTAACCTCTCCCGGTACCTGTCCGACGGTAATAGTCTCGGTATAGTTACCATAGTCGCAACGGTCGCCGATATAAACCAGTGCGCGGTAACGGTACTCTCCACCTTGCGAAAGGTCGGTATCTGTATATTCGAGTGTTTCACCGGGGGTGGGATTATCGAAAGTGTGGATGGTGATATAATCGTTGCCATAACCGATCTGACGACCCAAGACGATACGTGAGATTGATGTCAGGGGCTCTGAATTAACATCACCGAGGGTGGCGTGAGAAAGCTCGGGAGCCTTCATGGTTACCACGATAGCATCATCAGTCATGGTTGCCTCAAGGTCAGAAACAGACGACGGGTAGATCACTGCCTGAGCCTCTGCCTCTCTAATCTCGATATTGTCTATTACAAATGTATTGTCCTCGCCGGTTACTGATTTGGCTGTGATGCGGACGATAGCAAACTCTGCCCCTGAGGGTACATCAATCGTACCGCTTACATTTGTCCACTCCTTAGATCCGGCAGCTACATTCGAGAGCACACCCACGGGGAGGAATGTCTCGCCGCGGTCGAAGCTAACGTATGAAGCCAACGATGTGCCGGCAGGCATACCACCGGGATAAGCGTTAAAGCTGACCTCTAATGCGGGAACACCGTTCAACGCTATCTTAGCCGATGTAAGACTGAACTCACCGGCTTCGGTATAGGAATATGTGCTCAGGTAAGCCAAGCCACCGGTATTCGACGGCGGATATACCTGATCGTTACCTACATATTTATACTTATCGTATCTCCATGAGGGTGCGTACGACGAAGTCAATGTCGATGATGATGCCCACTCATGATCCGGAACTATAGAGTATCCTCCCTGATCTGTGCTGTCAAATCCCTCGAGGAAGGGCAGATCGTATGCCGGACCGGCGAGCATGTACGGTGTGGTTGTCTTCGGACCGCTGCCATCGGCGTTGGTCGCTACAACGGCAAACGCCACGCGGGTGATGTCGGTAACGGCAAACGGATATGTGTAGCTGAGTGCATCTACGTTAGAAGCAATCTGTTCCTCGTTGTCGCCCCACGAACCCGGTGTGAGTTTGTAGATTGAATAAGTGATACCCTCGGGGGTGAAGAAACCGTTATTGGCACCTGCAGTGGGGGCTGTCCATGAGAGGGCTATGTTGCCGTCGCTCGTTTCGATAGCCTTGAGGTTATCTACATTACCGGGAGCGTCCTTGCCGATAAATATCTTAAATTCCGTTACATCGGAAGCGCCGGACTCATTATAGGCAAAGAGTGACCATGTCTGGGCACCTCGGATGTCCGAACGATTGACCGTAAGGGTATATTCCTTTCCGGGAACGGGATTCTCGATGGATGCCAATTCGATGGCGGGATCCCAGTAAGATGCGCCGGGAGCCATCAGCGAAATCTTGGTCAGTGACGACAAGGGGTAGTTGGTTCCCTTGTAGACTGTCGGAGCCTTGAATGTTACTGTAACGGGCATCTCTCCCTGCTGTGTGGTGACAGTCGGTGTAGCGATAGCTGCGGGATAACCGCCGGCAAGTACATCATATTCGTAAGCACCGTCAGACTCCTCGCCATCGGCAAATACTACAATCTTGAAACTGTATTTTTGACCGGCGGGCAGAGCGACTGAGCATGAGAGTGTCTCACCTAAGCCCGGATTGTCAAAAGTGTGAAGAAGAATAGGATCCTCCGAATAACCCATATAGCGGCTTACCTCGATTTTGTCGATCTTGGTAAGATCCTCGTATATGGTATCCCAAAAATCATAAACATAGCCCGTTGTGGGGGTAGTGAAGGAGATGTCAAAAGCGTTGGCATCAAAGTTCCACGTCACCGACACATCCTTAACATCGGACGGCGTCAGGGGTTCGTCGGCAGCTCGCGCACCTATGAACGCCATCATTGCGATGATAAAAACGTACAGTCGTTTCATAAATTAATATTTAGTAATGAATATATCTTGGGAGTGTAGAGTTTTTAGTTTTGAGTGTTGAGTTTTTGGTTTTTAGTGTTTAGTGTTGAGTGTTTGGTTTTTGGATTTTTGTAATGGATTGGCCGGTGTTATGAGCTTTATACTGCGCAGAGTTATTTAGAGCCAATATAGTCAAAGAGCCAAAACTTCATTAATAAGCAAATGTAACGAATTAGAATGTAAATCGCAAGTTATAGGCGGATAATGTAGGTACAAAAAAAATTGATTGTCATCCCGACAACCAATCTTGCGTTAACCTTAAAATCT
>CAZAWP010000039.1:0-12051 GCA_964488855.1 uncultured Sangeribacter sp.
TTAGCATTCATGGGTCTTAGTTGCTTAGTATTAATTAATTTTCAATAGTTACTTATGTATATTGAAGCGGTATACAAAGCGTCCTTATGTATATACAATAATCGTGTAATAAAAGTTGAGAATTAATATGGCAGATAATTATATCGAGCAACGGATGGCTGACCTTGCCTCGGGCAAACTAAGTAAATCGCTACAACACCCGGCGCCTCGTCGGCGCTCCTTGCTCGTCATATCAGTCGGCACATCTCTCGATAGGTCTATCACTTATTCCTTTGCCAATCTTCTGCGTCGGAACTACCGCATAGCCCTTCTCTCCGACGACCCGTGTGCTAAGGATTTAACCCTCTCGGGTGCCATCCGTTACTATCCCTTGCATGATGAGCCGGACTCGCAGATACCGTCTTATTTAGATAACCTGCTGCGTGCCTGGCATTCGCTGGTGCGTGTCATCATCGTAGGTCAGAATGAAACTGCTCAAAGTATCACTGACCGAATTGAATCATTCTTCGGCAGTCTCCCTGACGGCGTATACAACATGCCTACTATACTGTCCTGCGCAACGGGACAACTCGACACGGCGTTAGCTGCTCTTGCGTGATGACGGCGACTGAATAGCCGCATAGCGTTGGGTGACTTACAATATTTTATGTATATTTGCAGTTAGGTTTATACGGGATTGCACAAACAGTCTGTCAAGATTGCATAAGCCGTATATCAATAAAGAAGAATCAGATGAGATTTGCTATAATAGGGTATGGCAAGATGGGCCATATCATCGAAGAGGTCATAAAGGAGCGTGGCCATCAGGTCAGCGTCATCATAGATGCACATAATCAGGAGGCCTTCGACACCCCCGCATTCTTGGAGTCAGATGTCGCTATAGAGTTCACCACACCCGCCACAGCCTTTGACAATGTCTGCAAGTGCCTTGAGCGCGGTGTGCCTGTAGTGTGCGGCAGCACCGGCTGGACATCGCACCTCCCCGAAGCCGAGGATATGTGCCGACGCATGGACGGTGCGATGATGTTCGCCTCCAACTACTCGATCGGTGTCAATATCTTCATGGCGCTGTCGAGATACCTGACGCGAGTGATGAACAACTTCCCCGAGTATCATCCCGGCATGGTCGAGGTGCATCATGTCCATAAGTTAGATCATCCGTCAGGCACAGCGGTCACCCTCGCCGACCAGCTTATCGCCGAGAGTACCCGCATGACCAATTGGGCGGAGCCTCAGGCAGGTGTTCGCCCTACCGACGACACCCTGATAGTGGATCATGAGCGCCGGGGAGAGGTGCCGGGCATCCATACAGTTACCTGGACTTCACAGGCAGACGAAATCAGCATCACCCACAGCGCCCACTCGCGCCGCGGCTTCGCCGTCGGTGCCGTCATGGCTGCCGAGTGGCTTCCGGCACACCCCGGCGTGCAGTCCATAGCTGACATGATGGCTGACATAACCGGTACCAAAGGAATATTCTGATTTTCCTCTCTTTAAACTCGATCTCTTCTGTTCAGGCAGATATGTCCTGATTCTCCTCATCATATTTTACATTACAACAATATGAATGACAACGAAATAAAGCCGACTGCCGAGTCTGTAAAGACCGTCAATCATAACGGGGATGACAATCATCGTCCCCCCCTTAAGACGCGTATCCGCAATATCAAGCCTACGCGATGGCTGCGTTACGGTGCAGTATCGGCGATCTTCCTTTTCTGGGTAATCCTCATGGGCAATCCGTGGTTACTGCTGCTGTGGATTCCTATTACCGATATCTATATCACACAGTTCATCCCCTGGGACTGGTGGAAGAAAAAGAAAGGTCCGGTGCATGCCATCATGACATGGGTAGATGCCATCGTCTATGCCTTAGTGCTGATATACATCATTTTCGCCTTTGTCGGTCAGCAGTATGAGATACCCTCGTCGAGTCTTGAGAAATCACTCCTTGTGGGTGACCGCCTGTGGGTAGACAAGACCGTCTACGGTCCGCGTGTGCCGCAGACCCCTCTTCATTTCCCGTTGGCGCAGCACACGATGCCTTTCCTCAACACCAAGAGTTACATTGACTCGCCGCAGCTGGCGTATCACCGCATGCCGGGACGCCGCAGCATCGAGCGCGGTGACATCGTGGTCTTCAACTATCCGCAGGGCGACACCGTGGCGCTACGCATCCAGAACCCCGACTACTATCAGATTTGCGCCTCACTCCGTCAGGAGGGTATCGACAATCCTTTGGAATATATCAAGAAGAATCCTCAGATATTCGGCGAGGTTGTGGTACGTCCCGTAGACCGTCGCGAGAACTATGTCAAGCGCGCCATCGGACTCCCCGGTGAGTGGCTTGAGATAAAGAACGATACCATCTTTATCGACGGCAAAGCTATTGCCGAACCGGAGAATGTGCAATATAACTACATAGTTCCCGTGAACGGACCGATCTCAGCCGAGAAGTGGCATGAACTCGGAGTCCGCGCCGAGGATCACGGCAGCGCACCGCAGCACAACCCGGTTGCCGGATTCTCATATTACGATGTACCGCTCACCAAGGCGATGAAGGCTCAGATCGAGACCTGGCCCGAGGTAATCGGTCCCCTGCAAAAGGAGAGCGAAAGCGGCTTCTACGACCTGACGGGAGTATTCCCTTTAGGTGCCGACTATGACTGGACACGCACCGACATCGGAGCATTGTGGATACCCAAACGTGGCTCGACTCTTCACCTCAACGAGCGCAACTACCCCCTCTACGAGCGCGTCATCCGTACCTACGAGGGAAATACACTCGAAAAGCGTGACGGCAAGTTCTACATCAACGGCGAGGAGACCGAATACTATACCTTCAAGATGGATTACTACTGGATGCAGGGCGACAACCGCGACCGCTCAGCCGACAGCCGCTACTGGGGCTTCGTGCCGGAGGATCACATAGTGGGTCAGCCTGTCGCCGTACTTATCTCTATCGACAAGGAGGTCGGGGGACTCTCGGGCATGCGATGGAACCGTATCCTGAAAAATCCGAACCCCGACAAATCGGAGTCTAAATGGACGAGCACGAAATAAGGGTGCCTGTCGTGCCATACCTGCCGTCGCAACGATGGATGTCGGCATGGCTCCAGGCGCGCCTCGACGGAGACAATGCCGCGGAGGCGGCAGTCAGGGCTTCGCGTCTCATCGACCGCCGTGAGTTCGGGCGCACCACCATCCTGAGTCATGACCGGGAGCAGCTGCTTACCATACCCGTTGCCGGAGGTGCCTCGGTCTGGAAACAGCGGAAACTGCCCCCCGTCGAGATCTCGCAGCACGGCAACTGGCAACACACCCATCTGGGCGCGATAGAGGCCGCATACGCCCGCACTCCCTATTTCGATACACTTTACAGCGCCCTGTGTCCGTTATATAATAAAGCGGAGGGACGGCTCGCAGCGTTTAATGATGCCGTTATGACCGTCATAACTTCCTTTCTAAACATCGAGCCGATGCTTGCCGAAATCAAGCGCAGGCTCAACGCTTCGGACAGGATACTCGATGCGTGGAGCGATGTTTACAGGGAGAAACGCATGGATCAAATAAGTATCCTCGACCCCTTGATGCGATACGGACCCGACACATTGTATCTATTGTTAAAGAACTGATTATGCCGCGATTGCGATATTTTATATTGTTGATACTGTCGATCGTCATGCTGTCGTCGATGAGCGTGAGAGCACAGACCGTTCCCGAGGATGACCCGGCAAATGTCCGCCTTAAGATCAAGACGGTCAGGGGTTACTCGCGCATTGTCGATGAGTATGGCGACACATGCCTGCTTACACACTTGGCGGAGGTCTATGTCTACCCGCCGCTCAAGTTCAAGAACAAGAAACAGGAGCAGTTCTACTGGCGCACCGTACGCGACGTACGCAAGACGTTACCCTACGCAAAGTTGGCGTACGCGGCTCTCTGCGAGACCTACGAATATATACAGACCATCCCGGATCCAAAGGAGAGGGAGGCGCATCTCAAACGTCTCGAAAAGGATATTTTCGAGCAGTATAAGCCTGTGGTGAAGAGTATGACCAAAAGTCAGGGTAAGATGCTCCTCAAACTCATCAACCGCGAGACCGACCAGTCCTCGTATAGCATTGTCAAGGCATTCTTGGGGTCGTTCAGGGCAGGTTTCTGGCAGACGTTCGGACGGTTCTTCGGCATGAACATGAAAGTCGGGTACAATCCGGCAAAAAACAAGGATGACGCAATGATCGAGCGCATCGCAATCCTTGTCGAGCAGGGCACGCTCTGACACCGGAGTTCCGTATCTGTAAAACCGGATGCGCAGACTCTTTAAAAATATAATTTTACGGACGCTATTACGTTATACAAAGGGGAGTAATGTCAGCTTTCATACACTCGGGAATATACCCGCAGAGATAAGTCAGACACCACTTCCGGATACTTTTTACCGAACATCATGACCACAAGATTATATTCGCACCGTTTTTATAAAAGTCTGCGGGGAGCTGCGTTGCTCCTTGCGACGCTTTTTTGTGTATCGTCAGCCTCGGCTATAGATATGAGCAACTGGAAACAGCACCCGGCATTCGACAACGGACCTCAGCGTATCGTCGAGACTCCGCGCTATACCTACTTCCAGGTTCATCCGCATTATTACGTGACCAATCGTGATAATTACTCCGATCTCAACATGCAGGTTCTCGTATACGACAATCAGAATCCCTCTCAGGGGATTCACGCCCTGTCAGACCTGTATCCCCTCTCCGATACACGGGTGCGGGTGATGAACTATAATCCGTGGGGCAAATACCTCTTCTTGGGTTATGAGAACGGCTATATCGACATCATCTACGACAACGGCGAGAAAATCAGTCTATCCGACCTGCATTCGCCCCGAGGTCTGAATATGAACATCCTTACCTCGGTGCGTTTCCAGCCTGATACTTCGGTGGCATGGATTGCTACCGAGGGTGGTTTCGCAGCCTTTGATGCCGCCACCAAACAGTTCACAAGAATCTCCTATATCGGCACTCCCATTCAGGAAGTGTGCAAGTTCGGTAACGAGATTATTGTCTTCACACCCGAGTTTAAGGCTTATACGGCTCCTGCAGATGGTGTGATAACCTCATTTAAGGATTTCGAGCAGCTTATATTCAGATATAAACGCTCGCTCTGGTGGTTCTCCAAGGGGTGGCCCGTCGAGGCTCAGATCATGATGCCCCTTACCGACAACTCCTTTGCTTACTTCAACTATGATGTCTGCGGCGCCAAGGATCCCAAGGCGCTCCACATCGGCGTCAAGGGTGACACAGGCTGGACTTTCCAGCATGTCGCCAATGCCAAGATGACCAAACTGGATAACCTCAACAAGACCGTAGGGCGGTGGGAAAACAACGGCCTCCCTACCGAAAAGGGTTACATGATCATCACCAACGACACCGTCTTTCATCTTAACCGCGCTGCTGTCATAGGTCAGACCAATGCCGAGAACATTGAGGCTGCCAAGGCGATCTCCTACAAGGTATTGAGCCGTCGCACTCCCAAGGCACTCGGCTCATGGAACGGCACCGATTACTGGGAGTATGCCGACCGCGGCAAGTTCGTGCGCACCCATGCCTCCGACGGCGAAGGTGGCACGACACAGTGGACCAACGTCGGCGACCCTATCCGTCCCAACGCTCCCGCAGCTTTCTGGTGCGAGTCGTTCGCCAGTTCACCTGAGCACGGTATCATCACCACCAACCTCGGCACATCCTGGAAGTTTTCGCAGCTCAACCAGTACATGCCGGCCCTTATCTCGAAATACAAGGACGGTCAATGGACCATCCCGGCACCCGTGTACAATCCGCCGGCCTCGGTACAGGCTGACCCGGCGTACATGAACATCGTCAAAGCCAACGGTCACCGCTTCCCCGTCAGCGACCCCACCTCGATGATACTCGACCCTCTGCATAAGAACAAGCTGCTCTTCTCGGGTCTGACAAACGGTATTGTGGTGATGGATCTCGAGGATCCCAATCACGAGCTGCTTCACTTCACCACCAATGTAGAGACTTTCAACCGCTTGCCCGGCACGGTGGTAAATTTCCCTAACCAGAGCTGGGATATGATAAACGAGGTGATGGGATTGGGCGCAGATTACGACAATGTGATTTGGGGTCTTTATAACTGCCTCGACAACTCGTCAAAAGGTGAGGACCAGTTCCGCCTCTATTACTGGACTCCCGAGGCACGCGCCACTGCCTATAACCTTCCGGCAGGCACACTCCCCGAGCCGTGGCCCTACCTCTCGCTCAACCTTGAGACAGCCACAAACCCCAACTATACAATGGAGGTCTGCAAGACTTATGAGAACCGTGGTAAGATAGTATTCAGCGGAGGTGGATACAACACTCCGCTATATGTCTACGATACCAATACCACACCCTCGGTGACACGTGATGATGTGCTGCAGTCCATCTCTGTCTTCCGCACCTCAAACGGCTACCGTCATTCGATCGAGTACTTCAATGACATCGCCGAGGATCCCGTCACCAAACGTGTATGGGTGGCAGGTCCGCAGACACTGCTGTCGTTCGACCCCTGTGCCCCGATAATCGCCAATGTGGCGGATGCCGAGCGCATCAAGCTCCTCTCCGACATAAATGACACCGATCAGGAGGCGTTTCTGGAGAGTTCGCAGATCAACAAGATCACCTTTGACGAATACGGCAGGATGTGGCTCGCCACCGAAAACGACGGTCTCGTCGGCATCAACCGCGAGCGCAACGGTGTGATCGCCCATTACACCACCAACAACTCGCCGATCCCCTCCAACCGCGTTATCGGCATGGGTTGGGAAGTCACCACCAAATCGCTACTGGTATCGACTTACGCCGGCATGGCGCAGGTATATCCCGACGCTATCTTCACCTCCACGCTGGTCACCGAGGATCTCCCCTACGCGTACCCGCAGGTTGTGGAGCGCGGTTACAGCGGTGCCGTGACCACCTACAACATCCCGGCACTTGCCCATGTCATTATCCGTGATTCCGACGGCAAGCTCGTACGTCAGTTGGGTCGCGCCAACGACGGCAGGCACACGTGGAATCTCGATGACGAGACCGGCAAGCAGGTGCGTTCCGGACGATATATCTTTACAGATGCCTTGGGTCAGATGCCCGATTTTGAGGTTATCGTAATCCGCTAAACGATTCCAATTGTGAAATGATAGATCACATATTTACATCCGACACATATTATGCCGTAGCCGGTGTGATGACAGGACTCGCTGTGATAGTGTTCATAGTGCTGCTGTACGTCACTGCCGGCTACGGCATAATGTATAATCCCAAATGGGGACCGACGCTACCCAATAAAGCCGGGTGGGTGGTGATGGAAACCCCGGCGTTCGCCGCCATGACGGCAATATGGCTCACGGCGCCGGCGGGAGTGCGCTTCAACGCCCCGCAGGTGGTGATGACGGCGCTTTTCCTCCTCCATTACTTCCAGCGAGCCTTTATCTTCCCCCTCCTTATCAAGGGGAAGAGCCGCATGCCACTCTCAATCATAATCATGGGCATAATCTTTAACACCGTCAATGCCTACATGATCGGCGGTTGGCTTTTTTACGTCGGAGTAGCCGAATATGACAAAGGATGGCTTTTTAATCCACTTTTTATCTTAGGATTGATTATCTTTGTAACCGGAATGGTAATAAACCTCCAGTCTGACCGCATCATCCGTCATCTGCGCAAGCCGGGCGACACCCGCCACTATATCCCCCACGGCGGTCTCTACCGCTACGTGACCTCGGCGAACTATTTCGGCGAACTGACAGAATGGGTTGGATATGCGATCCTGACATGGAGTGTCGGGGGGTTAGTGTTTGTCATCTGGACATTCGCCAATCTCGCCCCGCGGGCACGCGCTCTTCACCGTCGCTATATCAGCGAGTTTGGTGATGACTACGCCCGTCTTAACCGCCGATATATCATTCCGTTTATCTATTGACAGCCGATGATTCTGTCATCCACATAATGGGAGCCGCGCTCCTCTTACTATCATACTAAACAGCCATACCGTGAAACTTTTTACTCCGGGATACATAGGGCCCGTGGAATTACGTAACCGCAGTATCCGCTCGGCAGCGTTCGAGGGGATGGGCTACGAGAACGGACCTACCGAACAGCTCCACGACTATCACGTATCGGTGGCGCGCGGAGGTGTGGGCATGACCACGCTCGCCTACGCCGGCATATCCAAGTCGGCACTGTCGTTCAAGACCCAGCTGTGGTTGCGCCCCGATATAATAACACCCCTTAGACGCATCACCGACGACATACACGTCGCCGGTGCCAAGGCGTCAATACAGATAGGCCATTGCGGCAACATGACCCACCGCTCCACCGCCGGGTGTATCCCGGTCGGAGCCTCGACAGGCTTTAACCTATACTCTCCAACCATCGTGCGCGGTCTGCGCGAGGACGAGATAGAGAAACTCAGCCGCGACTTCGGCGAGGCGGTACGCACAGCCCGCGATGCGGGGTTTGACTGCGTCGAGGTTCATGCCGGGCACGGTTACCTTATCTCACAGTTCCTTTCACCTTACACCAATCACCGCCGCGACAAGTTCGGCGGCTCCCTGGAGAACCGTATGCGCTTCATGGACATGGTCATGGAGGAGGTGATGCGCGCTGCCGGGTCGGATATGGGAGTTTTGGTCAAGATGAACATGCGCGACGGCTTCAAGGGTGGCATGGAAATCGACGAGTGTCTTAAGGTCGGCAAGCGTCTCGAAGAGGATGGCGCACACGCTCTGGTACTCTCCGGCGGTTTCGTCAGCAAAGCCCCGATGTATGTGATGCGCGGCGAGATGCCTATCTACACCATGACCCATTACATGAAACAGTGGTGGCTGAAATACGGTGTGCGGATGGTCGGCAGGTTCATGATCAAGCCCGAGCCGTTCAAGCCTCTATATTTTCTTGAGGATGCCAAGCGCTTCCGCGAGGAGCTCAAGCTGCCGTTGGTATATGTCGGCGGCGTCATCGACGGTGCCGGAGCCGAGCGTGTGCTCGACGAGGGCTTCGATTTCGTGCAGATGGGTCGCGCCCTGCTTAATGAGCCGGATTTCATCAACCGTATACGCGAAGACGCCAATCACCGCTGCGGCTGCGAGCATATCAACTACTGCATAGCACGCATGTATTCGCGCGAGATGGCTTGCCATAAGGACTGCCACAATCTCCCCGACCGTATCTGCCGCGAGATTGAAGCTATCCGCAAGCGCAACCGCCTCAATAACCCGAAGTAAGAAAATAAACACTTAAGTCAGGCTTGACGGACTAAACTTATACTTCTCAGACAAGTCTCAATGAAAAAGGGAGATCTCACCGGCAGATTGGCGCTCGTCACGGGTGCCGACTCAGGCATAGGACTGGAGTTTACTAAGGTCCTGGCACGACGTGGTGCCGACATAGTCATGGTCAGCAATAACAAGACCGGCATAGACGCGGCTGCCGAGGAGATTACAGATAGATTCGGTGTCAAGACCTACCCGCGGTATGGCGACCTCACTGATTCCAATGACATTGAGGGACTATATACGTATCTTGACGATCAGCATCTTGAGCCCGATTTTCTGATAAACAATGCCGGGATTTTCAGTTTCGCACCCGTCTGCGACACCCCGGAGGGGAAGATAGAGGCGTTTATCGACCTGCATGTGCGTGCGGTCACCGAACTGACACGTCATTTCGGTTCAAGGTTCGCCAAGCGCGGCCACGGACGTATCCTCAACATGTCGTCCATGTCGTGCTGGATGCCGATGCCGGGTATCGCCATGTACTCGGCGACCAAGGCGTATATCCGAGTCTTCTCACGAGCGATGCACTATGAGCTGCGCGATGCCGGGGTATCGGTTACCGTTGCATGTCCGGGTGGCATAGCTACCGACCTCTTCGGTCTTCCTGATAACCTCAAACGCCTGGCGGTGAATATCGGCGCCATACAGACCCCCGGGAAGTTCGCGGCGAAGGCTGTCGATAAGATGCTCGCCGGCAAGAAACAGTATATCAACGGTCTTTTAAACCGGTCGGCAATCGTGTTTGTGGCGATGACACCCACTTGGGTGCGGATGCTCATCAAGCATAAACTCCTTGACCGGGGTATCACGAGATAGTCCGGCGGCAACCGTAAATCCAACTTAACCAACGATTGTTGTAGAGGCGATTGTGGCTATCACAAATTCCTTAACCAGAATATTAACTAACCAATATACATCCATGAAGAAGAAATTAATCTTAGGCGCACTCCTGCTGAGTGCCATACCGGCGATGTCGCAGCACTGCGGCAAATGTGCCCACCAATGCACCGAACCCGAATACACCGGTTATCTCTTTACCTACTTCACCGGTAACGACATCAAGGACGAGGCCGTGCACTTCGCCCTCAGCCGCGACGGATACAACTATAAGGCTCTCAACAATGATCAGCCTGTCATGGAGTCGGCTGCCATCTCCGAGACCGGCGGTATCCGCGACCCCCATATCCTCCGCGGTCCCGACGGCAATTTCTATATGACACTCACCGACATGGTGTCGGCTAACGGCTGGAGCTCCAACCGCGGCCTCATACTCCTCAAATCACCCGACCTGATAAACTGGACTTCGTCGGCTATCAATATCCAGAAACGTTTCCCCGGCAACGAGGAACTCCTCCGCGTGTGGGCTCCGCAGAGTATCTATGACCCGGCAGCCGGTAAGATTCTTGTGTACTGGTCGATGAAGCATGGTGACGGTCCCGATATCATCTACTACGCATACGCCAACAAGGATTTCACCGACTTTGAGGAAGCTCCCAAGCCTTTCTTCATCCCCAAGGACGGCAAGTCATGCATCGACGGTGACATCGTTGCCAAAGATGGCAAATATTACCTCTTCTACAAGACCGAGGGTCACGGTAACGGTATCCGCGTTGCCTCTACCGACAACCTTACCTCCGGCAAATGGGAGGAGCAGCCCGACTACAAGCAGCAGACTAAAGATGCTGTAGAGGGTGCCGGTACCTTCAAGCTCATCGGCGAGGATAAGTATATCCTTATGTATGATGTCTACATGAGCGGTCGCTATGAGTTCACCGAGACTACCGATCTTGAGAACTTCAAGGTTGTCGATCAGCCTGTCACCATGGACTTCCATCCCCGTCACGGCACAGTCATAGCTATCACCGAGCCGGAGTTCCGGCGCCTCACAGCCAAGTACGGCACACCCGAGGGTCTGAAATAATTTTCGTCCCCCGTATCCGATTATTCGGCTAAAGTAACCATTGAAAATTAATGAAATTTTTAATAGTTGCTCACCCTTTCAAATTAAGACAAACTCGATTGCAAACGATGAAATACTATATATTAACCGCATTGATGCTCGGTGGTGGCGCACTCGGCTACGCAGCACCGGCAAAGGTCTGTTCGCCGGCGGGTAACCTCTGTGTGACTGTAGACACACCCGACGGCACACCGCGCTACAGCATCTCGCTCGACGGCAAGGAGGTCATGACTCCCTCTCGCCTCGGCTTCGTTACCGATTTCGCTGATTTCAGCAAGGATATAACGCTTGTCGACACCAAGACAAGCCGCACCGAAAAGGAGTATGTGAACAACCGCATCAAGCGCTCGCACAATAAGGTGGAGGCCAACAACATGGTCTGCACGTTCGCCAACGCCAAGGGACTGAAGTTTGAGGTGGAGTTTCATGTCGCCGACAATGACGTAGCATTCCGCTACCGCCTCCCGCGTCAGGACAGCCACGGTAGCGTGCGCGTCATGGACGAACTCACTTCGTTCCGTTTCCCCGACAGTACCACCACCTTCCTCACCCCTCAGAGCGACGCGATGATCGGGTGGAAGCGCAGCAAGCCCTCGTATGAGGAGGAATACACCCTTGATGCCAAGATGGATACCCCCTCGCAATATGGACACGGCTATACCTTCCCCGCCCTCTTCAAGGTCGGTGATGATGCGTGGGTGCTTGTCTCGGAGACCGGCGTGGACCGCAACTACTGCGCCTCGCGTCTGTC
>CAZAWP010000039.1:12151-14537 GCA_964488855.1 uncultured Sangeribacter sp.
GGGTGCTTGTCTCGGAGACCGGCGTGGACCGCAACTACTGCGCCTCGCGTCTGTCCGACTGGTCAGCTGCCGAGGGATATGAAATAGAGTTCCCGATGCCCGAGGAGAATAACGGCAACGGCACTGTCGAGCCCGCTTTCGCCATCCCCGGCAACACTCCCTGGCGCACGATCACCGTCGGCAGCGACCTCGCTCCGATTGTCGAGACCACGATACCGTTCGATGTAGTGGAGCCTCGTTATCCCGCCTCGTTCAGATATGATCCCGGCAAGGGTACATGGAGCTGGATCGTTTGGCAGGATGATTCGATGAACCGTGATGACCAGATTACGTTTGTCGATCTCGCCGCCGACCTCGGCTATGACCATATCCTCGTGGATGCGGGCTGGGATCAGGCTCTCGGCAAGGAGGGTGTGGAGGAACTAATCCGCTACGCGCGCTCCAAGGGTGTCGATGTATTCCTCTGGCTCTCGTCAAGCGGCTACTGGAACGACATACAGCAGTCTCCCATCAACATCATGGATAACCCCATCACCCGCAAGAAGGCGATGAAATGGATGCACTCGCTTGGTGTCAAGGGTATCAAGGTCGATTTCTTCGGCGGTGACAAGCAGGAGACCATGCGTCTCTACGAGGACATCCTTAGCGATGCCGACGACAACGGACTGATGGTGATCTTCCACG
The DNA here is from genome assembly GCA_964488855.1 of uncultured Sangeribacter sp. GTDB lineage: Bacteria > Bacteroidota > Bacteroidia > Bacteroidales > Muribaculaceae > Lepagella. Next base: position 12,836 of record CAZAWP010000039.1, read on the forward strand.
GCTGTACGCTGCCACGCGGCTGGGAACAGATGTATCCCAACTATGTCGGTTCGGAGGCAATCCTCGCATCGGAGAACCTTGTCTTCCAGCAGCATTTCTGTGACGAGATGGCTACCAATGCCACCACACATCCGTTCATCCGCAATGCGGTGGGCAGCATGGAGTTCGGCGGCACGTTCCTCAACAAGAACCTCAACCGCAATAACGACGGAGGTTCACGTCGCCGTACATCCGACGCCTTCGAGCTCGCCACAGCAGTGCTCTTCCAGTCGCCGGCGCAGAACTTTGCCCTGACTCCGCAGAACCTCACAGGCAGTCCGGAGGCTGCGATACGTTTCATGAAGAGCGTGCCGACCACCTGGGATGATGTCCGCTTTATCGACGGCTATCCGGGTAAGTATGTGGTGATGGCGCGCAAGCACGACAACCGCTGGTATGTCGCCGGAGTCAGCGCTGAGGACAAGCCGGTGACAGTGACCATCGACCCCGCTCTCTTCCTTGGTGCCGGAGGCAAAGCCGACGGCACGCTCCTCAGCGACCGCGTCCCCAAGAAAGTCACCACCGCCTCCACCAAGGCAGCCCTTCCCGCCGGCACCGACTACGAACTGACCGAGACCCCCGTCCGCCTCACCGCCGGCACCCCCCTCAAGCTGACCCTCCACCCCCAAGGCGGCTTCGTCCTCGTCTTCTGATTGCACACCGCTCTGTCCTTCCCTAAGATGTACTTTCCGCTAACAAAAGCCTACGGCTTTTGCCACAGCATCAGAAGTGTGAAGTGACCCCTTATTCTCTCTCACGGGAACAAAAGCCTCCGGCTTTTGCAACAGCATCAAGACGCAGCGACAATACATACATTAACAGCACCCCAAAGTTGCGCAACTTTGGGGTGCTGTTTTTCTTAATACACTATCACTAATAGCGTATTGCTATACGATCGGCTGACTTAGTATGTCATCTTGGGGTCGAGGGCTTTGGCAGCCTCGATCATCTTCTCGACCTCCTTTTCGGAGGGAACACGGCGGGTAAGTTTCTTCTCGGCATTAACCTCCTCGAGTTTGGCGGCCAACGAAGCGGCATTACGATGACGTAACTCCTTGACAGTATCTACACCGGCAGCCTCAAGCAGTTCGGCGAACTGCGGGCCGATACCGGGTACACGATACAGATCGGTATGATTAGCCCATTTGAGGATAAGTTTGCTGCTGATACCCGTAGTATCGGCAAGTTTCTTTCTACCCGCGGGAGTCGCGCAAATCTCCAGATACTGCTCGGCAGTCTCAACACCCGCCTCCTTAAGTTTGTCGGCATAAACATCGCCCACACCCTCGATCTCAATAACTTTGTAATTCATGGTCAAACGGATTTATACGGTTAATAAGAATTATCCAGATTATATGGTTAATAAAAAAATATCCAGATAATATGGTTATTATGAAACATTATCTCATAAGCTGATAGCCCCGGCGAAAGCCGATTTGCCACCCTCCTATAATACCCTAACGCTCAACCATCCCTCCCGGTTTAACCTTATCCATTATTTTACAATCACTTACCCCTGAGTTACTATCATCCTCGCCAAAAGCAGTCTCAACTCCTTTCTCATAATTAAAGGAGCTATCGGAGCTATTGGAGTAATTGGAGTTATTGGAGTAATTGGAGTTATTAGAGTAATTGGAGCTATTGTATTAATTCTGATTGCTCT
>CAZAWP010000040.1:0-14470 GCA_964488855.1 uncultured Sangeribacter sp.
ACGGCGTTCACACGGCGAGGCGACAGCTGCGAGATGTGGATGAGGCCGTTCTCCTTGATGCCGAGGTCGATGAAGGCTCCAAAGGCGGTGATGTTGTTCACCACGCCGTGGACGGTCATGCCGACACGGAGTTCGTCGAACGAGCTCACGGTAGGCTCAAAGGCGGTCGAGGCGTTATCGAGGCGAGGATCACGGCCCGGTTTCTGAAGTTCGGCGATTATGTCGGTTATGGTCTCCTCGCCGGCTATCCCTTGGGCTGCCAGCGCTTTGGGGTCGAGGGTGTCAAGGATGGCTTTATTCGCCGGCAAATCTTTTACCTCAACCCCCGCTATGCGTGCGATTTGTCTTACGGCTTGGTAACTCTCGGGATGAATGCCGGTGTTATCGAGCGGATCCGAACCGCCCGGGATGCGGAGGAAGCCGGCTGCTTGCTCGAATGCTTTGGGACCCAGACGCGGAACCTTCTTCAACTGCTCGCGTGTCTTGAAGCCGCCGTTATCCGTGCGGTATCTGACTATATTGGTGGCGAGGGTGGGGGTTATGCCGGCTACGTACGACAGCAGTTTCTCCGAAGCAGTGTTTACATCCACACCCACAGCATTGACGCATGCCATTACAGTGAAGTCGAGGGCATCTTTAAGTTGTGTCTGGTCCACGTCATGCTGATACTGACCGACACCGATTGACTTAGGGTCAATCTTTACGAGTTCGGCGAGTGGGTCAATAAGACGACGCCCTATTGATACGGCACCGCGCACCGTCACGTCCTTATCCGGGAACTCCTTTCGCGCCAGTTCAGAAGCAGAATATACGGAGGCACCATCCTCATTCACCATAAATATGTTGGCATCCGGTAGCAGACCGGTACGTTTCAGAAACTGTTCCGTCTCACGCGAGGCCGTGCCGTTACCAATGGCTGCCGCCTCTAAATTATGACGTTTCACCAGTTTCTCGACAGTGCGTGTAGCACCCTCGATGTCGTTACGCGGAGCAGTAGGGTAGATGACTCCCTCGTCGAGCAGGTTACCCTGAGCGTCAAGAGCCACCACCTTGCATCCGGTGCGGTAGCCCGGATCAATAGCCAGTATGCGTTTATCCTTGTATGGAGGAGCTAACAGAAGCTGACGCAGGTTTGATGAGAAAATATTTATGGCAACCGTGTCGGCATTCTCCTTGAGCGCGGCGGAAAGTTCATTTTCGATCGAGGGACGGAGCAGACGTTTAACCGAATCCTCTAAGGCATCGACAATGATTGGAGTAGTCTTTGCCGTAGCACGTGCGGGGATGAAAGCGTCGCATAACTTATCTTCGAGGCGCTCCACATTGTTCCCGGCATCATATTTTACTTTTAATAACCCCTCGCGTTCGGCACGACGAATGGCAAGATACTGATGTGACGCCATGCGCCCAACGCCCTTGGAAAAATCAGCATATTGAGCGTAAACAGAATCAGCGACTTCTTCACATTTACCTTTGGCGGGAGTAGTGACTAAAGAAGCATTGTGCTTGAAAAAATTGCGCATGATGTTGCGCAGCCTCACCGACTCCGACGCCCATTCGGCGATAATGTCAGACGCACCCGCAATCTCCTCAGCCGAAGCCTCGGGCAGGTTCCCGCTCATGATTTTACGCGCCAAAGGTTCGAGCCCCTTTTCTCGCGCAATGGTGGCACGCGTGCGTTTCTTGGGCTTATAGGGCGCATAAAGATCCTCGATGTCGGCAAGTTCCGGAGCTTCGGCTAATCTGCGGGCGAGATCCGTGGTCATCATACCGCTCTCTTCGATAGCCTTGGTTACAAATTCCCTGCGCGCTTCAATTTCGCGTACACGCGCAAGCATCAGTTCTATCTCCCTGACTGCAACCTCATCGAGAGCACCCGTACGCTCCTTACGGTATCGGCTGATGAAAGGTACTGTCGCACCCTCATCAAGCATCTCGATTACTGCACTCACCCCCTTGGCGGGCAAATTCAATCTTTTTGCAACATTGGCTTCTATTGTCATTTTATTTTTCTGCTTAATGAAGAAAAATTACTATATTTGAATTATGAAGACCGGAAACACGGCAAGATAAAAAATTCTTACGTTTTTAAATCTTTTATCGGAATTCATACGTCTGTTTAAATAATGAACCGCGCCCCATAGGCGGCGCCTTATTTAAACAACACTACTTAGAATAACTTCAATGCGTCGAGCTTATTATATAATTTCAATATTCATAGTCGTCATAGTAACGGCAATCATAATCAGTTGCCGTAACACAGAGCACGATAAACTATATGTCGCCGACAAGATGTTTGACCAACACACCGATTCGGCGGCAATTCTCCTGAAGGAGATCGACACCACCCGTCTCTCTGCCGGTGACAAAGCTTACTGGCACCTCCTCAACGTCCGTTATCATCATTATACCCACAATGATGATTATCCCGATATGCTCGCACAGAACGAAGAGAAACAGATACTTAAACGTAATAACCCTGCCGAATTACAGGAAATGTATTTCTGGAAAGGAAACGCCTTTCACAATCGCGGCGATCAGATAAATGGTCTGATCAACACTGAGAAAAGTCTCCATTACCTCAAGATTGCCGAACGAGCAATAACCGATAGGGATCGCACCGCATTAACCGCTCATTCATATCATGCCCTGTCTAATATGTGGGGGAAATTAGGTGACCTGAATACCTCGCAGGCATATATAGATTCGGCGATTTATTTTTTCAGCCATACAGTGTTGGATATGGTCGCCTACAAATTTTCGCTGCTTAGCAGAGCAGAATTATTTGAAGCATTTGATCATTATGATGAAGCCCTTGACGTGCTCGATACGATAAGCAGCCGCTACAGTAAAGATAAAAAATTCTTCCGTCAGTGTAAACTCACTTCACTTAATACCCTGATAGGTAAAGGAGATGTAGATGCAGTAGAAGCCGTAATAAATGAACTAAAAGATGACGGCTGCGACGGGTACGTCCGCGTGCTCTTTGCCGAGGCATGGGTAGCACAGCAGCGCGGAGACTACCCCACGGCATTACAAAAAATTGAGGCTGTGCGTTTTAGAAATCACAGTAACGCGTCTGATTCATACGGCGATGAGTATAAGCCTACACGATATATCGAGTTGCATAAACTTATCGAGGAAAAAAGTGGCAATTCGCGCCAGGCACTACTCAAGGCTGATACTATCCTCCATTATTATCGCAATGTAAAGAGCGGTGACAGTCAGCTTATGGCGCGTAATGCAATCGATCTCTTCCATTTCCAACAATCCGACATGTACATGCGCGACGCCCGGTCTGCACGTATTATATTGATACTTATTATCATACTTAGCGTGATAGTCTTCGGCGGTCTTTGCATGACGGGAGTTATACTTATCAAGAGACATCGCCGCAAGACCGATGAACTTCTCGACCAACTTAACAACCTGCGTCTCAGCGATGAGTCTCACCGCAAGAGTATTCATGCACTCGTGCAGGCTCGTTTCGATACCCTCAACCGTCTATGCGACGACTATCTGGAACTCTCCGAATTAAAAGACAAGACAGCCGTCAAGAACGAGATATATAAGAACGTGACGACGCAGCTGCTCGAGATGCGCAGTCCCAAATTCAAGGCGAAACTCGCCGAGAGTGTCAATACAGATCTCGAGGGCATCGTCGACCGGTTCCGCAGCATAGAGGGCATGACCAAGGAGGAGGAAGATCTCTTCCTCTACCTCTCCGCCGGCTTCTCGGTAAAGGCGGTGGGAGTCTTCCTCGACCTTAAAAAATCAAGCATCTATACCCGCCGCCGTCGCCTCCGCGAGAAGATCGAGCAGAGCGATTCGCCGTATAAGGAAGAGTTACTTAAATATATCTAATATATTGATTATCAATTAATAACATAAATATCAGATAATCAACAAGTTAAGTCTATTGGAATTTTTATAAATTATAATATATTGAATATCAGTTTGTTATAAAGGGTTTTGAATAACGGTTTTGAGGCTAAAAATTTTGTTACGTGTACTCGGGTAATTAATTTTGCAACCATAAAAATCTAATGTTATGAGACAAACTGATACAAACAAACTGAAATTGTCAGCAGGGATGCTCATGAGAGTTTTCCTCTGTCTGATGCTCTTGGGAGTGGCTCAGCAGACGCAGGCAGCCTATTTCGACATAACTGCCAAGGTTCGTGATAAAGTTACGGGCTTCAACATTACCGATGGCAAATACCGCGTTTTGTCATTACCCGATTCTACAGAAGTACGTAGCGGTGCGACAAGCAGACGATGGATTAACGGTACGGCAAATTCGTATAATGAAACCATTGAACCCATCCTCAAGAGTGGCGGCTTTGAGGAGGGTAAGGAGTATATCCTTGAGATTACTCACGATAACTATGAACCATATTCCGTAAAATTCGACGGTTCAAAACTGGGCAAGCGCTCTGATGAACTTGACCTCGGTGTAATTGAATTGGTCAAAGCTAAAGTCTTGAGCGATGTAACCGTGACCGCCACTAAGGTTAAGTTCTACAACAAGGGAGATACTCTCATATATAACGCCGATGCATTTCAGCTCGCCGAGGGGAGTATGCTTGATGCCCTCATCGAGCAGCTACCCGGTGTGGAGCTCAAGCCCGGTGGCGAGATCTTTGTAAACGGTCGTAAGGTAGAGAGTCTGCTTCTCAACAGCAAGGACTTCTTTAAGGGAAACAACAACATTCTCCTTGAGAACCTTGGCGCTTATACCGTAAAGAATATTGCCGTATATGACGGTCATGAGAACGAACAGGACAAGATTATGGGTAAAGATTACGGCAAGAAGATCCTTACCATGGATGTGCGTCTTAAAAAGGAGTATCAGGCCGGATTCCTGATGAATATGGAAGCCGGATATGGTATAAAGGATAAATTTGTAGGACGCCTTTTCGGATTGTATTACAATAACGTGGCACGTGTGGGATTTTTCGGCAACGCCAACAATATCAGCAATACCTGGAATCCTATGCGTGAAGGTACCTCAGAGATGCCGTCGGCAACCGCCAACAAAATCACGACTTACTCAGCCGGTGTAGACTATAATGTTGATCCTGTAAACACTAAGTTTAACTTCAAAGGTAATGCGGATTTCAGATACACTATAACCGACGGTAACAGCAGTACCTATATCACCAACCTGCTTCCCAACGGTACCCCCTCAAGTTACGGATATCAGTTTAACCGCAACAAGATTAAACAGATGTACGTATTCACCGAGCATTGTGTACAGCAATCAGCCGATAAATGGAATTGGCAGATCACCCCTAAGTTCCGTTATACCAAGAATACTATTGACTCGCATCTGATCTCGGCTACATTCGGTAGAGAATGGGATAACATTGACCAGAGCTTCCTTGAGTCACTGTATTCCAATAACAACAACTCCGTACTCTCCTCTATCCTCAACCGTAATATCCAGGATAAAGATCAGAATTCCAATACCCAATGGTATAATATCTGGAGTAACGGTAAACGTAAATTAGGCAGTTCGGATGCTATCGGCTATCTGGCAGCGTATACATACGAGCGTAGCAAGAGTGTCCTTGACGAGCTGTATGTACTCAACCTTGAGGACAATGCAGTACCGGTAATCAATGATAGACGCCATTATGATAATACTCCAAACTTTAACTGGCGCGCCAAAGGTCTATTGGAATATTCCACGTCGCTATTCAGAGGATTCCATCTGGATGTAAACTATACATATCAGCGTTATTTCAGTAAAGCTGTATCCGATCTTTATGTCGCACAGGATTATGCCACCAATATTGCAGGTAACGACTTGAGTCATTTCGCACCCTCAGCACTGTCTTCCGGTTATGGTACCCTCGATGTGGATAACAGCTATGACAGCCGTTACACCGAGGAGACTCACGATGTTAAATTCAAGATCAACTGGAGTATTTCAAATGTAGCGATCTGGGCTGAGTTGCCTTTGTCAATACGTCGTCAATGGTTGCACTACATGCGCGGTCCCGTCGATGCACACCTGAGCCGTAATAAAGTATTCTTTGGTGATGCCAATGGTTCGATCAACTGGTGGTTTGGAAAATCAAAGCCGGTATCTGTATATATCGGTTACACCCGTAAGGTTATCTCTCCCGATATGGTAAACATGGTGGACTTTACCAACTCGCTTGATGCGCTAAATATCCGCATGGGTAACCCCAACCTCAAGGATTCGCGCTCAGATAATCTCCGTATATATGTAAATCAGACTCTTAACCAGAAACTGAGCATGCGTCATGGTTACGGATTTGAGGGTACTATATATGCCAACAGTCTTGCCTACGGTTATACATACGATCCGCAGACAGCCGTACGTATCGGACGTATGTACAACATAATGGGTAATTCGGAGTTCGGTGGTTACCAGACATTCAGTACTGCAATTCCTAAATTCGAGAAACTTTATTTCAACCAGATTACCCGCTTCGAGTACGTACGTAGCGCAGACCTGTTCAGCACTGACAATGCTCCCCTTACCAAGAATATCGTAAACAATTACGGTCTTACCGAGAAGATAAGTCTTAAGTTTACAGAGTCGAAGTTCTACATTCAGGCGAATGCCGACATAACCTGGAACCGCTACATCAGTCATCAGCTGGATTTCGTACCGTTCAATGCTCTGAACATGCGTTATGCCATCTCGGGTAATGTAGATCTACCGGCTAATTTCTCAATCAACACCAACTTCAATGTCTATATGCGTCGCGGCTATAATGAGCCGTCGCTCAATACCACAAATTATGTGTGGAACGCCCGTATCACATATAAGGCGCTCAAAGGTCAGCTGCTCTTCATGCTCGACGGCTTTGACATGCTCCACAACCTGTCTAACGTCACCTCCACAGTCAATGCTCAGGCACGCGTGGAGACTTACAACAGTGTAGTGCCCCGCTACTTCATGTTCCATGTTCAGTGGAAGTTCAACAAACTCCCCAAGGGCAAGAAGAAAGATGATTACAAGCCGGTGGTATTCTGATACTCAAGACTCGTAAAATAGATATATAAAGTCATCATAAATTTATAGAAAGTTAGATATTATAATTTGACAGGCAAAAAGGACCTGTAGATTGATACTGTAATATTATAATTGATACTGTAATATTATAATAGTGGTAATCGCGGTAGGATGTGAATCCTGTCGCGGTTACTCGCAGTTATCCGCGATAATTATTATCTTTGTATGTGGTGAATATTGTCAAAGCGTACGATAGCTACACCTAAATACAATTAATAAAAATTGAGAAAACTTATCAGTATAGAAGAATATGACAGAGAAAGAGAAATGTCAGCGCGGAGAACTGTACAATCCCAACTATGACGAGGAGTTACAGGCAGAGATGTTGGCGGCTGCCGATAAATGCTACCGATATAATAATATAATTCCTTCGGATACACAAGCAAAGCAGACAATGCTTGGCGATATATTGGGCGCAATGGGGGAGAACTGCTGCATCCGTTCCCCGTTCTACTGCGATTACGGCTATAATATAGAGGTGGGCGATAACTTCTTTGCCAACTATAACTTTGTGGTACTCGACGGAGCCAAGGTCACCATCGGCAATAACGTATTCATCGCTCCCAACGTCGGACTTCATACCGCCGGGCATCCCCTCGATGCGGAGACGCGTAATCAGGGAATCGAGTACGCACGCCCCATCACCATCGAGGATGACGTATGGATCGGCGCCGGAGTGCAGGTATGTCCCGGTGTCCGTATCGGCAGAGGTGCCGTCATAGCTGCCGGCAGCATCGTGACCCGCGACATACCCCCGCGTGTAGTCGCCGGAGGAGTCCCTGCCAAAGTCATAAAACCCATCCCCTGATTCCGAAAGGTGCATGTCTGCAATTTGACAAAAATATATATGGCGGTATCTGACTTGGCAAATTGCATTTAATTAAATAAGTAACTATTGAGAATTAATGAATAGATAAAACTTAGTTATTTTTGAGATAATTTCCGTGCAGACCGAAGGAGCATAGCGGGCTATGTGACTGAGGGATAAGCGGAAAGTAGCCAAAAAGAACAAGTTTTAGCATTCATGGCTTTTGGTTGCTTAGTATAAATTAATTTTCAATAGTTACTTAACTTTATATGCACTATGTTCTGAATTAATTCGTTATATAAAAAAACAGCGCCTCAAAATTCAATATATGAAGCCCGAGGACATCAAACTAATTTAATTTTCATGAAGAGATTTTTACTTGCTACATTTTTGTCAGCGACTTTTCTGACCGCTTCCGCAGGTACCATGCGCATGGTTACGTCTGCCGAACCGGGTACAAAAGTCAAAATCTTGCTTAATGCGAGCTCAGCCACGGCTCCCGTTTCAATCGACTGGGGTAACGGTGTGGCAGTCAATTACACTGTAGATCCTTCGCAGCCCGCTTATAACCGTTGGATAGAGGGTACAATCGAAGGCGCGAACCTGACTATCAGCGGTAATGTGACCGAGGCTGATTTGGGCGAGATAGGTCTTACCGAAGTGGAGATAGAGGGTATGAACAGACTCGTCGATCTCGATTTGGCACAGAATCAGATTACCCGCTTTGAGTTGCTCTCACTCACACCGCTCCAGTCACTGAATTTGAGCTACAACAATCTGATCAACAACACTTATGATCTGCGTACGCTCTCGCTCGAATATGCCGGTGAGACACTGACCAATCTCAACGTTGCGCACAATGACGGGCTTATCTGCCTCGACATCCGTGACCTCACCGAGCTGGAGTATCTTACTGCAAATGACTGTGAGCAGCTCGGCTCAATATTTATCTGTATGCCCGAGGATAAGCGCGATAACCTCCGCTCGATCAACCTTACCAACTGTGACCTGGCGCATTTCTATCCGGTATCGCTCCCTAACCTCCGTTCGCTTAATCTCGGAAACAACAATCTGATGACTTCGGCGGATACCGATCCTTTCGTACTGGGTAACTATCCCGAGCTTACCACCCTCGATGTATCTAACAATGCCAACATTGATTACCTCGATATAACAGGTTGTAAGAAACTTACAAATCTCAATATCTCAAACAACAACTTCGAGCTCATTGATGTCACACAGGCGCCTGACCTTGAGGTGTTATATGCCGCCAACAATAAGTTAAGCTCAATAGACTTGGGTAACAACGGCTCATTGCGTACCCTCGATATTTCAGGAAACCCCATAAGGGAGCTTGATGTAAACCAGTTCCCCTATATGCGTTCACTCAATGTCAGCAATACTCAGATAAGCCGTATAATGCTGATGAATGCTTCTTTCCTTGAAGACTTCCGCGCAAGCAACACTCTCATAGAGTTTATTGATTTTAACGGACAGCAGGCTCAGAGAATGCGCATCATCGACCTGCGCGATAACAGCCGCATGACCGGACGCACGGTAAATTATACCATCCACACTCTGCCCGAAGCCAAGGGAACTGCCGCATCCGCCAATCTGCTTCTGAGCGGTTCTAACGGTGAGACTGCAGATATTTCGTATGCCACAAGCATCGACATGCACTGGGTGTGTGACATCACCGGCGACGGCACTGCCAAATATGATGAGTTTGCCGTAAACCTTATCGGGGCTACCGATACCGGCGAGAACAAGACCGGTGTCCTCGACCGTCTCTATCCGATTTTCGGTATGTCGCTCGAATACGACTTCGACATATATCAGGGCAACGGTGGTCAGTTCCTGATCTCGCAGTGGCAGCCGGTATATTTCCAGAAGATGAACTCTGTTACCGACAAGGCTATGGCAGGTGTGCCCATCCATGTCTATCCTTATCCCGAGGAGGGTAAGCGCTTCCGCAGCGTTACCGTAAACGGCGAGGAGATTTTCAGCCAGTGGTTTGTAATCGACGGCCCCGCTGATATCAAGGTTAATTTCACCGACTCTGAAAACGCTTTTGTGTTCAAGAGCATCCCGGGTAACCCCATCTCAATGCTTGTCAATACTCTTGACAATAACGGCACCGTTTATGTAGACTGGGGTACAGGCAACCGTACCGAATATAAGGGTATGAACAAGTACACCTCAGGTTATGCAGAGTTAGGCGGCACACGTATCGACGGTACAGCTACCGGCGACGGTACAGTGACAGTCTACGGTGATGTTGCCGGTGTAGATCTCTCCGGCTTCGGCGAGTATGGCCTCATGATGGGTCTTTGGGACAATCAGGTCAAGGAGGTTAATCTCTCCGGATGTCCCGACCTGAAATATCTTAACCTCTACTGGAACCCCGTTGAGGTAATCGATCTCAGCGGCGCTCAGAACCTTGAGGTGCTTAACGTAGGTTACACGGCACTTACAGATATAGATTTGAGCACTACTCCGGCTCTTATGTGGCTTGATGCCCACAGCGACGGTTTCGGTGACGAACCCGGCATTACCATGATGTCGTCAATTGATGTCACCAAGCTCCCTATACTCCAGTATCTCGACATGCGCGGTAACGAGCTGACGCAGATTGACCTCTCCGCCAATCCTTACCTCCGCTGGGTTAATCTTAACAATAACGAGATTACTTCAGTGGACTTCAGCCACAACCCGCTGCTCGAAGAGATTGACATGAGTTCAAATAAGCTCACGTCCCTTAATGTATCAGCTCAGCCCGAACTTGTGTCGCTCACTGCCGGTCGCAACAACCTTACCGCAATCGACTTAAGCGCCAATACCAAGATAGGTCACCTCTATCTTGACAATAACGATATCCATGATTTGGATCTCTCGGCACTTAAAGACCTGCGCCGTGTTACGATCAACGGTAACGGTATGACTGCCGACGAGCTCAACGATATCTATTATCGTCTGCCGCAGCGCTACCATGGTGCCGATGATGAGGATCCCAACCAGCTTAAGTACAACCTTACCCTCATCCAGGGTGGCGACAGAACTGAGAACGATGCTACCCGCGCGGACTCTTCTATCGCCGATGACCGTGGTTGGACTCCTTCACATGCAGGTTCCAACGGTGGTTCGGACTTCGCTTATCTTGACATCTACAATCCGGTACACGGTACATTCACCGTAACCGATGAGAAGGGCAACGAGTACAAGCATGGTTCCAAGGCTCCCAAGTGGACAACCCTTACCATCAATGCCGTTCCCGAGGAGGGTTATAAGATGACAACATACTCACTCAATGGTGAGGAGGAGATTGCCGGCAACACATTTGACATGCCCGGTATCTATACCAAGCTCCGCGTCAATTTCGCCAAAGGCTCAGGTATCGAGGATACCGAGGATGCTGTCGCAGTCAGAGCAGAGCAGGGTGGTGTGAGCGTTTCCGCCGACAATGCCACAATCGACATCTTCAGCGCCGAGGGTAAGGCTATGGTTGTATCGGAGACCGTAAACGGTACCCGTCACTTCTCTCTCGGCGAGGGTATCTATATCGTACGCGTAGCTTCGGCTGCCGGTACCCGTTCACATAAAGTATTGGTTAAGTAATTAATTACCTATGATTAAGTATAAGATAACTGCCTGGCTTGCAGGAATCCTCGCAATAGCTGCCCCGCTGGTGGCAGGTAACCGCGTGCCGTACTCGTCGGATTTATACCCGGGCGGACGTAAGGATGCAGGCTGGCTTGACAAGAATATGGTTTCGCGCTATGGCGTGTCGTGGCTCGGTGAGGATGCTGATTCCTATTCCTTAGCTATCGAGGCAACCGGTGCTGCAAAGAAACCCTATGACAGTAGTCAGACCAAGACCGCGGATGCGTGGTTGATTTCACCGCTGATCAATCTTACAGCCGGTACCGAATATACTGTTACAGTATATGCCCGTACCGTAGCACATTACGGCGAGACCGAGAGCTTCCGTATTAAGGCTGTTCCGGCTACCGCTATTGCGGCTGCAGATGATCAGTCTGCCTTGGCTTCGGCGATTGTCGCAGGTCTTAAGGGTGAGGAATCAATCATCGACAAACCGAATTACACCAATACCGGTGCGTTTGAGAAGGTCGAGGCTGTTTTCACTCCCTCGGTTACCGGGGAATATTATTTCGGTATCCAGTGCTATAGCGCTCCGGATATGGACACGCTATTTCTGACCCGTTTTAGCGTAACCGGCGACAGTGGTTCGGGTAATGACCCGGGTCTGGATCCTGTGGCAGGCAAAGCTATGCCATACGTTTACGACTTTGCCGACAGTAATGAGTTTAATAACGAGTGGACCAAGGTATCGGGTCCCGAGGCTGTTGAGACAGCCACCAAGTGGTCGTACAATAACTTCCTGCATTGCGCCATTTGGGATTACACCGAGGATCTCCGTGAGGATAACTGGTTGATATCCCCCGCCCTCGCTGTCGAAGAACCTGGTTCTTACGCTATTGATCTGCGTACGATGGTGGATGGTAAGCTTGAGGTAATGCTCGGTACCGATAAGGATGATCTGTCGTCATTTACCGTAGTCGAGACTCTCACTTCAAATCCGCTTTGGGATGATGATGAGAGACCTCTGCGCATTCCTGTCGAGATTGAGAACCGCGGTACATATTACGTAGCCTTTCATGCAGCTGCTGAGAGTGGTTCATACATGGGTTACCGCATAGGATACATGGCTTTCAAGCCTGTCGTGTCCACTCCCGGTGTCGCTACAGACATGAAGGCGTTGCCCGATTCGTTCGACGAACTCTCGGTATCCGTAAGCTGGGTTTATCCCTCTGTTACCAACTCCGGTGAACCCTTGGAGAGCATAGTCAAGGCTGAACTGTATCGTAACGATGCTCTGCTCACTACCTACTATGCACCTGTTCCCGGTCAGTCTTGGGCTTATCAGGATAACGCCATACCCGAGCCCGGTATCTATACATACGAATTGCGTGTGTATGGTCCCAACGGGTATGATACCGACCATGCTCCCGCCCGTGCCGTTACTTCATACGTAGGTTGTCCGATGGTCGAGATGCCCGTTAATCTCTCTGTTAGTGCCGACAATGCTCTCCTCTTTACTATTTATGATAATAATGAGGACGGTAACGGATGGTCATTTAACGAGGGATGGTGGAGTGCTGACTTCAAATCTACCAACAATACCGAAGGTGGTGAGATGGATGATTGGATCGCCACTCCCTACGTAGCACTCCAGCCCGGTGTTTACCGCCTTACAATGTCTACCGGCGGTGCCAATAACACTTACGAGATTGGGTACGCTACTAACCGTCACCTCATGCCCACGACGTTCGTAAAACTTCTTGATGTAGATAATGATAAGTTTTCATCAACATCAAATCATGAATGTTTTGTAAAAATTGAGGAGGCGGGTAATTACTGCTTCGTCGTACATCACACCGGTGCCCTTATCGATCCGGAGGATAAATATTATAACGAGGTTACTTTCGACGGTTTCAAACTCGAAGTGCAGCCCGTTCTTCCCGGAGTCGCTACTGATCTCACCGCTGAGGCAGCTGCGGATAACGCGCACTCTGTCGTCGTTACATGGACTAATCCCGACACCGACATTGTAGGAGACCCCGTGACAGCATTGGTTAAGGCTGAGATTCTCCGTAACGGTGATGTCATCGCCACCATTACCGAGGGTCTTGTCCCCGGTCAGACCGCTTCATATACCGATACTGCTATGGAGGAAGACGGTGAGTATATTTACTCGGTACTCGTGTATAATGAAAACGGTATCTCAGAGGATGCTGCTCCCGAAGTAAGCGTATTTGTCGGCGAGGGTACCAAGGCTCCCTATGCCACAACTACATTTGACGACTGGAAATCAGTATCTACCGACAGCTGGTATAAATGGGAATACAACTCGTATTGGGAAGTCTTCGGCTTCTCCAAGAGCTGGGGTGATCCCGTGGAAGCACATGCATTCTCACCCTACTTTGAGTTGGAGAACGACTATACCTACGAGGTGGCAGTTACGGTAGAGGGCGGTTCATCGGTAGATGCCGAACTTCTCCATGGCACACAGCGCGACACTACTGCACTTGTCAAGCTCGGTGATCTCGGTCAGGAGGCTGCTGATAAGGAGTACGTATTCACAGTAATTGCATCCGGACACTCGACACAGTCTGATGAAGCTGAAGAAGAAAGACCGTCCGCTACAGTGGCTCCGGGTAAACATGTCTTCGCCCTTCATGTCGATAAGAACGGCAGCATCAACATCAAGTCGTTCAGACTTGACGGCAAGCATGTCGGTACGGGTGTAGAGACTATCGTGGCAGCTGCCGGTGTGCTGACCTATCAGGGAGGCGTGGTAAGCTGTGCTGAGGCAGCCGACCTCACCGTGTTTGGCATGGATGGCACCACACTCATCACCGCCTCGGGAGTAACGTCGCTCGACCTTCGCTCACTCGCCAAGGGTCAGACCGTCATCGTCGTCGCCACTCTCAACGGCACCCGCCAGACCCTCAAAATCAAACTCTGATCTTACTGAGTGGACACTTTGATTAATAATGGTTTTGAGGATTAACGGTGTACCACATCAT
>CAZAWP010000041.1:0-2556 GCA_964488855.1 uncultured Sangeribacter sp.
GGGATGCTAAAAGCGCCTCGGGTCGAAACCCGGGGCGCTTAGAGGTTTTAGCTGATTTGTCTTATTATTCGTATGCAATTGATTGCATGGGTCGAATCGGGGGAATGGGGAATTTTCCGGACACCGCAGAATACTTAATACCTCTCTGCGCTTTGGAATTGTTTCCCTTCTATCTTTTTAACAACCTACGGAGAGTTTTGTTAAACCGGATAGGCTGTTAAATTTTCTAAATGACGTGTTTCACACTACGACGGTCGGGCGCACTACGAAGTATTTTGCACTACGATAGTTTATGCGGCACGAGACCTTGCCGTCGTGACGTTACTTTCGTATAACGTTACAGTTATTTGTCGTAGATGGAGAAGTCGGTGAGCTGCATGTCGCCTTTCTCGATGAGAGCCTCGTGGAAGGCGAAGGCTGCCTGCAGGTTCAAGGGGATGTGTCCGCCACCTTTCTCTGCCAACTTCAGGTAATCCCACATAAGCTCTTTATAGAGGGGATGCACACAGTTCTCGATGATTGTCTCGGCGCGCTGACGCGGATCCTTGCCGCGCAGATCTGCCACACCCTGCTCGGTGACGAGGACCTTGACGGAGTGCTCGGAGTGGTCTACGTGCGATACCATCGGCACGATCGTCGAAATCTTACCACCCTTCTGGATTGAGGGACATGAGAAGATCGACAGATATGCGTTACGGCTGAAGTCCGCCGAACCGCCGATACCGTTCATCATCTTGGTACCGAGGACGTGGGTAGAGTTCACGTTACCGAAGATGTCAGCCTCCAGGGCAGTGTTCATCGCGATCAGACCGAGTCGGCGTACGACCTCGGGGCTATTTGAGATCTCGCCCGGACGCATCAGCACCTTGCCGCGGAAGAAGTCGATGTTCTCCATGAAATGCAACATGGCATCGTCAGAGAATGTAAGGGCGCAGGTCGAAGCGAAACGGCACTTACCCTCCTCCATGAGCTTCATGACAGCATCCTGGATTACCTCGGTGTACATCTCAAACTGAGGAATCTCAGGATTTTCACCCAAACCATACAGTACGGCATTGGCAACATTGCCTACGCCCGACTGGATGGGAAGGAACTCCTTGGGAATCTTGCCGGTGCGCAATTGCTCGGCGAGGAAGTGACAGATATTGTCACCGATCTTCTGGGTGAGCTCGTCGGGAGCGGTAAAGGGTTTGATGCTCTCCGATGCATTCGAGGGCACTACACCGATGATCTTCTTGGGGTCAATCTTGAGTACCGGGCTACCGATGCGGTCGGAGGGTTTATAGATGGGAATCTCACGACGGTGAGGAGGATCGAGAGGAACGTAATTATCGTGGAAACCGCGGAACGAATTGCGGTAATAGGATGAATATTCGATGATGACTTTCTTAGCCATGTCGACCAATGTCGGGGTCATACCCAAACCGGCACCGAGGACAACCTCGCCATTGGGGCTCATCTCGGTAGCCTCGACGATAGCCACGTCGATGTCGCCATAGAAGCCGTAACGGAGATCCTGGGCGAGATGAGAGAGGTGGGCATCGAAATAATGCATGCCGTCAGCACGGTTGGCGGACTTGCGCGCATCCGAATGGCTCTGATAGGGAGTACGGATGCCGATAGCATCGGCACGTGAGAGCTCGCCATCTACATGGTCATTGGTCGATGCACCGGTAAATACATTGATCTTGAATGGTTTGCCTTCTTCATGGAGCGCCTTGGCACGTTCTGCCAAAGCTACGGTTACTACCTTGGGAGTACCCGACGCCGTAAAGCCTGAAAAACCTACGTTGTCGCCGTTCTTGATGTAACTTGCAGCCTCTTCAGCTGTAATAAATGGGATACTCATTTGTAACGTTTAGATTTTAATGGTAAATTTGTATCGCCTAACGCAATCCGGCAGCATCCGGAGAGTTATACAATAGTATAACGCAAATATAGTTATACAGTAGTGTATGATTCTTACCAGCAGCTAAGCAGCCACTCACTGCCGCCAAATTTGCAAGCGGTTAGTCTGTATGCGTTAGCGTTATGCAAATTTAATCAATATAATCGAAACAGCTATATAATGGAGCCATTTTTTTTGCCCGAAACCGATAAAAACTGCACAGAATCGAAAAAAGTGCGCATCGAGACCTACGGATGCCAGATGAACGTCGCCGATTCGGAGGTTGTCGCCGCAATGCTCGGCATGGCAGGGTATAAGGTCACCGACGATGACAATGCCGCTGCCGCCGTCTTTATCAACACCTGCTCAATACGCGACAACGCCGAGCAGAAGATATATTCGCGTCTGAATTACTGGAACTCGCTGCGTCGCAAGACCGGTCGCAATATCATCATCGGAGTGATCGGCTGCATGGCGGAGCGCCTCAAGGAGGAACTGATCGAGAAACACGGGGTCGACCTCGTGGCGGGCCCCGACGCCTATCTCGACCTCCCCAACATGGTTGCCGCCGCCGAACAGGGTGAGGCTGCAATCTCAATCGACCTCTCCACCACCGAGACCTACCGCGACATCGTCCCCAAGCGTATGGGGTCAAACGGTGTGAGCGG
>CAZAWP010000041.1:2566-14437 GCA_964488855.1 uncultured Sangeribacter sp.
GATCATGCGCGGCTGCAATAATTTCTGCAGTTACTGAATCGTGCCCTACACCCGCGGTCGCGAACGCAGCCGCGAACCGCAGAGTATCCTCCGTGAACTCGCAGACCTCCGCAAGCGTGGCTACAAGGAGGCGACTCTGTTGGGACAGAATGTAAACAGCTACAGTTTCACCGAGGCTGACGGCAAGGTCGTGGATTTCCCGGCGCTGTTGGCAATGGTTGCCGAGGCGGCTCCCGATATGCGCATACGCTTCACGACCTCGCACCCCAAGGATATGAGCGACGAGACGCTACACACCATCGCTGCCCACCCCAACCTCGCCCGCCACATACATCTCCCCGTCCAGAGCGGCAGCAACTCCGTACTCCACGACATGAACCGCAAGTACACCCGCGAGTGGTATCTCGACCGCGTGGCAGCCATCCGCCGCATCCTGCCGGATGCCGGATTGAGCACGGATATGTTCACCGGCTTCTATAATGAGTCGGAGGAGGATTTTCAGGAAACGCTCTCCCTGATGCGCGAGGCAGGCTTTGACTCGGCATTCATGTTCAAGTACTCCGAGCGACCGGGAACATTGGCAAGCCGCACGATGCCCGACAACGTACCCGAGGAGGTCAAGATAGAGCGTCTTAACCGCATGATTGCGTTGCAGAACGAGCTTTCGCTCGAAAGCAATCTAAAGGATGTAGGCAAGGAATTTGAGGTACTGGTCGAGGGTGTTTCCAAGCGCTCCAACGACGAGTTGTTCGGACGCACTTCGCAAAATAAGGTAGTGGTTTTCCCGCGCGGTGAACATAAGCCGGGTGATTTTGTCCGCGTCGTCGTTGATTCGGCTTCATCGGCAACCCTTAAGGGTCATTTGGTATAGCAACCCGGAGGAATAATCACGGTAACCACTCAAGCCAATTATCATCGTCGGAAGATTCTGTACGCACGGAATCTTCCGGCTCTTTTTTATCCTCGGGGGTATCCGGGTCGTCATGCCGGACACTCTGCTCATACATGTCGATAACGGCGAGTTCATCATCGGGGTTTGAGGTATCGGTGATTCGCAGAGCCTCGCGCAACTCCACCACCTTGGCGCGCAGCAACGCAATGCGACGCTCGTAGCGGTCGCGCATCTGTGTCGCTTTATCGACGATGTTGTCGACCATCCCCAAATCCGCCTGCAGCGACTCATTGACCGCCTGCGCCTCCTTAAGACTTGCCTCCAGTCTCTCAATCTCAGTCCGCTGTCGGTCACATTCTTCCTGAAGACGTGCCACGCGCTCCTCACTCTCGGCAAGGAGCTTTTCTTTTTCAGTCATAAGCAGGTTAGTTTGGGCTATCTTTTGATTAAGCACCGAGATTTCGGCAACCGACATCTCGGCACAATGACGCTCGACGGCGATCTGACGCGCCCATATCTGCGGATGGCACCAGAGTTGCCACGCAGTGACCGGACGCCACTGACCCTCTGCGGCACCGTTGGCATCATCGTTTATACGGCTGTCAGTCGGCTCCATCATTTCTCTTGACGATACCTTTTGACTTGCGTCCGTTTATGGCTATGATAAGGGGATTATCAAAGTGCACCACGCGTATCCGCTCGCTCTCATACTCCGCAGGCATGCTGTCGAGACAGGCAGTGTCGATGTATCCGTTGCCGTTACTCATGTCGATGGTGAAGTACCCAACGCCAAACGAAGTAAGGTTCTGGAAGAAGTGTGTGCCCTGCGACGGCTCTATGCGGTAACCGGGAAGAGCGGACTCGACGATGAGACGCGCCCCGGCGATCTGAGGCCAGCGCACGGGGATACCGAGGGCATCATCGCTCGAGCCCCAGCGTCCCGGTCCGATGAGGATATAGGGTCTCCCCTCCTCGGTCATGCGGCGGTTGATCTCGTCTATCTCGGCTGCCACGGCACGGTTGTTGAGGGAGTTAAAGTTCTGCGGACGCACATACACTATATCACAGACGTTGTCCATCATACCGTGACCCAGCGCCGTCTCCGAACGTATAATAAGCTCCGAGTCATCAACCTCGGTAATCGAGTCATCGAGCATCTCCTTCTTATCGACAATGGGGCGAATCTGAAGCCAGTAGACGGTTCCCTTAGATACAGGACGAGGGTCAGTGTTTACCATCCCTGCAAACTCTATCTCGACGGGGCGACCCATCTCGTACTGACCGGTGCGGAGCATGAAGTCTATCACCTGCGCCAACGGGAAGCTGTTATGCTTGAGCATGTTGGCAAATGTCACGACCTTGCGCCCCGGACCGAATTCGGTATCGCGTATCACGCGGTCATTGACATCGAAAGTCGAGACCATATATTTGAGCGCCCCGGTCTTGAAGGCGTCCCCGACCGGCAGCTTGCGTATATTGAAACTGTCATCGACCGCCATGGCGTCCATCTCCCCCATGTCGGTGGGGAGTGCATAGAGGGTGGTCTGAGTGTCGCGCAGTGCGAGTTCGAGGGTCGAGGTCTGCAAGACCTTGGTGGGATGCTTAGGTGAAAAGCGGAGTGCCATGCCTCCATCGACGATATATTTGCCCAAGCCCACTGCCACTTCCGCCACGCCATCCTCGGCGACCTCGTCATTGACGGGGTAATAGTTTAGTGAGCGCCCTACGCCCGAGAATGAGGGATAATAGTAGCCGGCATTGTCGCGACCCACTACCTCCTGCAGGATTACCGCCATCTTCTCCTGGTCGATGACGTTGCTGGTGGCGTTCATATACGCCTTGGAGTCGGCAAAGAACACCGAGGCGTACACTCCCTTGACGGCATCGCAGAGCATCTTGAGGCGCACGGACTCGTCGGTGGCGTAGGGTATCATATATGTCGAGTAAATGCCGGCAAAAGGCTGATAGTGCGAGTCTTCGAGCAACGAGGATGAACGCACGGCGATGGGGCAATGCACCACCTCGAAGAATGCCTTGAGGTCGCCTATGATGCGCTCGGGGAGGCGCGCCGCCACAAAGCGGGCGAGTATCTCCTCGTCTGACGCCGATGACAGGGCTATGGGATACAGGTTGTTGGCATCCATAAACTCGTCGAAGATGTCGGTACACAGCACGACCGTGTGCGGTATGGTAATCTGTACACCCTCGAAGTCATCGCAGACGGGATAGCGCTTTATAATCTGGTCTATAAAGGCAAGACCGCGTCCCTTGCCTCCCATCGAGCCCTCCCCTATACGGGCGAAGTTACTGTAGTTATCGTAAATATCTTTGTGGAAGACCGCCACGACTCCGCGGTTTTTCATACGGCGGTATTTGACGATCGCCTCACTGATGAGTTTGCGGACACGGTCGACCTCGTCGATAGATGAGATGTTGTAATTGCGCAAGACCTCAGCTATGGGGAAGAGGGCGCGCGAATATAGCCAACGCGATATGGCGTTGGTACGGCTCAGGTTATAGAGTACGTTATCGGGGATGTCGTAGAGCCGGTGCTGGAGCTCGCGCAGGTTGTGGATGCGCATTATCTCCTTGCCGGTCTCGGGGTCATCGACGATGAAGTCGCCGAAGCCGAAATTGCGTCGCCCTACGTCGCGGAGGTCGAGCGGGAGGGTCTTGGAGTTCTTGTCAAGGAATATCAGTCCTTTTGCAGCAGCCTCGGTGGCGTTGTCGCTCTCCTGACTCTCCAGGATGATGGGCATGTGGGGGTACCGGCTGCGGATGAAATCGGCGAGCTCGAAGCCGGCGCGGGGATCTTTCTCGCCGTTACGGGGGAAGCGCACATCGCTGACGACTCCGAGGAGGTTGTCGCCATATTTCTCGACGATTCTGACCGCCTCCTCATAATCGCGGGCAAGGAGCACCTTGGGTCGTCCGCGCATACGGAGCATCCGCTCGTGCTCGTTGAGCGCCTCGGTCGAGGACTCCATGCTCTGCTTGAGCAGATACTTGAAGATATAAGGGAGTAGCGATGAGTAGAACCGTATCGAATCCTCCACGAGGAGGATAGCCTGCACGCCGACCTGATTGATGTCGTGCTCGGCATTGCGCAGATCCTCGATGAGCTTGATGATAGCCAGGATGAGATCGACGTTGCCCAGCCATGAGAACACGAAATCCACGCCGGCGAGGTCTTCGTTGGCGATACGGCGGCGTACCTCCTTGGAGAAGGGGGTGAGCACTACAAACGGTATCTCGGGATACATGGTGTCGATACGGACCGCCTCACGGAAGGTCTCGGATATATCGACGCCGGGCATGGCGATGATGAGGTCGAAGGTTTTATCGGCAAGTGCCTTGTATGCCTCGTCGTAATTGGCGACTGTGGTAAACCGCGGCGGCGAGGAGAGGTTTAGTGCCACATACTCGAAATACACCTGCTCCTCGACCCTGCCGTCCTCTTCGAGCATGAAGGCATCGTAAGGGGTGGCGATGAGAAGCACGTTAAAGATGCGGTTCTGCATCAGGTCACGGAAGGCTGTATCGCGCAGATACAGGCTCCGGAGCATGTTGTCATCGACTCTCTTCATCGTTCAGGAAGGCTTCGAGCGCCTCGGGGAGTGAACGGGCATTGGCAGAGGGTGCCGACAGATCGAGGCGCAGGCCGCTGTCGGTGACTGCCTTGGCGGTGGCGGGTCCCAATGTGCCGATATAGATACCGGCTTCATCCTGATTGAAATCGGGGAAGTTCTTTAGGAGCGAGTGCACACCGGCGGGACTGAAGAAGAGCAGGACGTCGTAATCGAAGGACTCATCGGCACCGAAGTCGTTGCTGACGGTGCGGAACATCACGGCGCGCGTTATGTCGAGACCCAGATCGTCAGTGCCGAGCGATTCCTCTGTCTGCACGTCCGAAATGGGTATGAGGTATTTCTCGTTGTTGTTCTTGAGCATGAGAGACTGCAGAGTCTCGTCGGTGAGTTTTCCGGTCTTGCCGAAAAAGACCTTACGCTTGCGGTAGGTGATGAATTTCTGAAGGTAAAGGGCGACCATCTCGGATGTGCAGTAATATCGCATCGAGTCGGGCACCGAGACCTTCATCTCCTCGCATAGTCTGAAAAAGTTTTCAATAGCTATACGGCTGGTAAAAATTACAGCTGTAAAATCGGCGGGATTAATCTTCTGCTGACGGAACTCCCGCACGGGTACTCCCTCGACCTTGACAAAGGGGCGGAATACGACTTCTACACCGTGACGCTCCGCAATATCGTAATATGGCGATTTACCGTTTGCGGGCTGAGGCTGTGACACTAAAATCTTCTTAACTTTCATAACAACCATAGTTTCGATTCCGGCTGTTCCCATCTAAACAGACCGGATTTCCTGACGATGGCAAGGCTCCTCCTGACCACGCCCTATATTGCTACCGAACATACTTTTTGAGCCGCTGTGTAGGCTAAAACTATCGGTACTATTTCTATACTGCAAAGGTAGTATAAAAAAAGCATCCATGAGGTAATTTCGCTGAAAAAAATGCGAAAACCTTTGCAAATAAATACCAATGCACCCAATGCTATGACCCCTAACCCGCAATAGAGAGTGATTGTACTCCATTGCGGCACGCAGAGGTACACTAACGCCACGGGCAGCAAAAGGAACGCCTCAAGGGCATGGACGGCGCGGTTTCCTTTGACCCACATCGCGCTGAGATGCCGATCGCTGAATATCGCCCCGACTACGTAATATGTCAGATCCATCAGCAGGGCGTAGACTGCCGTCACTCCCATGCACAGGGCGATGCTCACCGGCTCGGCATTGACCGTCACACTCAGGGGCTGCCAACGTACCAGTGCCCCGTATAGGATCACTCCGGCACTCAGCACCCACAGTATGTCGGCAAGGATGAGAAACGAACTCTCGCGGATCGTGTCGTCAAAGAGGTTGTTGCGCCGGCGCACCTCGGTGATCGTCGATATCAGCGCCGCTATATAGCGCCGCGTGCGCGACATCCTCAGACAGACGATGACGAAGATTGCCAACAAGCCGGCATATATCCACGACATACCGTCGTTGGGCTCGGGAGCTGCTTCCCAGGCTGTGTTTCCTTCTGTCTCCATCACAAACCCCTGCGTCAGTGTCTCGCCGGGGATGACCTCGACGGTATCGGGCGCAGCAACCGTGCCGAACGGGTGGATGGTGTCATATCGTGCAGCGGAGGAATCGTTGCCACGGGACCACACTCCGGGCATCCCGGCGGGATGACGCATCGGTATGCCGGTCCATTTCATAGCCATCCCTCTTTTTTATACCACTCGATGCTGCGGCGTACTCCCTCGGCAAGATCGACCTGCGGCTTAAAGCCGAAACCCTCGCGGGCTTTGGTGCAGTCCACCGCCCAGTTGCGCTGCTTCATGATTCGATATTTGTCGCGGTTGAGTGTGGAGGGCTTCATCCGCACCACTCCGATTTTCTCCGCAACTGTCGATACTCCCTTGACTACCCACATCGGGAGGCGCAGGGGTACCACCAGACCCAATTTCATGGCATCGGCGGCTATCTTACGGAACTCGCTCTGCGTATAGGTGCGCTCCTCGGCTATCTCGTATGTCTCACCGGTGGCGCTGCGTTCCAACGCATCGTAGGCGGCTCGCGCCAGGTCCTCGACATAGATAAACGACAACAATTGCTTGCGATACCCCATGCCGACATCGACATGACTGGCAAATGCCTTGAACATCAGGAAATAATCTTTGTCACGGGGTCCGTAGATACCTGTGGCTCGGAAGATTATATACGGCACGCCTGACATGGCAAGCCACATCTCGGCTTTCAGCTTGGAGGCTCCGTAACGGGTGTTGGGCTGGGGTATCTTCTCCTCGGTGAACGGGGTATACCCTTTCTCGTCGCCGGGACCTTGTGCCGACAACGAACTGATATACAGCAGCTTCTCCGGCACCTTATCGGCCTCTTTGAGGGCATCGGTAAAATATCGGAGATAATCGTAGTTGATACGGTTGAAGTCGGAGTAAGTTGTGACTTTGGTGGCACCGAGGTTGTAGATGATATAATCCCACTTCTCACCGGCGGGGAGGGCGTCTGTCATGGTCTTTGCCATTGACTCGGGAGCGTTGAAATCAAACTCGATAAACTTGATAGCCGGATCAGTGAGGTATTTGCGCGATGTCGAGGCGCGTACACCTGCCCAGACTTCATAACCGCGTCTGAGACCTTCTTCTACAAAAAAGCCACCGGCAAATCCGCCGGCGCCTACTACCAATACCCTTTTCTTACCCATTTTAAATTACTTATATTAAAGTGTGCCGAACTCATAGCCGGCTTCGCGCAACCATTTGATGGCTCTCGGAAGCGCCTTCTTGAGTCGGGGCCAGCTCTTGAGGGAGTCGTGAAAGACGATCAGCGCTCCGGGACGCGCATATTTGCGGACGTTGTTATAGACATCGGCAGCACGAAGGTCAGCACAGTAATCGCGTGTGACGAGGTCGAACATCACTACACGGAAGCGCGTGCTCAGCGCCAAGAGCTGCGACCAGCGCAACATACCGTGCGGGGGTCTGAACAAATGAGACCGTATCAGCCGGTGAGCCTCGCTAACGTCGCGGAGATACATCCGGGTCGGGACTGTCATGCCATTGAGATGATGCATGGTGTGGTTGCCTACGGTGTGACCGCGCCTTACGACCTCCTCATACACGTCGGGATGCTTGCGCACGTTGTCGCCGACCATAAAGAATGTCGCCTTGATGCCGTGCTCATCGAGCAGATCCAATACCCAAGGGGTCACCTCGGGTATCGGTCCGTCATCGAATGTGAGATATATCCTGCGGTCCTTTTTGTGGCGGCGGAAAAGCACACCCGGAAAAAACCACCTGAAAAAACGGGGTGGACGCTCGATTATCATTTGTTCTTGTATTGCTCGTGCAGACGACGCGAACGATCCATATTCACTCGCTTGATTTCAGGATCTGCCATGAGGACGGAGTCGGAGATGCCATACGCTTTGTACTGCTCGTAAGCGTCATAGAAGATCGAATCGAGCAATTTGTCATCGGCGGAGCGTGCCGCATAATCTGACGCACTCAGTCCTGCCAACTCATTTACTATCTTGGCAGCATGGGAGAGCTCGGCTATATATTCTGCCTCCGAGTGACCCCCGGTCTGACCGGCATCGACTCCACCGCCATAAACCATGTTGTGGAAGTTGCGGAGCTGGTCGCGCGTCAGGTTATAGCGGCTAAGGATTTCGTCGAGTTTGGCGGTGCTGCCTCCGTTCTCATTATAGATCTCGATGATGCTCCAGAGCTGGTAAGGCATATATGTGGACTCGGTGGTCATAGCCGGATTACCGTATTGTGCGCGCATCGCGATGTTATACGCGACGTAGGGTGCATAACGGGTGATCGCGTCGAGGGCACTCTCGACAGCTTTGTCACGGTAACTCTTTCCGAGGCGCGTGCCTAACTTGCCATACAGCTCGGGGAGCTGGACGGCGATGGTCATCGTATAGGGAGATGTCGAGGCAGGGAGCTTGGTCTCCATGAGCTTTATCATCTCGGCGGCTTTCTTGTAGTCGTTCTCGGCAGCAGCCTTATTGCCGGCGGTTGCCTTGAGGTCACCCTGATATATCAGCTCGGTGGCTGTATCAAGGATAGAGCTGCGTACGCTCACGAGCATACGGCGAGCGGTCTCATCGTAATAGGGTGCCTTGTCGGCGGGTACATCCGCACCGCCCCAGCGATATTTGTTCTTGATGTTATCGTAGGCACGGTCGGCACGCGCGGGGACTCCCTCCTGATATGTGGGCACAAGCTGATGTGTCATACCGGTCGAGCGGAGGTAGTTAGCCATACCGAGGCTATACTCGGGACCTACCGTCGAGCACCAGTAGATGGGTCGCTCCCATCCGTTGGCGGCATTGGTGGCGATGATGTCGAGCATGAGAAGTTCGCCGAGGCTGACATACCCTTTCTTGCGGATAGCAGAGGCTGCTCCGAGATCAACCACGATCTCATTGACGATCTCCGCGGTGTCCTCGGGGGCGACGAGTCCTCGCTCGATCACCTTGCGGCGATCCACGGGGATGGTCACCACCTGCGAGGGGAACTCGGGGTAGTTGTAGCTTGCGTTGAATGTCTTCCCCTGATATATAGCCTTGAGCGACGAGAGCAGGTCAGCGGGCTCGCGGTTTCTGCCCAACACGGTCACATCCGCCTTGCCGTAAGCGTAATCGCCCGGAACTGCGGTAAACTCTATAGGTGCCGCTTCGTAGCTCTGCTGACGCATCTGGTTGGCATACCACTCGGAGTTGAGGTAACTTAGGTTTACGATCTTGACATCGGGACGTACTCCCTCTACCTCCTGCGCATACCATAAGGGGAACGTGTCGTTATCACCGTTACAGAACACGATGGCGTTGGGCTCAAGACTCTCAAGGTAGTTTACACCGAAATCACGGGCGGCATAACGTCCTGAACGGTCGTGGTCATCCCATGTCTGGCTTACCATCTGCAGGGGTATCACTAACCCGATGACGCACGCCACTACGGCTGCATAGAGTCCGGGACGCTCCTCCTTACCCTCGGGCTGAGCGATGAGTGACTTGCTCTGACCGTCTTCGTTCTCGGCGATGGAGTCCTTGAGCTTGGGCGCTCCCTTCATCAGTGTGCGAAGCAAGCTCCAGAGACCGGCAACACCCATACCTATCCACACGGCGTAGGCGTAGAACGAACCGGCGAAGGCATAGTCTCGTTCGCGGGGCTGTCCCGGGGGCTGGTTGAGGTAAAGCACGATGGCGATACCTGTCATGAAGAAGAGGAAGAAGATCACCCAGAACTGCTCGATACCGCGTTTGCCGGCGAAGGCCTGCCATATCAGTCCGATAAGACCAAGGATGAGCGGGAGCATGTAGTATTTGTTGTGACCGGCATTCTCGCTGCCTAATTCGGCGGGGAGAAGCTTCTGGTCTCCAAGGCGTGCATTGTCGATAAATCCTATTCCCGAGATCCAGTTACCGGCATCGAGTTCGCCCGACTGATTCATCACGTCATTCTGGCGACCGGCGAAATTCCACATGAAATAACGCATATACATGTGGTTAAGCTGGTAGTTGAGGAAGTACTGCAGGTTCTGCGCAAAGGTGGGTTTATACCCTTGCTTCTGCGGATACATCACGGTACCGGTTGCGGGATTCATGTAGGGCTCAGCCTGAAGGTCGAGCTCCGGAATCTTCTCACCGCTCTTCTCATCGATGGCGGAGATGGTCACTATATTTGCTGCCGTAGTATCGAGTGTCACCCACTCTCCATACAGATCGCGGTGCATGCGGCTATAGATACGCGGGAACAGCATATTCTGCTCGGGTGCCATCTTGACCTCGGATTTATAGCCTTTCTTGGCGTAATAATCTTTGCCGCGGGCAGCAAGACGTGCGTTTTCTGCGCGGTCTGACTCTGTCAGGAACGTTTCTGCTCCTCCGGCGGGTGCCTCTCCCTTAATACCTTTGGTGTACTCTGCCTTACCTTTACCTATATTCTGATCATAGATGGGGTAAGCGAGAAGTACCGGCGAACCGTCCTCTCGATATGTGATTGTATCGTAGACAACCCCTTTCTGTAATTTCTGTGCACTGCTGTACAGTGTCTCGCCGTAAAGGAGAGGATTCTCACCATACTGCTCGCGGTTGAGATAAGAGGCAAGGTCAAAGACATTGTCGGGAGAGTTCTGGTTCATCGGTGTGTCGGCATTGGAGCGAATCAGGATAAGGGCATAGCTCGAATATCCGATGAAGATCACCACGATACTCCATGTAATCACGCTGAGCACACGGAGAGGGAGGGGATTCGAGTATTTGGATACCAGCCAACCCAAGAGGATGGCGAGGAGAATCCACCCTAACCACCAGCCACTGCCGATAAAGAGCATTCCTGACAGAAGCACTGAGCAGAAGAACGACAGCTTGATGCGCATTGCAGAGCGCTGACTGCGGATTTCGTAGAGCGCCCAGATAAACACGGCTGCCGTCACTATTGCGTACCACAATGCGCCCGAGTTGTAGCCGAAGCCGAACTTATTGACGAAGACAAGCTCGAACTGCTGCGCCATCTTGATGAAGCCGGGTACCAGTCCGTAAAGCACGAGTACGATAATCGCAAACGACACCAAGAGTGCCAACAGTGATTTTACAAGGTTCATATCCTTCCACTTGCGGTATGCAAATACAAGGACGATGGCGGGGATACATAACAGGTTGAGCAGGTGTACGGCGACGCTGACACCCACTATATACGCAATCAAAATAAGATAACGGTCTGAATGCGGTAAATCCACCCTGTTTTCCCATTTCAGGATGAGCCAGAACACCAAGGCCGTGCAGAACGACGAGAAGGCGTACACCTCACCCTCGACTGCGGAGAACCAGAATGTGTCACTCCAGCAGTATGCCAAGGCTCCGACTACACCCGACCCCATTATCACCAGGTATTTGCTAAGTGATAGTTCTGCAGTCTGACCATCCCTAACAACGAGTCGTCGTGTAAGGTGAGTTATGGTCCAAAAGAGCAGGAGAATGGTAAGAGCAGATAACAGACCGCTCATGGCATTGACCATGACTGAAATCTTGGTAATGTCGGGCGCGAAATTTGCGAAGAAACGGGCGGTAAGCATGAAGATAGGGTTGCCCGGCGGGTGACCCACTTCGAGTTTGTCAGCCTGAATGATGAACTCACCGCAATCCCAGTAGGAAGCAGTCGGCTCCAAAGTGAGCCAGTAAGTGATGAGTGCGATAACGAACACGCACCATCCTGTCACGTTATTGATGAGGTTATATTTCTTTGAAAACATTATCAAAACCGTATCGGCATAATTATTCACGCAAAGATACGCTATAACAACGAAACCGCCAAAACTTCGCAAACAAAAAAGAGCAGCTCATTGCTGAGCTGCTCTCCTGTAAGGTGGCGATTACC